>NZ_JBAMDD010000001.1:0-530907 GCF_036961565.1 Chitinimonas sp. JJ19
GGGGTTGCTGCTACGTATGCAGTGACATGACCTTCCCGGTGGGGCTGCGGTGAAAAATGCAATCCGCGCTGTACTTGCTATGCTTTGTGAGTCAATAGCGTTGCATGTGTGGCGCTGGCGACGTTGTTGGCGGGATTGGGTATCTATGCCTGAGCGCTTGTGTCATGTCGCTAGGCAAGAGGTGTGGCCCGCCTATCTATACCGACAAGGAGACCATGATGGGTTTGATCCGGTATGGGCTGTTATTGAGCCTAGTGGCGCCTGCGATGGCAGAAGAGGCTTTGAAGGCTTACAACACCTATCAGTCACAGCCTTTTGTGGTGGGGCAAGGTGGCTTGGCGGCAGATGTGGTGTCTTACCTGAATGGCAAACTGAAGGGGCGGTATCAGTTCACGTTAAGCACTGTGCCGCGTGAGCGCCTGAATAGTACGGTAATCAATGACCCCAAATTCAAAGGGGTGGTGTTGTTCATGAGCCCGCAATTTGTAGGGGATGCGGACAAGACACGCTTCAGATGGTCTGCCGTACTGATGGAAGATGCCAACGGGGTGCTCTCGCACCCTGCGAAAAAGATTGAATACGTCAATCCGGATACGCTGAAGGGTAAGCGCTTTGCCGGCATACTGGGTAACAAGTATGCCGGTCTGGAGGAGCGCTTCGGCAAGGATATCTATCGTGACGACGTGGCTACCGAACTGGCCAATCTGCAGAAGGTTGCCTCAGGGCGTTCGGATGTAACCATCATGTCGCAGTCCATGTACCGCTACCTTATCAAGCACAATGGACTCGATGGCAAATTGCATGTTTCTGCTACGCCGCACATGAGTTTTAGCCGGCATATCTTTGCAGCCAAGGCAGAAGACAAGCTGGTGGCTGCGCTGGACGAAGTCATGGCCGCGAGTAAGTCAGACCCGGCCTGGAAGGCGCTGTTGGCTAAGTACAGCCTCAACTGATTTTTTTGGGGGGGGCTGTATGGCCCATGCCTTGCAGGCGCAATTATCTGGCCACACTGGGTAGCCAAGCTGGTTGCGGGCGTGGCACGGGCCTGTAGATCTGGTCGTGCTCAGCCTTGCTCGATACAGTGCTTGAGCTGCTGCAGGGATAGCTGTGATTCCCGTTCCACCCGCCGTCGTGCAATCAGGTAGTTGTAGAGCCGCCAACCGAGACCTGGCAGTCGATAGTCCAGTTTGCGCTCAAATACGGTGCGAGTGGGGTCGCCATGGGCTGGTGAGCAGTTATAAGCCAGATGCAGCGTCAAGCCATGGTCACCTTGCGCCTGAGCAGACCAATGTTCGCCAGGCTGGTGAGCGATTACCTGCCAGCGGAGTTTGCCACGTCGGCCGCCGGCATGAATGTCCTCATTGAAATGGCAGCCAGCGGCCAAGGGGCCTGGCGTCGCATATACCGCCAGCGAGGACGGGTGCCATTGCGGCCAAGCCGTGGCCGTCGAGGCATAGTTGAGTACAGCCATGGGCGAGGCCGCGACGTCGATGGTGTGTCGCATCCGAGTCAGGCCTGGCACGATCGCCGCGCCATTTTTTTCTTCCCGGTAGAGACTGCCATATAGCCAGTCCATCAAGGGGAACACGATATTCAGGTTGTGATCGCGCATCAGTCCGTGGCGATGGTGTAGGGCGTGCAGCTGGCGCATTGTGCGGATGCCAGGCAGGCGGGCCAGTACGTGGCTATCGGGCAGATGCTCACAAGCATGGGTAAACTCATAGAGCAGATAGCTACCCATCAGCATGCCTGCGAACAAGGCAGCAAAGTTGGCGCTGAGAGCATGCAGCAGTGCCCAGGCTGGTAGTGCCAGACCGGCACTGACCAGCACGATCAGCCAGGGTGGGAACAGGATCACTCGCCAGTCATGTGGGCTGTCGGGTTGCATTGCATGCTCAGCAAAGAAACTGTGGTGGTCGCCGGTGTGGCGTTTGTAGAAGAGCCTGCCTAGCCGTGTCTTATGGTGACCAAGGTGGCGGTGGATGGTGTATTCGCCCCAGTTGGCGAGCAGCAGCGCTATAGGCAGTGCCAGCCAATCGAGCGGACGCAGCGGCGCCTCAATACGGCTCCAGAAGAATGCCATGCACACCAGGCCATAGGTGAGTACGAAGCCGCCATGCAGCCAAGGCGAATAATGTGGCGAAATGCTTGCTCGATACCGCGCACGAAAATCGGCTACGTCATGGTCGAGGTGGCTGGGAGAAATAGCGCTAGCTGATGGCTGTGGAAGCATTTCTGGCATCCTCTGGTGTGGTGATGCCTAGACTAGCTGCGCTAAGATTATCTTTCTAATGGATATTCATGCGTACAATTATTCATGAACGTGAAATTACATCAGCTGGATTTGAACCTGCTCCGTGTGTTTGATGCATTGGTGTTGGAGCGTAACCTGACGCGTGCGGCGCTGCGGCTGCACATGAGCCAGCCTGCGGTCAGCAACGCCTTGGCACGGTTACGCCTGCAGCTGGGAGAACCGTTGTTTGTGCGCACCGCCCGTGGCATGACACCGACGCCAAGCGCCCAGTCGCTGCATGGGCCTATACGTGCGGCGTTGAAGCTACTGCAGGACAGCCTGGCTCCGCCGCCCGCTTTTGACCCCGCCAAGGCCGAACAAGGTTTTGCGCTGTCCATGAATGATTATGCCCAGTTCGCCTTGCTACCGCGCCTGTGGGCTCGCGTCCGTAGCCAGGCACCAGGGGTACGCCTGGGGGTGCAGCCTGATGTGGCTGATGAGTTGCCGGTGCGTCTGGCCGCGGGCAGCTTGGATCTGGCTATCGATTATCTGCATTTTGATGAGTCGGAACTGGCTTATATACCCTTGCTAGAGGAGCAACTGGTGGTGATCGCCCGGCGCGATCACCCTGCGCTGGCAGGGGGTAGTCTGGACATGGCCGCTTACGAGGCAGCCGAGCATGTGACCATACCCGCAAGGGCAGGCCGTGGTTCGCCGCTGGAAATTGTGCTCGGATCGGCCAAGGTCCGACGCCGCGTGGCACTCCATGTTCCCTTTTACATGAGCATACCGGCCGTGGTGGCGGGCTCTGAATTACTGGGTACTATGCCCTTACGCTTGGCCCAGCATTTCGCCACCTACCTGCCGATTACGCTACATCCCCTACCTATGTCGGTGCCACCCGTGCAGGTTAGCCTGATCTGGCACCGAAGCCGAGATGCGGATAGCGGCTTGCGCTGGCTGCGTAGGCAGATCACCGAAACCGTTGCGGTACTAGTTGAGGAGGGTGGTGAGTGAGGCGATGGCTGCAATTATCGCGGGAATCTTCGTATATGCAGAGTATGATTTGGCATGGGGTCGTTTCTGGTACGACACTTTTTGCATTGTCTGCTTCGTTTGGTTTGCTAGAATTTGCATCGTCGCAAGTAGTTCCGGGCTATTGCTGTTTTCACAATAGTGGCTAGATATATAGGTATTCATCATGCAAAGTAGGAGTCGGGGTAATATATGCCCTAACTGTGGCGTTGGGCTTGTCGAGAAGGGGCTTGTTTCTAAGCAGAGACGTATTTTGTTTTTTACGCTGAATAAGCCGTATTGTGCCAACTGTGGTATTGCTCTGCGGAGTAATTATCTTTCATTGCTTGTAGGTGCGGTTTTTGTGATTTCGGGCTCTTTGTTATTTGGCGGGGCTGATGTAGCGTGGCAACGTACTCTCGCCATTGTTATTATGGTCTTTGGTGGGGTGCTTGCCAAGATTTTGCACAAATACGTGATTGTCTCTGAGTCTTAGGCGTTAATTGCCTGAGCAAGAACTAGTTCGCCCTCGACTCAGATGCTCTGTTTGGGCTTTGTTGCACAACGCATCTGAAGGTTGAGTCTCCCCAAACCCCAGATGGATTTATGTAATGACCCGGCGAAACCTGCACAGGTTATGCGGCTAATGTATACATGGTGCACTCAGTCTTGCACTGGCCGGGTGTAGTGCCTTCGGCGGTTCTTGGATCGTAAGGTGTGATATGGTATATTTTTTAAGCAATTTACTCAGCGAGAATATAAGTGGTTTGGAGTTCCTGCTCCGGTCATTGGCTTTTTCATCTTTTACGGTGTTTCCAATGGCTCTGGTTCGCGGAAGGCTGAAGTGGTTGAATAAGATAACCTTTACGGCTTGTTGTGCTCAGGTGCTAGCGGCGGGTGTTTGTATTGGAGGTGGGGAGACCAACGGATGGGCATTCTTTGTTGTAATTGGAATTGGCGTGGTGCCGGTGGTGGGTGCGGTTCTTTTCAGGATGGAATCGTATATTGTTGAGCCTTTTTGGACCTTTCCGGTGATGTGGTTTAGTGCTTGGTTGATGCTGTTTAATGCGCTTGCGAGTAAGGCGGATGTGATAATACGTGCTCTGGGCGGCTAGGGGTGCAGATTCAAGGAATTAATATGCTAAATTGAATCTGCTTAGTTAAAGTCATGTGCTGCATTGCCTGGTTTTGACTGAGTGCCGGCATCATGGTTGATTACAGCATAACATGGTATGGTGTATTGCAATTGGCCAGTACTTTGCTTGTACCTCTTTTCGTTAATTTGGCCTTCTTTTTCAAGGTGGCTCTGTCTGCGCTGGTTGTATGCGCACACACCCTCTCAACTTCTATCGTGGAGGTCGAGCGCCAACTGTATTTTCTAATACTGTTCAGTTACAGTGGTGAATTTAACGGTTATTGGTTGTTTTAAAGGAGGTTGAATGGAAAAGAGTAAATTTTCTTTTATGAAATGTTTTTCGCGCGAAACATCTACGCTTTGGGTGGCGTGTATTATTATAGTAATAGTGTTCTTGCTGAGCTATGCAAAGGTGGGGCTGATTGAAGATGTTGCGGGGCTTCGATTTATTATGGATAACCCTTTTGTCAGCGCATTGCATATGGGGGCTTTTGCCGCTATTCCGATTTCATTGGGATTTTCCAAGGATGGTGGTGATCCTTATGTAAACTATTTGTGTGGAATGATGTTTGCGTTTGGCACGTGCTCGGCATTGTTTTTCAATATTGCCACCGGTTTGGTGTTGTTGCTTTCTTCGTCTCAAATTTTAATCAGGTTTGGAATTCCGTTTGATGATTAACGGAATTACCAATTATTTTTGGGTGCGGTGCGGTGCGGTGCGGTGCGGTGCGGTGCGGCAGCGCCGTGCACCCGTGCTCGTTAAGACATGCGTCCCCCAAGCGGTCATTGAAAGACTCGACATAGGCGCTCTGGTTCGCAGCCCAATCGGTGCCCAGCGCGCAAGGCGGGGGCTTCCCGCCTGACCTAAGTATTTACCTATCGAAAATCTAATCTCCATAATTTATCCACAATCTCTCCCTAATCTGCCGCCGTCAGCCGCAGTCGTGGCTGGTGCAATGCGACGTCATAAAGACACACAGACAAAGGAGAGAACAATGAAGAGGAATCTGTTGCAACTGAGCCTGGCCGGTTTGATCGCCGCAGGGCTGAGCGGTGGCTCGGCCTGGGCGGATGGTATAGGCGATTTCCAGCAGAGCTGGAGCGGCAAGGCGCTGTCGCTGCAGCGCTCGCTGGAGGTCTACTCGCCCCTGGCGGACAACAGCATGATGGGCACCCATAACAGCTTCAATTCCACTGTTTACGAGGCGTGCGATCTCAAGGTGGGGTGCCGCTACCAGGACCCGCAGCAAAAGCACTCGATCTACGACCAGTTGCGCATGGGTGCTCGTTTTATCGAGATGGATGCGCACTGGACCACCAAGATGGAAAGCCTGATCAGCTACCCCAAGCGTTTGCTGTTGTGCCATAACGGCGGCAAGGGGGTATGCAGCGTCAACGACAAATATCTGACCGAGGGCCTGGATGAGCTGAAGAAGTGGCTCAACAGCAGTGACAGCGATAACCAGGTGGTGATTCTCTATATCGAGGACCATATGGATGGGCGCCATCAGGATGCCTACAACCAGGTCAACCAGCGTATAGGCAACTGGGTCTACACCAGCAATGGCTGCGCGGCGATACCGGCTAGCCTGACCAAGGCTCAGGTGATGGCGGCCGGCAAGAAGGTGCTGATCTTCAGCGGCAAGAGCTGCAGCAGCAATGGATCGTGGGCCAATATGGTCTACACCGGCCTGGGCGATATTGGCCGTGTGTGGGAAGACAGGACCATGGTGGGTTCCTTGAACAGCTATGTGAGCGGCGGCAGTGTGGATCACCTCAATGCCAGCGAAGTGAGCACGGCATTGCGGGAGGGGGCCAATATCGTGGCGCTGGACAATATGGTGACCAGTGATGGCCGCTTGGCTGCGGGGGTGTGGAGCTGGGCTGAGGGCGAGCCCAATAACAACGGCGGTAACCAGGACTGTGCCGTGCAGTTTGGTAGCGGACGCTGGGATGACCGTGCCTGCAGCAACAGCCTGCCCTATGCCTGCCAGAACAGCACCGCTGGCTGGGTGGTGACCCGCGCCGCAGGTGCATTTGCGGGTGGCCAGGCGGCCTGCCAGGCCGAATATGGCAATGGCGCCAATTTCCGGGTGCCAGCCAATGCGCTGGACAACCAGAAGCTGAAGCTTGCCAGGGCAGCTGCAGGCCATGAGGCGGTGTGGCTCAACCATGACGATCAGGCGGATGAAGGCGACTGGCGGGTTAATGGCCTCAGCGGCGCCAACCCGGCGGGCTTGAGCAGCGAAGTGCAAGTTGCGGCGGGCGGCCTGACCCTGCGGGCCAATCAATCCATCAACACCCGTCGGCGCCAACTGGTGATGCAGGGCGATGGCAACCTGGTGTTGTATCGCCTGGATCGTGGCGTATTGGTGGGCGATGCGCTGTGGGCCAGCTCAACCCAGGGTAGCGGCAACTATGCCGTATTCCAGCAGGACGGCAATCTGGTGGTGTATAGCAGCGCCAACAAGGCCAAATGGGATAGCAATACCCACGGTAGCGGTACACGGCTGGTGTTGCAGTCTGATGGCAACCTGGTGATCTATGATGGCGCGGGCAGGGCCAAGTGGGATAGTGGTACCAACCGCTGAGCGGATGGCACACCGACAGCCCCTGTCTTTCTGGCAGGGGCTGTTTTACGTTTGCAGTTTATTGGGAAGTGCTGCGGACGCTATCGGCCACCGCTGACCTCGATAAAGCTGCCGGTGGTGTAGGAGGCGGCGTCGGATAGCAGCCAGAGTATGGCCTCGGCCACCTCTGCGGCCTGGCCGCCACGCTGCATGGGGATTTGCGGGGCGAGCCGGTCCACCCGGCCGGGCTCGCCGCCATCGGCATGCATGTCGGTATAGATAAAACCAGGGCGCACGGCATTGACCCGTATGCCCTCGGCGGCGACCTCGCGTGCCAGGCCCAAGGTCAGGGTGTCGATAGCCCCCTTGCAGGCTGCGTAGTCTATGTACTCGTTGGCTGAGCCCAAGCGTGCTGCGGCAGACGATACATTGACGATGGCGCCACCCTTGCCGCCATGGCGCGTGGACAGGCGTTTGACCGCTTCGCGCGCGCATAAAAGGCTGCCGATGACATTGGTGGCAAAGACCCGCTGCAGGCGGTCTGCCCCCATCTGGTCCAAGCGCATCTGGGTTTCCAGTGTGGCGGCGTTGTTGACCAGACCGCGCAAGGGCCCCAGCGTCTGTTCCGCCTGCTGGAAAAGCCGCAGTACCTCGTTCTCTTGTGCGATATCGGCCTGGATGGCTTTAGCCTTGCCCCCTGCCGTACAAATCTGCGCAACAAGCGCTTCGGCCACTGCCTGCTGGCGCAGGTAGTTCACCGCAACGGCATAGCCGTGGCGAGCGGCCAGCAAGGCGGTGGCTGCGCCTATGCCTCGGCTGGCGCCGGTAATGATGACGGTATGGCCCATGCGCTTCCTTGCTGTCAGGGCAGATATGAAAAACGGCCCCGCAGGGCCGTTGGTCTTGGCTGTATCAGGCCAGCTTGTCCACGCCGCCCATATAGGGGCGCAGCGCCTGCGGTACAGTTACCGTGCCGTCGGCATTCTGGTAGTTCTCCAGCACTGCAACCAGGGTACGGCCTACTGCCAGGCCCGAGCCGTTGAGCGTATGCACCAGCTCGTTCTTGCCCGCTTCGTTCTTGACGCGGGTCTGCATGCGGCGCGCCTGGAAGGCTTCGCAGTTCGATACCGAGCTGATCTCGCGGTAGGTGTTCTGTGCCGGCAGCCAGACTTCCAGATCGTAGGTCTTGGTGGCACCAAAACCCATGTCGCCGGTACACAGGGTGACGACGCGGTAGGGTAGCTCAAGCTTTTGCAGGATAGCCTCGGCATGGCCGCGCATCTGCTCCAGCGCTTGATACGACTGCTCGGGCGCCACGATCTGCACCATCTCCACCTTGTCGAACTGATGCTGGCGGATCAGGCCACGGGTATCGCGGCCGTAGCTGCCGGCCTCCGAGCGGAAGCAAGGCGAGTGGGCAGTGAGCCTGATGGGCAGTTCGTCGGCCTTCAGCACGCTGTCGCGCACGGTATTGGTCAGCGAAATCTCCGAGGTCGAGATCAGGTACTGGGTCTGGCCGTCTTCGCCGCCGCGCTCAACCCGGAACATATCATCGGCAAACTTGGGTAGCTGGCCGGTGCCGAACAGGACTTCCGGGTTGACGATGTAGGGGGTGTAGACCTCGGTATAGCCATGCTCGTCGGTCTGGGTGTCGATCATGAACTGCGCCAGGGCACGGTGCAACTTGGCGATCTGGCCCTTGAGCACGGTAAAGCGTGCACCCGACAGCTTGGCGCCGGTCTCGAAATCCAGGCCCAGCGGCGTACCGATATCCACATGGTCTTTGACTTCAAAGTCAAAGCTGCGTGGCGTGCCCCAGCGTAGCAGTTCCACGTTGCCGCTTTCATCCTTGCCCACCGGTACCGACTCGTGCGGCAGGTTGGGGATGTGCAGCAGCATGTCGTTGAGTTTGTCTTGCAGCGCCGCCAGGCTTTGCTCGGCCGCTTTCAGCTCGTCGCCCAGATTGGCCACGCTGGCCATGATGGGAGCGACATCCTCGCCGCGCGACTTGGCTTGGCCTATGGCCTTCGATTTGGCATTGCGCTCGGCCTGCAGGTCTTGGGTGCGGGTCTGCAGGGCTTTGCGCTCGTGTTCCAGGGCAGCAAAGGCTGCGGTATCGAGCGCGTAGCCGCGCTGGGCCAGGCGTGCTGCGACGCCGTCGAGATCGTTACGGAGTTGTTGTATGTCTAGCATGACGAGCCTGTTCTGTATTCGGTATGCAATAAACGGCAAATAGCGGGTTTGGGGCGGATTCTAACCGCCAGCGCGCCGGGCATGAATGATTTTCAACGCTTTACATGGCCGGACGGCCAGAAAGGTGGGACAGCGTGGCATCCGGCATACGCCAGGTGCTTACACGCCGTCCTTGCTAGATCGCGCCACTTGATCGCGTTGGCGCAGGTGGGCCAGTTTCTCGCTGATCTTGGCTTCCAGACCCCGCGCTACGGGCTGATACCAACCAGGTTCGGCCATGCCGTCCGGCAGGTAGCGCTCGCCTGCGGCGTAACCATCGTCCTCGTCATGGGCGTAGCGGTACTCGGCGCCATAGCCCAGCTGCTTCATCAGCTTGGTTGGGGCATTGCGCAGGTGCTCCGGCACGGGCTGTGATTGATCCTTGGCCACAAAGGCCCGGGCGGCCTTGTAAGCCATGTAGCCGGCGTTGCTCTTGGGGGCCACGGCCAGGTAGATCACTGCCTGGGCGAGCGCCAACTCACCCTCGGGCGAACCCAATCGCTCGTAGGTGTCGGCTGCCTGCAGGGTGATCTGTGCTGCGCGTGGATCGGCCAAGCCGATGTCCTCCCATGCCATGCGTATGATGCGACGGGCCAGGTAGCGTGGGTCAGTGCCGCCATCCAGCATGCGGCAGAACCAGTACAGGGCACCATCCGGGTTCGAGCCCCGCACCGATTTGTGCAGCGCGGAGATCTGATCGTAAAAAGCATCGCCGCCTTTGTCAAAGCGTCGTGTGTTCAGGCTTAGGGCATTCTGCAGAAACTCGCCGTCGATCTGGCTGACACCCGCTGTGCTGGCCGCCGTATCGGTCTGCTCCAGCAGGTTGAGCAGGCGGCGTGCGTCGCCATCGGCGTAGCCCACCAGGGTGGCCAGCGCGGTATCGTCAAATTGCAGATGGCCCAGCGACTTGTTTTGCGCACGTGCCACCAGTAGACGCAACTCGGCTTCGGTCAGGGCTTTGAGTACATAGACCTGGGCGCGTGACAGCAGGGCTGAATTGACCTCGAACGAGGGATTCTCGGTGGTGGCGCCGATAAAGGTGATCAGGCCGGACTCCACAAACGGGAGAAAGGCATCTTGCTGGCTTTTGTTGAAGCGATGGACTTCATCGACAAACAAGATGGTGGATCTGCCGCGCTGCAGGTAGCGCTCAGCCTCATCCATGGCCGCCCGTATATCCTTCACGCCGGAGAAAACCGCCGACAGCGGAATGAATTCGGCGTCAAAACCCGAGGCCATCAACCTTGCCAGGGTGGTTTTCCCTACCCCTGGCGGGCCCCACAGGATCATGGAGTGTGGCTTGCCTGCATCAAATGCGAGCCGCAGCGGCTTGCCTGCGCCCAGCAGATGGGTCTGGCCTATCACCTCTGCCAGGGTGGCTGGCCGCAAGGATTCGGCCAGGGGAGGGCGCGGGGTCTGGGTAAACAGGTCTGACATGGGTGCTGCTTGGTTTCCCGATGAGGTAGGGGCTGGTTCGAAACGCGATCTGCAATGTTTTGCCAGGCACTATGGCCTCAACGAGCCATGGACGTTGTCTGCTTCCCCGCACCCGCCGCCTGCACCGTCCTGGTGTCGTGGCGCTTGAGAGAGGCCAGCAGGGTTTGATCAATCAGCCGCCACCACATCCGCGCCCTTGGGCGGCACGAAGTTGAAGCGGTTGGCGTCCAGCTTGGGGTTGCGGCTGATATTGCTGAAGCGTATCAGGGTAGTCTGGCCAAAGCTGTCAGCCAGTTCCATGGCCATGGGTTGGGCATCCTTGAAGCCCATGCGCACCTTCTCGAAGCCACTGTCGCGGTTCTTGGGGGTGGCTTCTATCCATTCCAGCCCGTCGCGGCTGCCCATATCGGTCAGCTTGTAGGATTTTTCTAGATCGTTGCTGCCGGCCAGCAGGGCGGCCGGGCTGTCGCCCAGGGCTTGGTCCAGGCGTTTGCGGGTGACCTGGTTGAGGTCGGGGTCGTAGATCCACAGCTGCTTGCCATCACCAACGACACGCTGCTCGTACGGCTTGACGTAGTTCCAGTCAAAGCGACCAGGCCGCTGGATGGCCATGGTGCCGCTGGCTTGCTGCTGCTTGCCGCTTTTCTGGCTGACAGTTTGCTGGAAGCTGGCGGTAAAGGCCTGGGTCTGGGACAAAAAGCCCTTGAGCTGTTCCAGGCCACCGGCGAAGGCGGGCAGGGTCAGCAATAGCAGTAGTAAGGGGCGCATGGGTGGCCTGATGGCGAGCTGATAACAGGCTGCCAGTCTACCACGGGTGCCTGAACCGGCCTTGAATGCCCCTGTGGGCAGCGCTGTGGCAGAAAAGACAAAGCCCCGCACGAGGCGGGGCTTGGCGCTACAGTAGGCTAAGGCTTACTGTTGAACGGTTGCGTAGATTTCGACTTCCACGCGACGGTCAGGTGCGTAGCACTCAACCAGCTTCTTCTTGTTCTTCAGCACCTTCTTGCAATCTTCAGGCTGGGTAACCGGGCTGGATTCGCCCTTGCCTTCGGAGGTGATCATGCCTTCAGGAATACCCTTTTCAACCAGGTGGGCACGGGCGGAGGCAGCGCGCTCTTCCGACAGCTTCTGGTTGTACTCATCCTTGCCGATGCGGTCGGTGTGACCCACGACATTGATGCGAGTCTTGCTGGCATCGTACTTGCGCTCAAGCAGCACGCCGGCAACAGCGTCCAGTGCCTGCTTGCCTTCGTCCTTCAGGGTGGCCTTGTTCAGATCGAACAGGGCGGCGGCGTTCAGGGTCAGGCTTTCCATCTTCACCGGAACGGCGGGCTTGGGGGCCTCAACCACAGGTGCTACGGGTGCCGGAGCAGGGGCGACCACTTCCTTCTTGGGCATCAGATCGGCATCGCACTCTTCGATGGCCTTGTCCTTGCTCCAGGAACTGGTGCGCCAGCATTCGCCATAGTTGTTCTTTACAACGGCGGCACGCGGGTCGGTGGCATAGCCATCCTTGCCAGCGTAAGCCGAAACGGCGATTGCGCTCATAGCGAGGGCGACCAGGGTACGCTTCATCTTCTGCATAGTTATTCTCCGTTAAGACAGGATGGAATTTAGCGACGGTCATACGAACCGAACCGACGTCGGGGCCGAGTTTACTTGACGCTGCAAGCGC
Source organism: Chitinimonas sp. JJ19 (assembly GCF_036961565.1). Lineage (NCBI taxonomy): Bacteria > Pseudomonadati > Pseudomonadota > Betaproteobacteria > Neisseriales > Chitinibacteraceae > Chitinimonas > Chitinimonas sp. JJ19. Next base: position 12,297 of record NZ_JBAMDD010000001.1, read on the forward strand.
GCCGCAATCAGGAGAATATGACAATTGACGCCAAATTGGAGACGGATAGCTGCGCGTGGTAAAATTTTTGCTTAATTCGCCCGCCCTAGACGCCCAAAAATGACCGATTTGCAACAATTTGCCAAAGAAACCATCCCGGTAAGCCTCGAAGAGGAAATGCGTCGCTCCTATCTCGACTACGCCATGAGCGTCATCGTGGGGCGGGCGTTGCCTGATGTGAGGGATGGCCTCAAGCCCGTACACCGCCGCGTGCTGTTCGCCATGCAGGAGGCCAACAACGTCTGGAACCGGCCTTATGTGAAGTGCGCCCGTATCGTCGGTGACGTCATGGGTAAGTATCACCCGCACGGCGATACGGCCATCTACGACACCCTGGTGCGTATGGCCCAGGACTTCTCGTTGCGCTACACGCTGGTGGATGGCCAGGGTAACTTCGGCTCCATTGATGGCGATAACGCGGCAGCCATGCGTTACACCGAGTGCCGCATGGAGAAGATCTCGGTCGAACTGATGGCCGATATCGACAAGGAAACCGTCGACTTCGTCCCCAACTATGACGGCAAGGAGCTGGAGCCTTCGGTTCTGCCCACCCGTCTGCCCAATTTGCTGGTCAACGGCTCCACCGGTATCGCCGTGGGCATGGCCACCAATATCCCGCCCCATAACCTGGGCGAGGTGATCAATGGTGCGCTGGCGCTGCTGCATAACAGCGACATGAGCATAGACGAGCTGATCGATCTGATCCCGGCGCCGGATTTCCCCACCGCTGGCATTATTTACGGCATTGCCGGGGTGCGCGAAGGCTACCGCACCGGCCGTGGCCGTGTGGTGATGCGTGCCCGTACCCATATCGAGGAAGTCAGCCGCGACAAGCAGGCCATCATTGTCGATGAGCTGCCTTACCAGGTGAACAAGAAGACCCTGATCGAGAAGATTGCGGACCTGGTGCGCAATAAGCAGATCGAGGGGATTTCCGATCTGCGCGATGAGTCCGACAAGTCGGGCATGCGTATCTATATCGAACTCAAGCGCAACGAGATGCCCGAGGTGGTGCTGAACCATCTCTACAAGCAGACCGAGCTGCAATCGAGCTTTGGTATGAATATGGTGGCCTTGGTCGATGGCCAGCCGCGCTTGCTGAACCTGAAGCAGATACTGGAAGCCTTCCTGCGCCACCGCCGTGAAGTGGTAACCCGCCGTACCGTGTACGAGCTGAAGAAGGCCCGCGAGCGTGCACACACCCTGGAGGGCCTGGCTGTTGCGCTGTCCAATGTGGATGAGGTGATCGCGCTGATCAAGGCTGCCGCTACGCCGCCAGAGGCCAAGGTTGCGCTGATGAGCCGCGAGTGGCGCTCCACCCTGGTGGAAGAATTGCTCTCCCGCGTTGCCAGCGACGAGGCCAGGCCAGAATGGCTGTCGGCCGAGTTTGGCCTGAAGGCCAATGGCTATCGTCTGTCTGAGGCCCAGGCTCAGGCCATCCTGGACATGCGCCTGCAGCGCCTGACTGGGCTGGAGCAGGACAAGCTGGAAGCCGAATACCGCGAGATCATGGAAAAGATCGTCGACCTGCTCGATATCCTGGCCAAGTCCGAGCGGATTACCGACATCATTGCCAATGAGCTGAACGAGCTGAAGACCCAATTTGGTGACGGCCGCAAGTCCGAGATCGTGCCGTTTGGCGAGGATATCAGCCTGGAAGACCTGATCACACCGCAAGAAATGGTAGTGACCCTGTCGCATACAGGCTACATGAAGGCACAGCCGTTGGATGAATACCGCGCTCAGAAGCGCGGTGGCCGTGGCAAGCAGGCGACGGCGACCAAGGACGATGATTTCATCGACAACCTGTTCGTGGCCAATACCCACGACTATGTGCTCTGCTTCTCCTCGCTGGGACGGGTTTACTGGCTCAAGGTCTACGATGTGCCGCAAGGCGGCCGTGCCTCGCGCGGGCGCCCCATCGTCAACCTGCTGCCGCTGCAGGACGGTGAGAAGATCAATGCCATCCTGCCGGTAAAAGCCTTTACCGACGACCATTATGTGTTCATGGCGACCCAGTGCGGTACTGTGAAGAAGACGCCGTTGTCGGCCTTCTCCAACCCGCGCAAGCTGGGCATCATCGCGGTCAACCTTGATGAGGGTGACCAACTGGTTGGGGTGGCTATTACCTCGGGCAGTCATCAGGTCATGCTGTTCTCCGACGGCGGCAAGGCCGTGCGCTTCGACGAGGATGATGTACGCCCGATGGGCCGTGATACCCGTGGTGTGCGTGGCATGTCGCTGGCGGAGGATCAGAAGGTGATCTCGCTGCTGGTGGCCGATTCGGAAGACTGGCAAGTGCTGACCGCCAGCGACGGCGGCTATGGTAAGCGCACGGCGATTGCCGAGTTCCGCCATACCAGCCGTGGTACCCAGGGTGTGATCGCCATGGACCTGACCGAGAAAACCGGCTTCAAGCTGGTGGCCGCCAGCTTGGTTACCGAGACCGATGGCCTGATGCTGATCACCACCGGCGGCGTGCTGATACGCACCTCGGTGGCCGAAGTACGCGAGACTGGCCGCAGCGCCCAGGGTGTGCGCCTGATCAATCTGGACGAGGGTGAGAAGCTCTCGGGTATTGAAAAAGTAGTAGAAACAGAAGAAGAAGCCGAAGAAGAAGGCATGGAGGATCTGGGTACAGACGTGGGTGGCGAAACCGCTGCTGGCGACGAGGCCTGATCTTGTAATCGGGGTGCCGCGAGGGCGGGTGATGGCTATGCTTGATGCAAGGCCAGCCCGCCGTGCCCACCCTGTGGAGCTTTCTGATGCAAAACCTGCCCCTGCCGGTACTCAATCCGGCATTGTTCGAGGATGTGGCCAACTGGTTCTGCCAGATACCGCACTCGGCCACCATAGGCCTTGAATTCGTCATGGGCGAACGGGGCCATGCGACCTTGCGCGTACCCTACAACACTGCACTGGTGGGTAACCCGCGCTCGGGCGTATTGCACGGCGGGGTGATGACTTCGCTGATCGATACCACCAGTGCGCTGTCGGTGTTCTCCATGCTCAATGAGCGTGAGGCCATTGCCACCCTGGACCTGCGCATCGACTACCTGCGCGGCGCCACACCGGGCCAGCCGGTGTACTGCACGGCCGAATGCTACCGCTTGGGCCGGCAGATTGCCTTTACCCGGGCTACGGCCTACCAGGAAGGCAACGACCAGCCCATCGCCCACGGTGTGGCAACGTTTATGCGTGAATCCAGCCAGGCCCAACTGGGCAGCAAGAAGGAAGGGGCCTGACCATGGTGCAACTGGAAATCCTGCATGCCGCCAAGGAAAGCGGTAACTACGACAGCATCATCGACCAGATACCCTATGCCAAGCTGCTGGGTGTGGTGATGCGTGAAGAAAACGGCCAGCCCTTGTTTGAGCTGCCTTTCAGTGACCACAATATCGGCAATGTGCATCTGCCGGCGCTGCATGGCGGCGCTATAGGCGGCTTTATGGAAAATGCCGCACTGCTGCATCTGGTTTGGGCGCGCGAGTCGGCCGAAGTGCCACGTACCATTGATTTCTCGCTGGACTTCCTGCGCTCGGGCAAGGCCCAGAGCCTGTATGCCCGTTGCGATATCACCAAGCAGGGCAAGCGTGTTGCCAATGTGCGCATGACAGCCTGGCAGGAAGATGAAAACAAGCCAGTAGCGGTGGCGCGTGCGCATTTCCTGCTGTCTTGAAGCCTGTGATGAACCCGGTCGCTGCTGGCGGGGACGGACTGAGCCTGTGTCGGGGACGGCCTGGCGCTAGACATCAGCGTAGCCTGGCGTCCTTCCCCCCGTTGGCTTCTTGAGAGAACCTGGGCCGACGGGTGTGGGTTGGCTGGCAGGCCGGCACCCAGCAGGGTGATGCGCTGTATCTTTCAGGAAGGGCTGCTGCATGCTGCAGAGGCCTGGTGCTGCAACATGATGAGGCTGGCTCCTGGTTGTACACGATAGCTTGCCTCGCGGTTAAACTCGGCTGCCTTTGGGCAGTCTGAATATGGTCCCCACTTTCTGGAGCATTCATGTCCCCTGTCTTCAATTTCAGCGCCGGTCCTGCCGTTTTGCCACGTGAAGTCCTGCTAGAAGTGCAGGGAGAACTGCTCAACTGGCACGGTAGCGGCATGTCGGTGATGGAGATGAGCCATCGTGGCAAGGAATTCATGCAGATCGCGGCCGAGGCCGAGGAAGACCTGCGCGCTGTCATGGGTATCCCTGCCAACTACAAGGTGCTGTTCCTGCAAGGCGGGGCCACCACCCAGTTCGCCATGGTGCCGATGAATCTGATACGTGGTCACACCAGCATCGATTTTGTCGACACCGGCCATTGGTCCAAGCTGGCCATGAAGGAAGCACGCAAGTTCGGGGTGAGCACCCATGTGGTCGCCAGTGCCGAAGACCGTGGCTATTGCTACGTGCCGGCACAGGATAGCTGGCAGCGCGACCCGCAGGCCGCCTATCTGCACTACACCTCCAACGAGACCCTGGGTGGCGTGGAATTCCCCTTCATTCCTGATAGCGATGGCGTGCCGCTGGTCTGCGATATGTCGTCCAACTTCCTGTCGCGGCCGACAGATGTCAGCCGCTTCGGGCTGATCTATGGCGGCGCCCAGAAGAACATCGGCCCGGCCGGCCTGACCATCGTCATCGTGCGCGAAGATTTGCTTGGGCAGACCGTACCCGGTACCCCCACCATGTTTGATTACAAGATCCAGGCGGAGGGCGACTCGATGTATAACACGCCCCCCACCTTCGCCATCTATGTGGCGGGCCTGGTGTTCAAGTGGATGCAGCGCCAGGGCGGGCTCAAGGCCATAGAGCAGCGCAATATCGAAAAAGCAGCGCTACTGTATGAAACCATCGACACCTCGAATGGCTTCTACCACTGCCCGGTGGAAAAGACCTATCGCTCACGCATGAATGTGCCGTTCAAGCTGGCAGAAGAACGGCTGGATGAGGACTTCATCAAGGAGGCTCGTGCCCGCAACCTGCTGCAGCTCAAGGGCCACCGCTCGACCGGCGGTATGCGTGCCAGCATCTACAACGCCATGCCGCTGGAAGGCGTGAAAGCGCTGACGGCTTTCATGCAGGACTTTGCCCGGCATCACGGTTGAACGAACGTCAGTCTTCCCCAACAACAAAGCCGGCATTGCCGGCTTTGTTGTTGGAGGAGGTGGGGCGAGAGGATAGCGCTATGGAGTGCGAATCCTTGAACAAGCTATCAGGCGATGTTACGCATGAATCGCTCCCGATAAGCCTGTGGCGCAACACCAAACTGGCGCATGAAGGCTCGACGCAGGGCTTGTTCGTCGCCGAAGCCGCAGAGGGCCGCGATGGTCTTGATGGGCTGCGGGCCGGCTGCGAGTGCCTGGCTGGCGGCTTCCAGTCGCATGGCGGCGACGGCCTTGGCGGGGGAGAGGCCCACTTTTTCGCTGTAGTGGCGAGCGAAGCTGCGGGGGCTCATGCTGGCGCGGCGTGCCAGGCTGGGAACGCTCAGGTCGGCCTGCAGATTGGCCGCCATCCAGCCATGCAGATCGGCCAGCCGGCCATCCAGTGTCTGTATGCGCAGTGGCGTGCTGAACTGCGATTGCCCACCGGGACGCTTGAGGAATACCACCAGCCTTTGCGCCACCTGCATGGCGGCCTGATGGCCCAGGTCGGCCTCCAGCAAGGCCAGGGCCAGGTCTATGCCAGACGACACGCCGGCCGCTGTCCAGAACTTGCCATCCTGTACAAACAAGGCGTTCTCCTCCAGCTGTATGGTGGCATCCAGCTTGAGCAAGGCCTCGCCTGCCAGCCAATGGGTGGTTGCCCGGCGGCCAGAGAGCAAGCCGGTGGCGGCCAGTGTGAAGGCGCCGGTACAGGTGGAGCAGATGCGGCGTATCTGTGGGGCGTGCATGCTGATCCAGTCGACCATGGTTTGCGGGGCAAACGGGACAAAGCCTGCGCCGCCACCGGGCAAGATCAAGGTATCAATGTCGTCCAGCGGGATCTCGCTGATCGCAGTGGTATCCAGCCGCACCCCGGCCGAGGTGGTGATAAGGCCGCCTTTAAGCGAGGCAACGCTGATGTGGTAGGGCGGGGTGTCGGGATGGATGCGATTGGGTTGCGACAGGACTTCCAGCGGGCCGGTGATGTCGAGCAGATTCATCCTGTCGCACAGCAGGAAGAGTATGTGGCGGGGCGGGCGTGGCATGCTGACGACTCCCGAAGGACAAGGTGGGTTTCGCGGCGCTTAGTACTTTGAACGGGCGCTAACATCCTGCCGCATGCCAGCGTGGCATGAATGCCAATCTACCATCACTTTCTGCCAAACAGGTGGGCCGGGCTGCTGTGATGGTGTATTTGCGCTGTGCTGTCTCTTGGCGAGCCGGCGGCTTAGGCGCACATTGCAGCCATTCCAATGGGAGTCATACCATGTTCAATGGCACCGCCCGCCGGGTGCTGATCTGCGCCGGCATCATCGTCTCCCTCTCCATGGGCATACGCCATGGCTTTGGTTTCTTCCTGCAGCCCATCACCCAGGATTTTGGCTGGAACCGCGAGGTGTTTGCACTGGCGCTGGGTCTGCAGAACCTGGTATGGGGGGCGGCCCAACCCTTCACCGGCGCCCTGGCTGACCGCTACGGCGCGATGCGGGTGCTGGTGGTCGGCGCCTTGCTCTATGCCGCAGGGCTGGCCTTGATGACGGTATCGAGCAGCGGCTGGATGTTCTCTGGTTCTGCCGGTGTGCTGCTGGGGCTGGCTTTGTCGGGCTCGACCTATAGCATCGTCTTTGGGGTGATTGGTCGCGCCGTGCCCGAGTCGCAGCGCTCGCAAGCCATGGGCATCGCCTCGGCGGCAGGCAGTTTTGGCCAGTTCATGATGGTGCCGGTGGAGCAGCAACTGATCTCCGGCCTAGGCTGGATACCGACCCTGTTGATCCTGTCCGCCATGTCGCTGTTGATCATCCCAGCCGCCAGGGGCTTGAAGGAAGAGGCACCTGCGGCAGGGCATGGTACCGGGCAAAGCGTTTGGGCGGCCGCGCGGGAGGCTTTTCGCTATCCCAGCTTCCAGATGCTGATGGCAGGGTATTTTGTCTGTGGTTTCCAGGTGGTGTTCATCGGCGTGCATCTGCCGGCTTATCTGAAGGATTTTGGCCTGCCGGGCAGTGTGGCGGCGGTCGCCTTGGCCTTGATTGGCTTGTTCAATGTGTTTGGCACCTATACCGCCGGGCAGTTGGGCGCGCGTTTCAGTAAAAAGTATCTGCTGTCGATGATCTATCTTGCGCGGGCGGTGGCTATCTCGGTGTTCCTGCTGGCGCCGCTGACGGCCTGGAGCGTCTGGATATTTGCTGCCGTCATCGGTTTTCTGTGGCTCTCCACCGTGCCGCTGACCAATGGCGTGATTGCCACCATCTTTGGCGTCAAGCACCTGGGGATGCTGTCGGGCTTTGTCTTCTTCTCGCACCAGATAGGCAGCTTTCTTGGCGTGTGGCTGGGCGGCTGGCTGTATGACCACACAGGCTCCTACAACCTGGTCTGGTACATCTCTATCGGCCTGGGCATCGGTGCGGCCCTGATCAACTGGCCCATACGCGAGCAGGCCATAGGCCGGCCGACGGCCATGGCAGCTACATGAGACCCTGGATGCGCTGGTGCCTGGTGGTGGCCGTGCTGGCGGCGGTGTTTGCGGCCTATATCCGGCCCGAATCCCAGGTGGTGCTGGCCAATCTATGGGCCATGTGCGGTTTTTGAGCAGATGGCAGGGGCGAAGCACAGTAACGCCTTATAGGCCCAGCCGGCATAAAGCAGCACCGCCGAGGCATGCTATGCTCATCCGTCCCGCACCACCCTATGCTTGGTGCGCTTTCGCCAAGGTGCAGCATGTCTGATGAACAACTCAAATCCCACCGCGACGCCATCGATGCACTCGATACCCGCATTCTTGAACTGCTGAACGAGCGCGCCAGCCATGCCCGTGCCATAGGCGAGATCAAGGGCGGCGGGCTGGTCTACCGGCCCGAGCGTGAGGCGCAGGTGCTGTCGCGCATCAAAGCGACCAATCGGGGGCCGCTGCCGGATGAATCGGTCGCCAAGCTGTTCCGCGAAATCATGTCGGCCTGCCTCAGCATAGAGCGGCCGCTGACTATCGCCTATCTGGGCCCCGAGGGTACATTCAGCCAGTCTGCCGCCATCAAGCATTTTGGCCATGCTGCCGTTACCCAGGCCTGTGCCAGCATAGACGAAGCCTTCCGGGTGGTAGAGGCGCGTAGTGCCGACTACGTGGTGGCGCCGGTCGAGAATTCTACCGAGGGGGCGGTGGGCCGTACCCTGGATCTGATGGTGAATACCCCCTTGCAGGTCTGTGGTGAAGTGGTGCTACGCATCCACCACCACCTCTTGCGCAAGGACCCAAGCTTTGACGGCATACGCCGGGTTTATTCGCATGCCCAATCACTGGCCCAATGCCATGAGTGGCTGAACAAGAACCTGCCCGCCGAGGTGGAGCGCATCTCGGTGTCATCCAACGCCGAAGCCGCACGCCTGGCCAGCCTGGACGCCCAATGTGCTGCCATTGCCGGCGATGCTGCAGCGGAGAAGTTCGGCATGCTCAAACTGGCCGAGAATATCGAAGACGAGCCCAATAACACCACCCGATTCCTGGTGCTGGGTTACCACCATACGACGGCCAGTGGCCGCGACAAGACCAGCCTGGTGATGTCCGCCCAGAACAAGCCTGGCGCGGTCCACCAATTGCTGAGCCCCCTGGCCGAGCATGGCGTCTCCATGACCAAGTTCGAGTCGCGCCCGTCGCGTACCGGCTTGTGGGAATACGTCTTCTTTGTCGACATCGAAGGCCATACCGGTGAAGCACGGGTGCAGCAGACGCTGGATGCCTTGCGTGAACGTGCGGCCTTCGTGAAGGTGCTGGGCGCCTATCCGGTGGCGGTGCTCTGATAGCCAGCACAAGCGGCAGGGCTCGGCCGGCAGGCTAGTCGCTGGATTCTTCGCTCGCATAGACACAGGCCTCCCATGCGCTGCTGCGTTATGGGGCTGGTCAAGACGGCGCCACAACCGAGGCGGCCGGCTATGCCGCATTGCCGCTTGGCCTGTACGGCGGGTCTCGCGGATGCAGGTTTTCAAGGTGGCGGCAGATGCGCTCGCCACGCTTCCCCAATTAGACAGAGAGTCATGAAATGAAGTCGGTTTGCGTATTCTGTGGTTCATCGTTCGGCAAGCGGCCTGCCTATCGCGAGGCGGCCAGCCTGCTGGGGCAGACATTGGCCGAGCAGGCATTAACGCTGGTATGGGGTGGGGGAAGAGTCGGCTTGATGGGCACGGTTGCCGATGCCGTATTGGCTGCAGGCGGCGAGACGGTGGGGGTGATACCGGGGTTTATGGTGGCCAAGGAGCTGGCGCACCCGGATTCCACCGAGCTGATTGAAGTCGACAGCATGCACACCCGTAAGGCGCTGATGGCCGAGCGCTCTGATGGCTTTGTCGCCTTGCCCGGCGGTTTTGGTACGCTGGACGAGATGTTCGAGATACTGACCTGGGCGCAGTTGCATATCCACGGCAAGCCCGTGGGCCTGCTCAACGTGGCAGGCTACTTCGACCCGTTGCTGGCCTGGATACACCATGCCGAGCAGGAGGGCTTTATCAAGTCTGGCCACCTGGCCTTGTTCCATGTTGCAGACAACCCGGCCGAGCTGCTGGACAAGATGCGGCAGCATCAGGCACCCGAGGGTGACTGGGCGACCAAGGTGTCGCTGGCGCAAAGCTGAGCCATGCAGCCGGATCTGGCGGCCCGCCTGCTGGCCCTGGTTGCCGCTACCCCATGGCTGATGGCGGCCTTGCGTGCCGCACGTACGCTGGATCTGCCTGATTGGTGCCTGGCGGCTGGGGTGGTGCGCAATATGGTATGGGACGCGGCACATGGCCGCACGCCGCAACCCTGGCCTGAATCCGATGTGGACCTGGTTTACTTCGATGCATCGGTAACCGATGCAGCACATGATGCGGACTTGCAGGCACGGCTGACCGGACTGATGCCGTCGCTGGTGTGGGAGGTTAGCAACCAGGCGCAGGTGCATTCCTGGTTCGAGCCTTATTTTGGCTACCCGGCGGCACCCATCACCAGCCTGGTGGAGGGTATCGCGACCTGGCCGGAGACGGCGACGGCAGTCGGTGTCTGGCTCGATCACGCCGACCAGCTGCAGCTTGTCGCTCCCCTGGGGCTGGAGGATTTGTTCGGTCTGCTGGTGCGGCGCAACACGGCACATGTCAGTATCGAAACCTATCGCCAGCGTTTAGCCGACAAGCGTTATGCCGAGCGCTGGCCCATGCTCACCATCCTGCCCGAGTAGTCCACCGAGAGCCTTATGTCATCCAGCCCCTTCGCTCCCCAGCATATCCGTGACCTTGCGCCTTACCAGGGCGGCAAGCCCATTGCTGATCTGGCACGAGAACTGAACCTGGACCCGGCCGGCATCATCAAGCTGGCCTCCAACGAGAATCCGCAAGGCCTTAGCCCCAAGGCGCGCGAGGCCATGCTGTTGGCCATGGATAGCCTGACGCGCTACCCGGACGACAATGGCTATGCGCTCAAAGCCGCCATTGCCCGGCGTTTTGCCGTACAGCCGTCGCAGATTGTATTGGGCAACGGCTCCAACGATATCCTGGAACTCGCTGCTCGCACCTTCGTGACAGCGGCCGACACGGTAGTCTATTCACAGTATGCGTTCGCCTACTACAGCCTGGCGACCCAGGCCGCCGGTGCGAGAGGCCTGGCGGTTCGGGCCGTGGAGTATGGCCATGACCTGGGGGCCATGCTGGCGGCCATCCAGCCCGACACCAAGCTGGTGTTTATCGCCAATCCCAACAATCCCACAGGCACGCTGTGCCGGCCAGGCGATGTGTTGGAGTTTCTGGAAAACTGCCCATCGCATGTGCTGGTGGTGCTGGATGAGGCGTATGTCGAGTTTTTGCCGCCGGAGAAACGCAGCGATACCCTGGCGCTCTTGCAGCGTTTTCCGAATCTGCTGGTGTGCAGGACGCTCTCCAAGGCCTATGGCCTGGCAGGGTTGCGTATTGGCTTTGGTATCGCCAGCCCAGCCGTGGCTGAGCTGCTGAACCGGGTACGCCGGCCATTTAATGTCAATGCCCTCGCTCAAGCAGCGGCGCTCGCTGCACTGGACGACGCCGAATACCTGCGGGAGACCGTACGCATCAATACCGCTGGTATGCAACAGCTGACCGAGGCATTCATCCGGCTCGGCATTCCCTTTATACCCAGCCACGCCAACTTCATTACCTTCCATGTCGGCGACGGGGCTTTGTTGAACCAGTATATGCTGGAACACGGGGTCATCATTCGGCCGCTGACGAGCTATGGTATGAGAGACAGCCTGCGTGTTTCCATCGGCCTGCCTGAGGAGAACGCGCGTTTTATTGCCGTGCTGGAAGCGGCGCTGGGGGGCTGAGCCCTGCTGGCGCAGGAGACTGGCAGATGGTTTTTGCGCTTTGTTTCGATACCAATACCCTGCATTGCTTTATGAGTGAGCGCTTGGCAGCCGACTATTGCCGGCAGCATGGCGGTGACTGGCAGTTGTGCGATGAGCAGGGCAGGGCGGTGTATCCGCCGGGTTTTGCCCCAAGGGTGCAGATGGGTTTGCTGGCAGCGCACCTATGGCTGGCGGAGGCCCATGATGCCGAGGGCGTGCTGCCGCTTGATCCATCCTCTACCGGCTGGCTGGGGCAGAGTTAGGGGGGCCTTCAGCCGCTGTACCGCGGTGGTGTGTGGCTTGGTCGAGGGTGCAACAGCGGCCCCGGGCTTGGTGGGCTATCGCTGGGGGCCTGCCACGAGGCGTATCCGTGCCGCTGCCGATGTTGGCAACCATAGGCTCTGGCCGCTGCCGAAATGCACCAGCCTGGCCTCGTATTCGTTGCGCGCATTCCGCCGCAAGTCGGCGCTCCAGTAGGGGAAGCGACCGGTATGCGGGAAGAAGCCGGTAGCGATGCGTGGATTGCCGATAAAGCCGGTATCGAACTGCAATCCCTGCAGTTCTGCTGTGCTGGGCAGCCGCCAGTCGCTGCGCTGGCACCAGCCTTCACGCCTGGCCTGGGCTATCAGATCGCTGCTGTCGCAGGGGATGACCTGCAGCCTGGTATTGATGCAACTGCCGGACTTGGACTTACCGGTGCCGCTGGCGGCATCGAACCAGGAGTAGGTGGCAGCGTCCAGGTGGGTGCCTTCGTTGTCGCTCTTGTTCTCCCATACCAGGCCTGTCTGCCTGTCCACAATACAGGCCCAGGGGCCGAGATGGGGAGGCAGTGCCGCGCCTTGGTCTGTCAGTTTCTGGTAGCGGGATTCGTCGGCGGCTGCGGCGGTGCAGGCCAGCCAGGCCAGGAGCGGGAGCAGGCGTTGCATGGTGGGCCTCAATCGAAGCGCAGCCGCAAGGGCCGCAGGTGGTAGCTATGGCGGATCTGGGCGTGGTCGAACACGGCTACCCACAGGTAGAGGCCGTCCACCAGATCAAGATCGAAAGCCGAGGCGGATTGGATGCCCCGGGCGGCTTCCAGGGTCCACCGGCCCTGCTGCCACTGCGCGGCGGCCTGTACGTCGCCCCTGTCGCCTTCGAAGACGGTCTTCCACAGTACCGAAGGCATCACGGTGCCTACAGGGTAGTGATCGTCCTTGTTGTCGTAGGGGATGGACTCATACCAGGACATACCCCAGTACACGCCGGGGTCATCTGCCTTGGCCTCTTGGAAGCGGTCCAACAGGGCGGGATCGCGCGGCAGGCGCTTGGGGCGGATGTTGCCTTCGCCCGGCCAGGCCCAGTTCTCGGTATAGCCGCCGGCCTGCAGCGGGTCGGATTTATAGCCGGCGGTGTAGCGCGTATCGCCGGGGACTACCGGGTAGGGCGAGCCGAAATGGCTGTCATCCAGTTGGTTGAAGCCATGGGTGCGGACGGCCTTCCAATGCCATACATCGATCAGGCCGCCACGTTGGGCTGCGTGATAGCCCCTGCCCGTAGCATGGGGTGGCGCCTGGTGTACCGGTTGCTGGCCCAATTGCATGCTGCCGCTGCCTGCAGCGGCGGCATCCCTGGCAAACATGATGGCCAGCTTGTCTTCGTAGTACAGGGTTTCATCGTGCTGGTTCAGGCCGCGCTGCTTGATCTGCCAGCCAGTGGACGTCTTGATCAAGGGCAGGTGTTGCAGGCTGGGGGTGGGGTCGGGCCAGCTGAATCGGAAGTACATGACTTCTCCCTGCCTGAGCGCCTGCACTGTCACTGGTATGGCGGCCTGTTCGCGGCCTACGCCCAGTGTGTCGACGGTGCGGGCGGCTGCATGTTGCCAAGCGGCTTCGGTGCTGGCGCCATCCACGGTGATGGTCTCGGACAAGGCGATACTGCTGACGGGCAGTACGGTAGTCGTGGCCTGCTGCCAAATGGGACGCATTAGCCAGGTGGCGGTGCTGATGCCCAGTGCCGCCAGCAGTGTGACGATGCAGGCCTGCCATGTCAGCCGTGGCAGGACGATGGCACGTAGCTGGTTCCAGGGCGTCCAGCCGGCCTGCATGACCATATGCAGGATGAAGCAGGCCAGCAAGGTGAAGGCCAGCCAGCGGTGTGCCCACAGCAACCAGCCACCCGCCGCTGCGCTGCCCGCCAGATAGATTGCCAGCCCCAGCAGCAGCAAGGCCAGCAGCAGCCAGCGCAGGGCCTGGATCAATCCACGGTTGTAGGGTGCCATCCGGCCCGCAGCGCTGTAGGGGCGAGCGGCGCGGTTCAGCCACAGGTGGGTGCCATAGGCACAGGCCAATGCCAGCCAGGCACAAGCGAGTAGCAGGTGCAGGCCATAGACATCACCTTGCGGCAACCAATGGGCGACACCCGGGAACAGGTCGTCCAGGCGGCTGCTGATATGGATGCGTAGGCCGCTGGCCAGGCTGGCCAGCAGCAAGGGCAGGGCCAGCCAGTGCAGGATGACGATGCGGGTAAGGGGTTTGTGCAGGGGCATGGCGGTGAAGGAGAAAGGCCCGCAATGCGTCGGCATTGCGGGCCGCTAGGTCGAATAGTGCGTTGCCGCTAGGCTAGGGGTTTAGCGCAGTGTGGGTACGGTGAAGTTCAGCAAAAGCTGCGCGCCATTGCCACTTTCACGCGAACTGAAATCTACCCCATTGCTGCTACCGCCACTGGACAGGACCACACCGTGGTTGACCATGCTGCCATTGAGCCAGCCTTGCACCATGGCCACGCCAGCCGCATTGAGGGTGATGCTGGCGCTGCCATTGCTGGAGGGCACCACGCTGCCTATCAGCGTACCGCCCGAGGTCTGGGCATAGCTTGCGGCAGTTTCGCTCCAGCTGCTGTTCATGGCATGGAGGTTGTAGCTACCACTGGATGGATCGACCACATTGAGCTTGATCGAGGCGCTTTGCACCGTTGCGCCGGCGGGGACGCTGGTTAGCCCCCAGCCCAGCAGGGCGCGCAACTGCTTGCCTGCATCGTCGCCATCGGCCAGCACGGTGTTGCCATTTTGCAGGGTGCCGCTGCTGGCGACGGTGACGTCGCGGGTGGCGCTCAGGCTGATGGTTTGGCCGGGCACACTGGTGCTCTCGTTCAGCTCGGTCAGGTTGTTGGCGGCACGCTTGAGGCTGAATACATTGCCGACGGCGGCTGAGTCCCACAGGCTCCAGCCGCTGGGCAGGGCCAGCGGGTCGGCATCGCGGCTTGCTTTGCTCAGCGTGCTGGTATTCGGTTCGCTGGATAGGTACACCGTACGGATATCGATATTGCTTGTCGTTGCCTGTATCACGTTCAGGTGGGCAAAGCTGCCCTGGTCGACTATCCAGGGTGAGCTGCGGTCTGCCGTCCGCACCGGTGCACCCCAAGCGCCCTCGCCGATGTAGACAGTGCCGGCGCTGACCTCTTGGTAATCGCTGCCGTTGGGCCTTACTGGCTTGGTGTACTTGGCGATATGGGTGTCGGACTCATTGACCAGATTCATGCGGTAGTCGTAGAAGACCTGTGCCCAATCCAGTGCGATCTGGTGCACTGCTGGCTTGGACGAGCTGCGCGGGAACATGGGCTTGTGGTATTGGGCCAAGCGCCATTGGGCGCTCGAGCCATTGGCCGGCAGGTCGCCGTTCAGCCAGTTGCGCTGGGCAGTACGATCATTGGCCTGGGCGGAGCCGAACTCGGTATTGAGGGTGTAGATACGCAGCAGATTGCCGACATTGAGTGCGTAATAGCTGTCGCGCAGCGAGCAGCTGCCGTTGCGATCGGCATCCACGCCAAACACCGAACACATGAAGTTCATGTCCGATGCTTCGTGGTTGCCCACTGTGGGGATGAGCGGATAGGCTTGCTTGTAAGCCACGCCGTTGATGGTGGTCGGGGTGTAGGTCAGCAGCCAGTCGGTGAGCCAGGTATCCATCTCACTGGCGCTATGGTTATCGGTGTAGTCGCCACTGAACATGACAAAGTGAGGCCGGACCTTCTGTACCAGCCGGTTGCCCTGCTGACGCTGGCTGCGGTTGGTGCGCGAATCGCCGCCCGCGATGAAGGTGAGTCCTTGCGGGGCGCTGGGGGCCGTGCGGAAGAAGTAGGGCTCGGTGCAGCCGGTGCTATCGCAGGCGCGGAAGTAGTACTCGGTATTGGCGCTCAGGCCGGTGAGCCGGACAAAGTAGTTGTCCAGGCTGCTCTTGAAGGTACGCTTGATGGCCGTGCCGCTGTTTTGCCAGCTGCTTTCCGTGGTACTGCTACCGTACTTGACGTATTGGCCGCTGGAGGCGGCAGAGCCACTGCGCGAGAAGCCGATGATGGCTTCGCTGCTTGGGTTGGCTTCCCACACGACACGCACATTCTTGACGGCTGCTTCTGCCTGGCTGGCCAGTGCGAGTCCAAGGCACAGCCAGCCGATTCTCCTATACACCTTCATTTCCGCCTCCTTTATGGGTTTTGATGCTGTCTTCAGACTGAAGGGGACTGCCATCCACTGCGCTTGCGTCTTGATACGGCGCGGCTAGGGGTATCTCTCGCTAGCGAGCCGGCCGACAGGGTGTCGCAGTTGTGCGTGCGCCTTGTCTGGCCTTGGCAAATCGGTTTGCTGGCAAGTCCACTGAGGTCGCTGGAATGTAGTAGGGAAATATGACGAATAAAAGTCGGCGCTGCCAAAGTGGGGCGTAGGCGCCGATTTGTTGTACCGCTGACGCATATCCGTGGGCCGGTCTGGTGCTCATTGATATGCCTGGCGGTGGTACTGGGCTGCGCTTACCGGCATTCACGGACTGGGCGTCGCGGACTGCGTGTCCCTGACCGGGCGTCGCGGACTGCGCGTCCCGGATTGAACAATGGTTTCGATCGGGTATCGTTCGGCGCCGTGTGCGGATCGCCGGCGCCTGCCCCTGCTTGGCACAATCAATGCCAGAAGGGCTTTCAGGCGGCGCTTGGCGACGCCTCATGCTGACTTGGCGTCAACACCAATCATGGGCTTAGGGTCATGCCTGGCTCGTACAGCTGGGCTAGCCATTACCGCTACGCTGGGTTTTGTTAGCAGCGCTTAGTCTTTGTGCTTTTCCAGCGTCTTGTTGGCCATCAACAGATCCTGCCAGGCTTTGTACTTGTCGGGCATATTGCGCAGCAGATAGGCTGGGTGATAGCTCACTACCACTGGGGTGCCGCGGTAGTCATGCAGCTTGCCGCGCAGGCTGGCAATGCTGGCCTCGCGGCCCAGCAAGGTCTGCACAGCGAAGCGTCCGACGGCAAAGATGACCTTGGGCTTGATCAGTTCAACCTGGCGGTGCAGGAAGGGTGCACACAGGGCCAGTTCGTCCGGGTGGGGATTGCGGTTCTGCGGGGGACGGCACTTGAGCGTGTTGAGGATAAACACATTCTCCTGGCGCGAGCGATCCACGCTGGCCAGCATGGCATCCAGCAACTTGCCCGCCTGGCCCACAAAGGGCTCGCCTTGGCGGTCTTCCTCGGCGCCGGGCGCTTCGCCCACGACCAGCCAGTCGGCATCGGGCTTGCCAACGCCAAACACGGTCTTGCTGCGGCTCTTGCATAGGCTGCAGGCAGTACAGGCCGCCACTTCGGCTTGTAGCGCTGGCCAGTCCAGCTGCGCGATGGCCAGTGCCCGATGGTCCGGGCTGGTTACAAGGGCGGCGGGTTGCGCTGCCGGCACTTCGGCCGGCTTCTCGGCGGGCATGACCTGGGCCATGCGCGATGGCCGACCCCCTGCCGCCTGAGTTGGCGCTGCTACGGTTTCCATTGCGGCATCGATAGCAGCACTAGGCGGGGGGGCGGTGATAACAGGCGTGAGCTCGACGGGGGCAGGGTCGGCAGTCAGCAGTTCGCGCCGTACCCAGCAGGGGGCCAGGCCCAGCTCTTCCAGTATCAGTTCTCGCCTGCCGTCGCTCATCGTCCGCCTTCATCCAGTATCAGCGCCATCAAGACCGCATCCTCCCGCCCTTCGGCGGCACGGTAGTAGCCCTTGCGCAGGCCATTTTCCACGAAGCCCAGCCTGCGGTACAGCGAGCGTGCTGCTGAGTTGCTCTTGCGCACTTCCAGTATCATCACGGCCGCGCCTTCCTCTCTGCCTTGCTCTGCCACCGTTTCGACCAGTTGTCGGGCAATGCCACGGCGCTGGCAATCCTGGCGTACACCCAAGGTAAGCAGTGACAGCTCGTCCAGCACTTGGCTGGTGACGGCAAAGCCGATCACCTCGCCGGCCTGTTCGGCTATCCAGCCACGGTGTCCCTCGGCGTAGGACTGGATGAACTGTAGGGCGGTCCAGGGGAAAGCCTGCAGCGCTGCCTCAATGGCGGCCATGGCGGGCAGATCGGCTTCTGTCAGGGGGCGGATAAGCGGTGGCGTAGCGGAATTCACGGGATATTCGTTAAAAGTAACAGGGTTTTCGCTGAAAATACGCTCTCGGCATACGGCTTGGTGCGCATAATTTCAGCAAATCATTGTGGACGGCCAAGGCCATGACTAATAGTGCTGAAGGTATTGCTGTCGTTGTCAATCTGGACTACCTCACCTTGCCTTATGACGTCTGCCGCATGCTCTGGGTGGTGGTCGAACGGGCCATGGTGGAGGCGGGTTTTGTCCTTGATGGCCGGGTGTTCCTGGCCCAGAACGACTCCACGGCGGCAGAGCGTGCCCGGGCGGTAATGAAGTCGCTGGAGCCGACGTTTGAATCGCTAGGGGTATCGCAGTTCGATGCCGTCCGTGAATTCTACTGCTACGATCTGGCCGCCCGGATAGACCTGAATATGATAGACACCGCTGAAGTGGTGGAGTTGATAGAAACCCTGGCCTGAGCTACTCAGACCTTCTTCTCCCGCTCACTGGTCTTGAGTGCTACCTTGTCGCGGATGTAAAGCAGCTCCAGTTGCTCGGCCCGGGTGGCGCGGCCAGCAGCGAACTCCCGTTGCGCCAGCTTGAGTACGCCGCGTGCATGTGGAAAGCGCGTGCTTTCCACGCCTGCCAATTGCGCACCATATTGCCGGGCCAATGCCTCGCCCTGTACTGCAAAACCACTGCCTACACCCTGCCAGCTGCCATCGGGCAACGCGGGCAAGGCCTGTGGGCCGCAGACCGTGGTTGCCACACTTTCCACCCAGTCATCGCCCTGCCGGGTAAAGCCGGCCAGGTAAAGCTCGCCCATGCGGGCATCCAGTACGGCCAATGTCTGCGCGCTATCGGTATCCGCTGCCAGCGCAGCCAGGGTATT
Organism: Chitinimonas sp. JJ19; assembly: GCF_036961565.1. Classification (NCBI taxonomy): domain Bacteria; kingdom Pseudomonadati; phylum Pseudomonadota; class Betaproteobacteria; order Neisseriales; family Chitinibacteraceae; genus Chitinimonas; species Chitinimonas sp. JJ19. Next base: position 31,047 of record NZ_JBAMDD010000001.1, read on the forward strand.
GACCCCAACGGTGGGGATATCCAACCCGAATGCCAGGCCCTGGACGATGCCGCAACCTATGCGCAAGCCGGTAAACGAGCCAGGGCCGATGGACAAGGCCAGGCCGTCCAGTTGGCTGAAGCTGGCGCCCGCGTCTGCCAGCAACGCCTGCATCATGGGCAGCGTCAGCTCGGCATGGCGCTGCTGGGCATGCCAGTCGCGCGCCAGTACCTCGCCCTTGTACAAAAGGCAAAGCGACAGGTATTCGGTTGAGGTGTCTAGCGTGAGCAGGTTCATGGTTAGTCTGGCCGAGAGCAGGGGGCGAATTCTAACATGGGGCCTATTCATGCCCATGCTGCTCTGCGAGGACATTGCTCGCACTCTCCGGGAACACTGGCTGCTATCGGTGGCGATGGGCCTATAGGGATAATTGATCAAAAATATTGATGCATATGCCCTATTTTTTCCGCTTTCTACCCGTGATGTCTTGGTAAAGAATGGCATACACAAGATCGGTAAACGATCAGAATTCCTGAAAGGATTATCACCATGTCTACTACTGTCTTCGCTCCGCGTGAAATCGAACGCATCGTCAATGGCATGCCAACATCGGATGGCGCAGGAGTAAAGCTGCTGCGTGTGCTGACTCAGGATCTGCAGCAACGGCTGGACCCCTTTCTGATGTTGGACTACTTCCATAGCGACGACCCGCAGGATTACCTGGCTGGTTTTCCTGATCACCCCCATCGTGGCTTCGAGACCGTGACCTATATGCTGAATGGCCGCATGCGTCACCGTGACAATGCGGGCAACGAAGGGCTGTTGACGGCGGGCGGCGTGCAATGGATGACAGCGGGCCGAGGTATCGTGCACTCGGAACTGCCGGAGCAGGAGGCGGGCCTGATGCAAGGCTTCCAGCTTTGGGTGAACCTGCCTGGCAAGCATAAGCTCACAACACCGGGTTACCGTGATATACCGGCTGGCGAAATACCGGTGCTGCTGACGGAGCAGGGTGTCACCGTCAAGGTGATCGCAGGGCAGAGCGGGGAAGTGGCCGGTGCGGTGCAGAAGGACGATACCGAACCGCTCTACCTGGACCTGCATCTGCCTGCCCATGCCGAGTTCAAACAGGCCCTGCCTGCTGGCTTCAATGGCTTTGTCTATGTTTACGAAGGCACCGCCTTGCTGGGTGGCCGTGCCCAGGCCGTGCAGGCCAGGCAAATGGGCGTGCTGGAAACCCGTGCCGAGCGCGATGGGGTACGGATCAAGGGCGGCGAGGCTGGCGCCAAGCTGTTGCTGATAGCCGGCAAGCCCTTGCGTGAACCCATTGCGCAATGGGGCCCGTTTGTCATGAATACGCGTGAGGAAGTCATGCAGGCAGTCGAAGACTTCCGTGCCGGTGCATTTTGAATTCACGCCCTGCTGCCTTGGCAGGGCGTTCCGCTTACCGAGGAAATAGCATGTCCAGCATCCAATACCTGCTCAAGCCGCATGAGCGCGACCTTGGCGGTTTCAGCGTAAAGCGGCTGTTGCCGTCCTTGCCCAAGCAGGCGGTGGGGCCTTTCATCTTCTTTGACCATATGGGGCCATCTGCACAGGCGCCAGGTGAGGGCATGGATGTGCGCCCTCATCCGCATATCGGCCTGGCGACAGTGACCTATCTGTATGAGGGAGAGATACTGCACCGCGATAGCCTGGGCAGCGTGCAGGTGATACGGCCAGGGGATGTGAACTGGATGACTGCGGGAAGTGGTGTGGTGCATTCGGAGCGCACCCCACCCGAGGCCCGCGCCCAGGGCCAGACGCTGCACGGTTTGCAGACCTGGTTTGCCCTACCCAGAGAGCATGAGGATACGGCTCCCGGTTTTTGGCACCACCCGGCGGCGACGCTGCCTCTGCTGGAGGAGCCGGGCCTGAGCCTGCGGGTGATACTGGGGACGGCCTATGGCCAGACTTCGCCCGTGCATACCTATGGTGATACCTTGTACGTGGCAGGAGAGTTGGCCGCTGGGGCGAGTTTTGAGATACCGCCCGAGCATGCCGAGCGAGGTGTCTATCTGGCCAGTGGGAGCCTGGAGATCGATGGGGTTGCCATCCAGCCAGGGCAATTGGCTGTGCTGGTGCCGGAGGTGACGGTCAGCGTCAGGGCCACGAGTGATACGCGTTTGCTGGTATTGGGTGGCGAGCCGCTGGATGGCCCACGTTATATCTGGTGGAACTTCGTGGCGTCGAGCCGGGAGCGGATCGAGGCCGCCAAGCAACGCTGGCAGGCTGGCGAGTTTCCACAGGTGCCTGGCGAGACCGAGCGCATTCCCTTGCCGGAAAAATAAGCAAGCGGGGCGGTGTCAGCCTGTGTGCCTGCACAGTGGCGCCGGGTGTCTCTCACTACGCTGGATGGGCTGTGAGGCCTTTGAACAGGCTCTTAGACAAGCGGTGGGTTTATACAGGCTATAGTGTCATCAGATTGTTGCCTGGAGGCATGGACATGTCGCTTGCCCACCTTGGTCTGCTTGGTCTGTTGTTGCTGGCGATGCCTGCCTTGGCGGCCCCCTGGGTGGTTGCCAGCGACGAGGCTTTCCCGCCTTATGCCTACCTGGATACGAAAACACGGCAGCCGGCCGGCATGGATACCGAGATTGTGCGGGCTGTGCTGGAAGCCGCCAGCCAGCCTTATCAAATCCAGTTGTACCCGTGGGAACGGGTCAAGAAGATGCTGGATTTCAAGCAGGTAGACATGGCCTACCAGTTTGTTGGCACGCCGGAGCGTATGGAAAAGTATCGGCTGGTTGGCCCCATACGGAATGGGGTGACGGTGCTGATGACGCGTAGAGATGGTCCGGCTGATTACCAGACGCTGGAGGATCTATCGCCTTACATCGTGGGGACGGTGTTGGGGTTCTCCTACACCGAGACCTTCGACAAGGCGGCGCTCAAGAAGGATGCGGGCGCGACCAGCCCACTGCAATTGGTACAGAAGCTGATAGCCCGACGGGTGGATGTGATCATAGGCGACAAGGCACAGCTGCTCTACTTGGCGCGCGAATTGGGTGCGGAGAAGGATTTACGGATACTTGGGCAGCCCCTGGCCGAAGTGCCACGCTATGTCGGCTTCCCCAAGGACGAGGCGATCAAGGCGCAACGCTTTGCCGATGGACTGGAAAAGATACGCCGCGACGGCACCTTGGACAAGATTCTAAGCAAATGGCAGTAGGCCAGACCGGCAGGGTAGGCATGCACAGCCGCGCTGGTCCAGCAACTGCCGGTGCTTCGTCGGTCAGTTGTCTTCTGGGTTGCCAACCCATTGCGGGATATCGGCAGCACATAGTCGCCATGCCATGCCTGTGAAGGTATGCGCACCTGATTATTTGCCATTGTCACGTCGGGTTTGCCGCCTCGATCTGCTGGTATGCATGATTGCGAGGGGCAGGAACAAAAAAAGCCGACCTGCATAAACAGGTCGGCTTTTTGTTACGGATTGGGACAAGGCTTACTGCAGTGTCTTCCACAGGAAGCTGTATTCCAGTGCAGTCATGTCGGCTTTCTGCTTGTTATCAGCCGCGCCTGCATGGCCACCTTCCATGTTCTCGTAGTACCAGACTGACTTGACACCCATCTCCTGGAACTTGGCCATCATCTTGCGGGCGTGGCCAGGGTGGACGCGGTCATCGCGGGTCGAGGTGGTGAAGAGGATATTGGGGTAGCGGCTACCCTTCTTGATGTTGTGGTAAGGCGAATACTTGCGGATATAGGCCCATTCGGCGGGGATATCCGGGTTGCCGTATTCACCCATCCACGAGGCACCGGCCAGCAGCTGATTGAAGCGCTTCATGTCCAGCAGCGGTACCTGGCAGACCACGGCGCCGAACAGGTCGGGCCGCTGGGTCATCATCACGCCCATCAGCAAGCCACCGTTGCTGCCCCCCATGATGCCGAGCTTGGCAGGCTTGGTGATCTTGCGCTTGACCAGGTCCTCGCCCACGGCGATGAAATCGTCATAGGATTTCTGGCGCTTGGACTTGAGTGCGGCCTGATGCCAGCGCGGGCCGAATTCGCCACCGCCACGGATGTTGGCCACTACGTAGACGCCACCCTTCTCCAGCCATGCCTTGCCCACACCGGCCGAATACCAGGGCGTCATGCTCTGCTCGAATCCGCCATAGCCGTAGAGCAGGGTGGGGTTGCTGCCATCCAGCTTGAGATTTTTGGCCTTGACGATGAAGTAAGGCACCTTGGTGCCATCCTTGGAGGTGGCTTCGTTCTGGGCGATCTCGAAGCCGCTGGCATCGAAGAAGGCGGGGCGCTGCTTCAGCATCTCGCGCTTGTCGCTACCGGCCGTGCCCAGATAGAGCGAGTCCGGGGTCAGGAAGTCCACATGGGTGAGGAAGTAATCATCCGACTCATCGGCATCCACCCCGGTGACGCCCAGGCTACCAAAGGCCGGTGCATCCACCTTGCGGCTGACCCACTTGCCGTTTTCGAAGCGCCATTCGTCGATACGACCCTTGACGTTGTCCAGCACGGTGACCAGCACATGGTTACGGGTCATGGTCATGCCGTCCATGGCTGTGGTGGGCGTGGGGGTAAACAGGGGCGTGAAATCACGCTTGCCAGCCTGGAAGGCGGCAAAATCCACGGCCAGTAGGCTGCCGGACGGCCAGGTCTTGTCGCCAAGCTGCCACGGCTCGCGCAGGCTGATCAGCATTTGTGGACCGAAGAAGCTGATGGTGGCGCCAGCCGGCTTGGCAATCGGGGTGAGCTTGTCGCCCTCGCGCAGGAAATCCTCGCTGGTGTAGAAGGTCACGCCACGGCTGATGATTTCGCGGCGGAAACCGGGCTGCTCGCTGACATAGGCCGATACGGAGATATCGGCCTTCTGGCCTTCGAATACGGTCTTGGCGGCCGCCAAGGGGGTGCCGCGCTGCCACAGCTTGACCACGCGTGGGTAGCCGGAGTCGGTCAGCGAACCGGCACCAAAGTCGGTAGCGATAAACAAGGCATCCTTGCCTTGCCAGCTGATATCCATCTTGGCTTCGGGCAGGGTGTAGCCGTCCTTGACGAAAGACTTGCTGGCGAGGTCGAACTCACGGGATACCACCGCATCTGCGCCGCCGCGTGACAGGGCCAGCATGCAGCGGTCGTAGGCGGGCTGGCGACAATTACTGCCCTTGAATACCCAGTTCTCGTTCTCGGACTTGGCCAGGCTGTCGAGGTCCAGCACGGTTTCCCATTCCGGCTCGGCGGTGCGATAGCTGGCCAGGGTGGTGCGGCGCCATACACCGCGTGGGTGCTCGGCATCGCGCCAGAAGTTGTAGTAGTAAGCCCCCATTTTGTTGATATAGGGGATACGTGCCTTGGAGTTCAGGATATCCAGCACTTGGCCACGCAGGGCCTCGAAGCCCGGTTGTTGCTCCAGCATGGCGCGGCTTACGGCGTTCTGGGCCTTGACCCAGGCCAGCGATTTTTCGCCGGCTACGTCTTCCAGCCATTGATGGGGGTCGGCGGGCTTGCCTGCCAGGGTGACGGTACTGGTGCCCAGCAGGGCCAGCGATAACAGCAACTTTTTCATGGTGCTCCTCGTGAGAGACGGTGCGCTGATGGATGATTCGACGCGCGGCAGCATAAGCATCTGCGCTCGGCAGGGCGAGTTTTCTGCGATGGGCTGTTGTATTTCAGGACGGACGGGGAAGCAGGCGTCGTACCGCCAGCGCGATGCCGACACCAAGCAGGGCGCCCAGTGCATTGGCCAGCATGTCGAGCGGGTCGAAGCTGCGATAGGGGGTCATGGCCTGCAGGCATTCGATCAGCACACCGTAGGTGCTGCAGGCCAGCAGGATGCGGCCGTAGCGCGCCGGGAAGCACCCGGCCCACCAAGCGGCAAGCACACCATAGCCCAGTAGGTGCATGAGCTTGTCGCCCTGTGCCACCTCAGGCATGGGCGGGCCGGGCATGAGTGAGCCGACCGCCAGCGCCAAGCCCAGCAACAGCCCCACGACAACCTCAGTCTTCATCCAACCCACCCAGTACCTTGCGTATGGTGTCGTAAGCAAAGCCACGCGCCTGCATGAAGCGGGCTTGCCGTGCACGCTCTGCGGGGTCGGCGGGCATCTCGCGAAACTTCTTGCGCCAGACTTCGCGAGCCCGGCTCAGTTCGTCGTCTTCAGCAGGTAATTGCGCCAGCGCATCGGCGATCAGGGCGTCGGCCACGCCACGCTCACGCAACTCGTTCTGCAGGCGGTAGCGGCCAAAGCGGGCGGCATTGGCATCGACATAGGCGATGGCGAAGCGGGCGTCGGATTGCCAGTTGCGCTCCACCAGCTCGTCTAGCAGGGCGTCGAGTTCCTCGCGCGCCACATCGGTGCCGCCGAGCTTGCGGCGTAGCTCGGTGCGGGAGTGCTCGCGCTGCGACAGCAGTTTGAGCGCCTTGCCACGCAGATCCATCAAGCCTTGCGCCCGTAAAGCCAGTCGATATAGCGACCTACGCCCTCGTCGACAGTCAGGAAGGGATGTTCGTAACCTGTGTCACGCAGACGGGCGATATCGGCTTCGGTAAAGCTCTGGTACTTGCCGACCAAGGCATCGGGGAAGGGGATGTACTCGATGATGCCCTGCGCCACCAGCTCGTCCAGGGACAGAGCCGGCTTGCCATCATGGCGGCGACAGGCGTTGACATTGGCGGCGGCCAGCTCGTTGAAGCTCTGTGCCCGCCCCGTGCCCAGGTTGAATATGCCCGACTGCTTGGGGTGATCCAGGAAGTGCAGGTTGACCCGTACCACGTCCTCTACCGAGACGAAATCGCGCTTCTGTTCGCCATTGTCGTAACCGTCGCATCCCGCAAACAACTTGACCTTGCCATGCTCCCGATACTGATGGAAATGGTGGTAGGCGACCGAGGCCATGCGGCCCTTGTGATTTTCACGGGGGCCATAGACGTTGAAGTAACGCAGCCCCACCACCTGGGCGCTCAGGTCATCCCAGCGACGGCGGACGATCTGGTCGAACAGGAACTTGGAATAGCCGTAGACGTTGAGCGGTGCCTCGAATTCACGCTCTTCGCGAAAAACCGAACCACCGCCGTACACGGATGCGCTGGAGGCGTAGATGAAGGGGATTTCCTCGATCTGGCAGTAATCAAGCAAGGCCAGCGAATACTGGTAATTGTTGTCCAGCATATAGCGACCGTCCTGCTCCATGGTGTCGGAACAGGCACCCTGATGCAGCACGGCGTCGATTTCGCCGTCGAAGTCACCGGCATCCAGTTGCTCGATGAAATCATCCTTGTCGATGTAGTGCGCAATCTCGCAATCGACCAGGTTCTTGAACTTGTCGCCCTGCTTGAGATCGTCCACCGCGATGATCTCGCTGATGCCGCGCTCATTGAGTGCCTTGACGAGGTTGGAGCCGATAAAGCCGGCGGCGCCGGTGACGACGATAAACATAGGGTGGTCCGAGTAAGGTGGGGCGGGTATAGGGCGCACGCGGCATGGCCAGATGATCAGGCGGATAGCCCAGCCTGGGCACCGGCGGCCATGAGACGCCTAGCATGAGCTGATTTTAGCCTTGTTTACGGCAACTGGCTGCCCACGGTCGCTAAATCCACACTCTCGTGCAGCGTGGTTCCCCATTGGCGGGCTGGGCGCGGGGATGCTCCGCAGTTGGCCAGGCCGTGCGGTAAAGCGGTTCTATCGCAGCTACTTACTCCAGCGTGAAACGCTGCATCAGATTGCCGGGATAGCGCACATACAGGCTGCCATCGGCAGCGACCCAGAAGGCATCAAACAGATTGCTCATGTTGCCGCTGGTGGCCTGGACCTGATAATCCGGCCGTAACTGATACTCGACACCTGCGGCATTGCTGAGTGTCAGCCGGCCCTCACCGGAAGGTGAGACAAACCAGCCGCCTTTTTCTGCCGCCTCGGTGATAAAGGCAAGATCATGAAAAACCGGGTAGATCAGTTGCGAAGCACCTTGGCCGTTGTGCCAGTGCACGATGCCTTGGCCATCGACCGCTATGCTGGTGGGCACGATGGCAGGAACCGTGCTGTAACCCAGCTGTGGCCTGCCCAGCAGGAAGGTGCCGGCTGAGTCTGGATTGCTGCTGTGTAGCTGCAACAGGCCGTTGCTGGTTATCTGTGTCTGCAGGCCACCCTGTTGTAGCAGGGGGGCGAAGCGGTTGATGTCCTGCAGCACGGAGGTGACGTCCAGTTGCAGCAGGGGGCTGCTGAAATGGTAGCTGCCATCGGTGTTGAACTGGCTGAGGCCGGTACTGATGGCAGCCAGGTTGCCTTGCGGAAAAACCGACAGGCTGGTGCCGGGAATATCCAGCTTGAGTGTGCCATCAGCCTGCTGGCTTACGCTGGCGCCCAGCTGCGTTGCGAGGTAGTCCTGTGGGCTCATGCCCAGCCGGGCTGGTATGTTGCTGCCGCTAAGGCGCGGTGCCCAGAGGGGGTAAGCCGTCAACCCATCCGGGCGTTCCAGCCGGATGGGGTCGCCGGCTTTGCCGAGCTTGCCGCTGAGCGAACCGTAGTAGACCCCCAGCAGCTGGCCGTCACCGTCGAAGCGTGCAACTTCACCGGCTTTCAACTGCAGTGTGGTTGCCGCAGCAGTGACATTCTTGGGTGGGTAGAGGGTGAGGGTAACATCGCCGTTTTCCAGCGAGATCGCGGCAGTGTCGCTCTGCCGGCTGATGTGGGCAGTGGCGCCTGCGCTGCCCGTGCGTACCGTGACTTCCCGCAGCAGGGTTTCGCTGCCGAGCAAAAAGCCGCCCAGCAGGCTGTTGCTAGCCGTATTGCGCAACATGGCCTCGCCTTGGGTCAACAGCAGGCCGGCCTGGGTGCCGCCTGCGGGTTGGCGCAAAGCGTAGGTGGCGAGGAAGGTATTGCGCTGTTTGGTCAGGGTCTCGGGGTTGGTCTGTACGGTCAGTGTCTGTCCACCCAGCTGCAGCTGGGTTAGGGCTTGCGGCGCAAAGCTAATGAATACCCGGGTGCTGGCACTCTGTGCAAACTGCAGGGGGGCAGCTGGGGCGCTCAACAGGACCAGCAGGCCGTTCTCGGCCACGCCCACCTGGCCGGAGAGGCTGCCGATATTGCTGACCATGTCCAAGGTGGCGGGCTGGGCGGTAAAGCCGGTGGCATCGTCCAACTGCCCTGCTGCCAGGTCGCCTTCGAACTCGAACGGCTCCGCTGGAGAGCTATTGTCGTTGAAGTCGATGCGCAGTGACTCCTGGGCATGGCCGCTTACCTTGGTGGCATTGCCACTGTGCACTGCACTGTCTGCCAGTGTGATGCTCAGGTTGTAGACATCGTGCCGGTCTTCATGGCTGGCGGCGCTGCCGCTCAGGCTGAGTGTGGCTTCCGTTGCGCTGCTCACCAGCAGGCTGGCACTCAGGCCGGCTGGCAGGTGGGCGATGCTGGCACGGCCAGTGCTGAGCAGGTTGGTGCCCACCGGGGCATTGAAGCTGTCGCCACTCAGTTGCAGTGTCAGTGCATTGCCCAGCGCGCCATTGTTGCTTGCCGCTTCGGTGAATACCGTGCCGGAGTAAACCAGGCTGGCTGCCTGTGCGCAGGGTTGCAGCAGGGCAAGCAGCAGGCAAAGGGTAAGCGGCGTGTGGCGTGAGCGGGGTGTTTGCATGTCAGCCGGACTTTGGTTCTAGGTTGATGGACGCCGAATTGACGCAATAGCGCAGGCCATCGGGGCCAGGGCCATCGGGGAAGACATGGCCCAGATGGGCATCACAGGCTGCGCATAGTATCTCGGTGCGTATCATGCCATGAGTCGTATCCCGGCGTTCGTTCACGGCGCCGGGGATGGCCTGCCAGAAGCTGGGCCAGCCGCAACCGGCGTCGAATTTGGTGGTCGAAACAAACAAGGGCGTAGCGCAGCAGATGCAGCGATAGGTACCCTCGGTGGTGGTATCCCAGTAGATGCCGCTGAACGGTGGCTCGGTATGGGCGTGGCGGGTGACGCGGTACTGGGTTTCATTGAGCTGAGCGCGCCATTCGGCATCGGTTTTGCTTACTTTGGCCATGGTGGCTTCCTCGGTGTATACACTGGAAATACTTGAATACGAGTAAGTTGGGTGAAGCGGGGCGTAAATGCAAGGGCTTGCCCTGGCGCAATAAGCGCTGGATTACCTCATGCTAGACTCCGCACCCTTGGTCGAACTCAACTCCGCAGGCTGACAATGCAACCCTGGCAAGATTTCAATGCTCCTTCCGATTACCTGAAAGACCGCGTCATCATTGTGACGGGCGCCGGTCAGGGCATAGGCGAGGTGGCCGCCATGAGCCTGGCTGCGCATGGTGCAACCATGGTGCTGGTAGGGCGTAACGACAAGAAACTGGCCAAGGTCTACGATGCCATCGAAGCTGCCGGTGGCGCCAAGCCCGCGGCCGTGCCGGTAGATCTGGCCGCCATGAGCGATCAGGACTGCGTCAACTTCGCCAACTTGATCTGGAAAGAGTTTGATCGGCTCGATGGCATAGTCCACTGTGCCAATGGCTTCAATCATCTGTCGCCGCTGACCAACCAGAAGCTGGAAGAGTGGGTCAGCATGTACCGGGTGAATGTGGCTGCGCCGTTTGCCATTACGCGGGCCTGCCTGCCCTTGCTCAAGCGGGCGGAGGATGCCAGTGTGCTGTTCGTGGGCGAGCAGCATGCGTTTGATCCCAAGGCCTATTGGGGTGGTTTTGCCACTACCCGTGCCGGCCAGGCTGCGCTGGCCAAGGTGGCGGCAGATGAATGGGACAAGGCGCCCATGCCGCGGGTGAACCTGCTGGTGCCAGGGCCAGTAAAGAGCCCTTTCCGGACCAAAACCCATCCTGCCGAGGATAAGGAAGCCATCCCGGCTGCGGCCGATATGGCCAGTGCTTTCCTGTGGCTGATGGGCCCCGCCAGTGCCGAACTGCGTGGCCAGACCTTGCGCTTCAATCCTATGGACACCAGCGGATGGGCAGGCGACTGATCGCCCTGTTGGCTAGCTTGCTGCTGTCGTCTGCCGGGGCGGCAGTAGAGGGGATAGTGACTGCCGACATCCTGCCCATGGCCTACCACCAGGACGGCAAGGTGCGCGGCATGATGTATGAGATGGTGCAGGAAATGGCACCCCGCCTGGGTTTCCACGGCGACATCAAGTTTTATCCGTGGCCACGCGCCCAGGCAACGGCGCGCTCGGGTGCAGCCATGCTGATCTTTCCGGTATCGCGCACGCCGGAGCGGGAAAAGCTGTACACCTGGGTAGCGCCGTTTGGTGCCATCCGGCATCTGATGCTGACCCGCCGCGACCTGAATTTGCCGCTGGACAGCCATGCGGTCATGGGCAAGTTACCGGTAGGGGTGTTGCGCGGTTCACCGCACCGCGCCATGTTGGAAAACTTGGGCTACCGACGCATTCTGGAAGAACCCAGCAATGAGGCATTGCTGCGCTTGCTGGATCAGAACATGGTCGCCGCCATCGTTAGTGGCGACTGGGTGATACGGGCCACCTTGCAGCAGGCTGGGCGGGACGAGCGGCAGTTTGTGTTCGGGACACCGTTGTCCAGCACCGATATATACATAGCCGCCTCTTTGACCACGCCGGAGGTGGAGGTGCTGGCTTGGCGCCAGGCCATTGAGGCTGCCCGCCGCGATGGGGTGATAGATCGCCTGATGAAGAAGTACGGGGTGACCACGCCATGAGCCGCAAGCCTGACGATACGAGCAGCGCGGATATACGGCTGGACAAATGGCTGTGGGCTGCACGGTTTTTCAAGACGCGCAGCCTGGCGGGCACCGCCATCGATGGCGGTCATGTGCACCTGAATGGTGAGCGCGCCAAACCCGCTCGCCACCTCAAGCCCGGCGACCGATTGCGGATACGGACGCAGACTGAAGAGTACGAAGTGCAGGTCTTGGCATTGAGCGAGAAGCGCGGGCCGGCTACTGAGGCGCGTTTGCTGTATGTGGAGACGGCAGAGAGCGAGGCGGCACGCCAGTCCCGGCGCGAGGCACAGGCGCTGGCGCCGGTGTTTGATCACCCCGATGTGAGAGGCCGGCCGACCAAGAAATGGCGGCGGCAGTTGCACTACTTTGAACGCAAGCTGGCTGGCAGCGAGTAGGCCGCCGGCATCGAAACACAACAGGCCACCTACAACGGTGGCCTGCTGCATATTGCAAAGTGGTTCCAGCTATACCCATGGCGCGATTTACCGCTTGGCGTGCATCCGCGCCACCCCAGATTTCACCTTGGGCTTGAGGGCTGCGTCGGCCGATCCGGCTGGTTGTTTTGTGCCCACTCGAGCCTGCCCATGCCATCTGCTGCTTCTCTGCTGAGACAAAGCCAGCGGCCATGCGCTGAGCGACAGTAAGTCGCGAACCATCTGTCTCTGACGGGCAAAGTCGAGCTGATTCGGGATACGCGCTTGCGACCCTCAGATTCTGACACGACGTAGTCGCATGCCTTGCTGGCGTGTCTGTTTATGGGAATTCCGGCGGGTCTGTCGCTTTACCGCCACGCTTCGCAAAGAAATCGCAACGCAAGGCTGCTAATTTGAGCACTTGCTCGATACATTGCCGTTACGGCTCCCCCGGCCGGGGGTTTACGACCCGGCTGGCTTCCCGATAACTATTAGGAGAACACGATGGATAGAAGACAGTTTATGAAGGCCGGTGGTTTTGTCACTGTGTCGGCCGCGACCGTGGGTTTGCCCGGTTGTGGCGGCAGCAGTGCTTCCACCGGCCCGGACACGCCACCTGCCAGCGGTACCAGCTACAAGTTTCCCCAGAGTGTGGCCTCGGGCGATCCCAAGCCTGATGGCATCATGCTGTGGACGCGCGTGGTGCCCAGCAGCGCGGATGATGTCACGACGTCTTCTAGCGCAAGCAATTTCAGCGTTCGGGTGCTGGTCACCGAAGCCGACAACGCTGCGGCCCTGGGCAGCAATACCGCGCTGAGCGGCACGACGGTGGTGGATACCGCCATCCCGGTGCTGGCCGAGTTCGATAATACCGTACGCCACAAGGTCACCGGCCTGAGCGCCGGCAAGACTTACTACTATCAGTTTGTGGCGGGCGATGTGCGCTCCAAGGTAGGCCGGTTCAAGACTGCGCCAGCCAAGGATGCCGATGTGGCCCAACTGAAGTTTGCCTTCCTCAGCTGCCAGGATTGGAGCATCAACCACTGGGGTGCATACAGCGACCTGGCCAGCCAGAACCTGGACTTCATCATTCACCTGGGCGACTACATCTACGAAACCGTGGGTGAGGCCTTCCAGACCGGCGCGGTGGAAACGCGCCACACGGCATTGAGCCTGCCCAATGGCACCTTCAAGAATGGGGTGAGTGGCGCCAAGTACGCAACCACCCTGGCAGACTACCGCTACCTCTACAAGCAGTATCGTACCGACAGCCGCCTGCAGGCCGTGCATGAGCGTTTTGCCTTTGTGGCGGTGTGGGATGACCATGAGTTCAGCGATGACTGCTGGAACGATGCCGAGACCTATAGCAACGGCAGCTATAACGCTACGGGCGGTGACAACAATCACCAGACCACGCGTCGCCGCAGTGCCAACCAGGCCTGGTTTGAATTTATGCCGGCCGATATCTACTTCAACAACACCACGCCAGACGGCTATTTCAATATCCGCATCTACCGCGAATTGCAGTTCGGCAAGCTGGCGCATCTGGTGATGACCGACGAGCGGTTGTACCGCTCCGACCATATCATTCCAGAGGCCGCACCCAACCCAGCCACGGGTACCGCCATAGGCAGCATAGGCAGCCGCTATATGGCGCCGGAGACCACCCTGCTGGCCATCGAGGCGCAGAAGATGGCGGGTGCCAAGGCGGTGGGGCTGGATGAGCTGGTGTTCACCTCCATCCTGGGCCAGGTGCAGCGTGACTGGTGGAAGGACACGATGAAGAACTCCACGGCGACCTGGAAGCTGTGGGGCAACGAGGTATCGCTGTTGAAGATGGGCGTGGACGGTACCAATGCCATCGCCACCCTGTTGGCCTTGCAGGCAGTACCGACCCTGGCTGCCGGCATACAGACTGCGCTGGCATCGACCGGTGGCAATGCAGCCATTGCGGCCGTCATCGTGACGGCCCTGACTGCTGGCGCAAGCCAGGCTACGGCAGGCGCTGCCGGCATGGCTCTGGCCACGGCCGATGCCATGGGCACCAGCTTGCCCGCGGCCGGGGTGGATGCGGGCCTGAGCTCGGCTGACGCGGCCATTGCGGCAGCGGCCTATATGGCAGCCAAGGCGGCAGCGGCGGGTGGTTTGGCCGCGCAGGTAGCGGCCGGGGCGCAGACCATCGCCTTTGGCATGATCAAACCCGATGTGGTGGCCAAGAAGGCGAACTCAAACTTCATCCCCGCCAACATGAAGGCAGGCCTGGCCCCGTTCTTCACCAAGTTCGTGATCAACGCCGACCAGTGGGATGGCTACAACGCTGAGCGCAAGCTGTTGATGAAGCACCTGAAGGACAACAGCATCAAGAACGTAGTGGCGCTGACCGGGGATATCCATGCCTTCTATGCCGGTACCGTGCATGACGACTACAACGGCGCTGGCGGCGGCACACCGGTCATGGTGGACCTGGTCACTGCAGGTGTCAGTTCGGATTCTTTCTTCAGCTACCTGAAGGATGCCGTGGGCAGCCTATCGGCCAGCCTCGCTACCTTGGTGTACTACCCCCTGACCGTGCCCGTCACCGGCTTGGGTGATGTGATGCTTAACGTCAATCTGCTGGACTACACCCTGGGCAAGGCCGCGCCTACGGCAGCCAGCCTGGCCGAGAGTCTGCGCGTACAACTGCGCGGTGCCCTGGCTGCCAAGGGGGTGCCCGAGACGCAGCTGGATGGCTTTACGACTGCAGTGTTGACCGGTTTACAGGCTGCGCCGGCGTTTACTGGCCAGCTGTTGCCGCTGGCAGGGCAGTTGTCCAGCCTGAACAGCAACCCTTGGCTGAAGTTGGCCAATACGGATGCGCAGGGCTATGCCGTGGTGACGCTGACGACGGCTGGCCTGAGCTGCGAGTTCCGCCAGGTGAACAAGCTGGTGGGCGGCAATGCGCCCTCGGCTGGGCTGCTGGTGGCCAAGACCACCACCGCTACGGTGAGCAAGGATGTGGCGGCGGTAACGGTCAGCGGTAGCTGATAGCCAGTTTGACGGCTACGACAGCCCCGCTTTAGCGGGGCTGTCGCTTTGTGGAAGGCTGCTTTGCGTACCCTGCAAGATGACCGTTCAGCGCTTGGCCCGGATTTCGCTTAAGGAGAGAGCCTGCCATGCCGATAAGGCCTTATCCCACCGAGAGCTGCCGCCATGAATCTGTCCTCGCTCCATCAATCATTACCCAGCCTGTATCAGCAGCCGGCCAATGGCAGTGCGCAGGGGGCCACGCGCCAGCAGGAGGCGGGCGGCAAGGCCAGGGATGCCAGTGATCCCTTGATACGTGCCAGCGATATCATGCAAAAGCGGGTAGACCAGATGCAGGGTGCCATGGGCGACATGGCGCTTGGCCTGGCTCAGGGCTTTGCGCAAAGCTTGCTGGGCAGTGCGGCCGAGGGTGCCAGCATACAGTTTGATGAGACAGCCATAGCCAGCCGATCACGCTTCAGTGCAGCTGCATTCAATCGTACCGATGAGAATGGCCAGTTGCGTGCAGCCGGCTTCCAACTGGAGGACACCAGCGAGTTTACCGGCCGAGGCACCATTACCACGGCCGATGGTCGGACCTTTGAGTTCGAGCTGGAAATTCGCTACAGCGCATCGCTTACCTCGCTGGCGGCTGAACGTCGCAGTGGCGGAGAGGCGGTGCCGACGACTGTCGGTGGCGGCAACCGTCCACCGCTATCGGCAGACTTTGCCGGCTCGGCGGTGGACCTGCTCGACAGGCTGACCAGCGAGCCGGTGCGCCTGCCCTTTGCGCTAAGCTGGAACCCGGCAAGCGAAGATCAATCTGCGCTGGCCGGCGACATGGCCATGCGTATCCTGGGTTTGCCGGGCGGCGAACGCTATCTCGACTGGCTGCCAGACTGGCAGGGCGATCAGGGCGGCGTGGATATGCGGGTGTGAGCCGGGTAGGGCTTTGAACAGGCTCTTACGTATGGCAGCTATTTGCTGCGCTTGGCTGCTTTCGACTTTACGCTCGCGCCATTGAGTTCGATAGCGGCCAGTATCAGCGCCTTGAACGCGCTTGCGTCCACCACCTCGCCCTCGCGTATATCGATTGCCCGCCTGGTATTGCCCTCCAGGCTGGCGTTGAAGAGCTTGTCGGGGTCGCTCAGCGCCGCACCCTTGATGAAGGTCAGCTTCACAACCGACTTGTAGGACTCGCCGGTACAGATGATCCCATCGTGCGACCATACCGGCGTGCCCATCCACTTCCATTCCTCGACGACATCGGGGTCGGCTTCCTTGATCAGCGCGCGCATTCTGGCTAGCGTCTCTCCACGCCAGCAGCCGAGCTCGGCGAGCTTGTTGTCTATCAGTTCGGACGCCAACTGGCTTTCCATCGTGTGCGACGGCTTCATGTTTTCCTCCTGAGCGATCCGTTTTTTCCTCGTCTTTTCCAGAGCTAGCCTAACCCAGATTCTCTGGCCATGGCAGACGCCATGCTTCCCTGGCCTGGGCTACTCTGCCTATTGTGCCAGTGTCCTATCGCTAAACACTGCCACGGCTGGTGTGAGCAGGCGGGGTTGCGGCGTAGCCTGCCTATCGACAGGGCTCCTGCATTACCCTGCGCCTAGGTCTTGTTGCCACAGATCGCAGGCACTGCCTGCGGGGTTTTGGTAGCAATCCGGTGTAGGCTGTGCTTTATACCCCATGCCTAGTTACGTTTCAGATATGCACAACTGGCGCCGACTAGGTGAAAGACATTGGACAGGAATTTGAATATGCAGCTGACGAGAGCGATGATATTTCGGTGGGTACGATGGGTATTCCTAAGCTGGGCCTTGGTCTCTACAGCTTGGTTGGCCAACTCCGTACGTACCCAGGGTGTGGATGATGCTTTGCTGAGCAGTTCAAGTACCGTGACGGTAGCCGATACGGAGGCTCAGCTGTCCTTCATTCCTACCAGGCCATCTGGCCGTTCGGCACTGGTTTTCTATTGTGGGTCGGGTGTTGCGGCAGCCGCCTATGCACCTTTGCTGCGGCCACTGGCCGATGCGGGGTATCCGGTCTTTATCATCAAGTTGCCTTACCGTTTTGCACCCCTGCAGTCACACCGTGAAATAGCCTTGGAACGGGCACGCCAGTTGATGGTGGTACAGCCTGCAGGCTTGCGCTGGGTGGTGGCGGGCCATTCGCTGGGCGGCGCACTGGCAGCCCGTATGGCAGGCTCAGACCAGGCCGGGTTGGCGGGCCTGGTGCTTATCGCGACGACCCATCCCAAGGAGGAGGACTTGTCCCACCTGGCCCTGCCCGTCACCAAGATATATGGTACCCAGGATGGTGTGGCCGAACCGGCCACCATATTGGCCAATCGAAGGCTGCTGCCTGCACATACCCGCTGGATCGCGGTACAGGGCGGCAATCATGCACAGTTCGGACACTATGGCAGGCAGTTGCTGGACGGCAAAGCCGAGATCAGTCGTACGGCTCAGCAGGCCGTTGCCAGGTCAGCGCTGTTACAGATGTTGGAGCAACTGCGATAACAGACCTTGGGCCTTTTTTAACAAATATCGTTCTATGGCTGCCGTGTTGTGAGTTAGGTGCCAGAGGTGGCTACCTCTTCACCATACTCGGTATCACGAAAGCTCACCCCTCATTGCTGGAGTCCCTATGCCCGGTTCGACCTTGTTCGGTACTCGCTATCCCCTGATACAAGCCCCCTTGGCAGGCGTACAGGCCAGCGCCATGGCTATTGCGGTGAGCCGTGCCGGTGGCCTGGGTTCCTTGCCTGCAGCCATGCTGTCGCTGGCGTCGCTGCGTACCGAGCTGGCGGCGATACAGGCCGGCACCGACCAGCCTTACAACGTGAATTTCTTCTGCCATACGCCACCTAGCCCAGTGGCAGAACGGGAGGCTGTCTGGCGGGCTGCCTTGTCGCCGTACTACCGCGAGCTGGGGCTGGATATCGACAGCGTGCCGGCAGGGGCGGGGCGCATGCCATTTACGCAGGAGGCTGCCGCGGTGCTGGCCGAATTCAGGCCTCCGGTGGTGAGTTTTCATTTCGGCTTGCCGTCAGATGACTTGCTGGCACGCGTACGGAGTTGGGGTGCCAAGGTGATTTCCTCGGCCACTACCGTGGCCGAGGCACGCTGGCTGGAAGCGCACGGCGTCGATGCCATCATTGCCCAAGGGCTGGAGGCAGGCGGGCACAGGGGCATGTTTCTGTCAGATGACCTCAGCACCCAACAAGGTACCTTTGCCTTGCTGCCGCAAGTGGTGGCAGCGGTGCAAGTGCCGGTGATCGCGGCGGGTGGCATAGCAGATGCCCAGGGTGTACGGGCGGCGCTGGCGCTGGGGGCTGCCGCCGTGCAGGTCGGTACGGCCTATATGCTGTGCCATGAAGCCACCACCAGCGTGGTGCACCGGGCGGCCTTGCAGAGCGAGGCGGCGCAGCATACGGCACTGACCAATCTGTTCACCGGACGGCCTGCGCGTGGCATCGTCAACCGGGTGATGCGTGAACTGGGGGCGATCAACGAGGCAGTGCCTGCATTCCCGCTGGCCACGGCGGCCATGGCGCCTTTGCGCAGCCAAGCCGAGGCGGCGGGGAGCGGTGATTTCTCGCCTTTATGGTCGGGCCAGAATCCAACGGGTTGCCGGGCGATACCGGCGGCAGAGATGACCAGGCTGCTGGCGGTGGGTTGCGGGCCCAGTGAGGGGTGATTGGCGGTTGTACCGTCTTTGGCACGACAGACTCACGAATGCCCCTCAAGATCGCTACTGCAGCATGAAGGTTTCGTATTCCAGGGTTTCCAGCTTGCGATCCAGTACCAGCATGGCCACTGTCACCGTCAGCAGCATGGCGGCGGCAAAACCGTAGCCGTAGAAGGCTGCCCCCAGGTAGAGGCTGATGGAGGTGAACAGCACGTTGCTGACCACCAGCAAGCCGGTCAGCATCAGCACGATACGGCGGCGATCGAGGTAGAAGAACACGTTCAGCAAACCGAGGAACACCACCTGCAAGCCGGCAGACACTACATCGACATAGAGCAGAGGCAGGTGCAGACGGCTGATGTGCAAGGCGTCGAGCAGGATGGGGCCGAGGGCAAATACCAGCAGGATGGCGATGCCCTGGATCTTGACGATCTCGGCGATGCCCTGGCGTATGGTGGCCACCATCTCGTTGCGCATTTCCTCGATGTACTGCAGCGTTTCGCCCTCGCGCACCGCGTTGTAGAACTTCTCGTAGTATTCGACGAAGTCGGTCTCCATCCGCACCAGGAACACCGCCATGCCTGGGATGATGCTGAGGTAGGCCAGAAAGATGGGGAAGTCGTAGATTTCGGATGCGCGCAGTGGGCCTATGACCTGGTTGGAGGTATAGGGGTAGTACCAGAAGATGAACTTGTCTGCCCAGGCCGCCAGGTTGTAGAAGAAACCGGTCCAGATCAGGCTGGGGTAGACCTTGCGTACTTCCAGCCAGTCGAAGCGGACAAAGTCTGCGCCTGGGAACTCATACAGGACCAGCGCCACCATGCCCCACAGCAGCACGCTTTGACCGATGAAGAACCCCCCCATCAGGCCTTCCAGGCCGAAAGGACGCATCAGCAGCGCGGCCGCGACGGTGATGCTGTAGCCCAGGAAGAACAGCAGCACGATGGCTTTGTAGCGCTTCATGCCGCTGAGGAAGATGGCGGCGATCCAGATATCGGACATGACCACGAAGGAGCCGGCCAGCAGCAGGCGGTAGAGCACGCTCTCCTCGGGGAACAGGAACAAGGCAGAGAGACCGCCAAGCAGGCCTGCGGCCAGGGTGACTGCCAATAGCACGCCATTGAAGTTGGCGAGCACGATGTAATCCTTGTGCTCGAACAGGCGGTCGGCAATAAAGCGGGTGAAGCCTAGCTGGATAAACCCTGTCAGTATCAGGCTGACCGCCATGATATAGGTCACGGTGACCTGGAACTGGGCAATGAGGAAATCCGGTACCACCACGGCAATGCTGAAAAAACCGATCAGCAGCACCCCCAGGATGGACAGCACCCAGGGGCCGGAGCTGATCAGGCCGGCGTAGAAATAGCCCTGCAGCAGGCCCAGATAGCCTTTTTTGTTCAGGAGCTTACGCAGCTCGAAGCCTATCCCCGCCATCAGGCCACCGTCTCGGTATCGGTGGTGTCCGGTGTGGCGGCCTCACCCAGCAGTTCCTGGTATAGCGTGCGATAGCGGCCGAACATCAGGTCATCGGTATAGAAGCGCTCCACCCGGGCGACGGCCGCGGCCTGGCAGGCCTGCCAGACGTCGAAGTGTGACAGCAGGCGCAGGCAGGCCCGGCCCAGGGCCTCGGGGTTGGCAATGGGTACGACTTCGCCGGAGGGCCCCAGGGCCTTGTCTTCGTCTGTCAGGCCGTAGATCAGCTGGCTGCAGGAGCCTACATCGGTCGTTACCGCCGGGATGCCGGCGGCGTAGCCTTCCAGCAAGGAAAGCGGCAGCGCCTCGGAGATAGAGGAGAGGATCAGCAGCTTGACCTTGGGGAAGATGTCCTCAGGCTTCTGGAAACCCAGGAACTTGACGTTGTTGCTGAGTCCCAGGCTTTCCACCAGGTCGCGGCATTCCTGTGCGTAGGCCGGGTCTTCGTTGTCGGGGCCGACTATCCAGCCTTCTGCATTGGGCAGTTCGTTGGCGACGGTACGCATGCCGCGGATAAAGGTCTTGATATCCTTGATGGGCACCACCCGGCCCAGCAGGCAGAGTATGGGTGGGCTCTTGGGGCTGTCGTCGCGGTTGGGCCGTATGGGGGCGAAGCGCGTCAGCTTGATGCCGTTGGGGATATTCAGGGTGCGCTCGGTCGGGGCGCCGTCCTCTACCTGCCGCAGGCGGTTGTTCTCGTACAGTGCCACGATCTTGTCTGAGGCATCGTAGCAGGCCAGGCCCAGGCCCTGGAAGAAGCGTATCCACAGGCTGCGGAAGTAGCTCAGTTCGCTGGCGTGCTTCTGGAAGGCATCGCGGTTGTCGCGCACCCAGTTGCTCTGGAACAGGTCTATCTTGCGTTCCTTGGTATAGATGCCGTGCTCGCTGGTGAGCAGGGGCTTGAGCCGCTTGTTCTTGAGCAGCGCGCCCAGGTAGCCGGCATAGCCGGTGGATACCGTGTGGAACAAGCGCACCGGTATCAGGTTCTGGGTGACACGGGCCAATGTCCACAAGGGCTCGTGCATGGAGCGGACGGTCCAGAAGTAATCAACAAAGGAGGGGTCGGTACACCGCTCGCGGTACTGCTGGCAGATGTACTCCCAACTGGTCTTGGCATAGAGGAATTCGGCCTCGCCCACATCCTTGCTGTCGAGCAACATGCTGGCCAGCGCCTTGAATACGGCATCGCCGCCCTCGGTGCTGCCGGAACGGAACCAATCGTGTAGCTCACGCACGGTCTGCATGGTCTGCGGGTCGCCCTTGCGGGGCTTGGTTTCGGATTCGCCGTGCTTCTCGTGCAGGAAGTGGGTTTCCAGGTGCACCACGTTGTCGGGCATCTGGTAGCGTGGCTGGCCGTATTCATCAGGGTTGGAGCCGATGAAGACGATGGCGTAGCGATATTCAGGGAAGGCCGTCACCATCTGGTGTACCCAGCTGGAGACACCGCCCGAGATATAGGGATAGGTACCCTCCAGCAGCAGGGCAATATCGGCGGAATCGGCTTTACGTATGATGGCCATCAGGCTGTTTGCGTCCAGTAGCGTTGCAGGGCGTTGACCAGGGGTGATTGCCCCTCGGCAGGCAGTTGCGCCATCAAGCGCCTTACTTCTTGGTAGTTTTTCTTGCGCCAGGCCAGTTCGGCCAGGTAGGGCACCACACTGCTCACCGGCTGGCCAAATGCCTGGGCCGCCATGAAGCAAGGCAGGGCGGCGTCGGCCTGGTTGTTCTCCAGCCGTATCTTGCCCAGCAGCATCCACAGTCCGGCATCCTCTGCCATGCGGTCCAGGCAGCTCAGCGCATAGCGCTCGGCCTGGGCCAGTGTGTGGCGGCGCATGTCGCCCTGGACCAGCCGGTTGTGCACCAGCTCCCAGTTCAGCTGTGCCAGCGAACGGTCGCGATCCAGCCTGGCCTTGTCGTCAGCCGGCTCCTCGTGGTTGAGCCGGTGGATATGTTCGGCGATTTCGCGCTCCTGGTTAGCCAGGATGCCGTAGGCTACCAGTCGGATATCATCGACATCACCAGATAGCGCCTCGTGCAGCAAGGGGTTGGCCAGGCGGCGGGGCATGGCCTGGGTGGTCAGCAGTGCCTTCATGCGGATATCGGTGCGGGCGCTGGGATTGAACATCAGCGCCTTGACCCCGCCGGCAGCGTAGGCGCGTGGGCTCTGACCCCGGCCGGAACGGTAGTTGGGCGGTTCGACCTCGCCAAAGGGGGCGAAGACTTCTTCGCGCTTGACGAAGCGGGCCAGGATTACGGCCAACAGGATGCCGAGCACGCTGATGCCAGGGATGAAGAAGCAAAGCGAAAAGAACAGCAACAACGGTGCACGCGCCGGAAAGCGGTAGTGTGGCGGCAGGAAGTGCAGCCCGGTGAACGAGAACACCACGCAGGCCAGGGCATGGCTGGCCAGCAGCAGGGTGACCCGCAAGGGCTCGGCCTCACCGGTGATCAGCGCCCCCAGGGCACCGATATCGAGACTGGCAGCAAACAGCAGCCGACCGCCTATCACGTGCGATCCCTCAGTGGTGCCAGCGCCTTGCGTACCAGGCTGGCTGGGTCTACCCCCAGCAGGGGCTCGGTATGGATGGTACGGTGCTGCATGCTGAAGTTCTGGCCGTACAGGTCATCGGCCCATTTGCCTATGCGCTCGATATAGCCATCCACGCCGGCATCGTTGGTCATGGGTAGCAGGGTCAGGACTGCATGGTAGCCCTCGCCGGTCAGCAGCCAGACGCCATCCAGGCCCCGCCGCATGCGGCGTATGCCTTCTATGGTGTCGGCGCCGCGCTCGGTGTTATGGAATACCTGCAGCACCAGCCAGCTTTCCACCTTGCCGGCATTGGCCAGGTGCAAGAGGCGGCCCAGCTCTTCGGCGAATTCGGCCGGGCAGTCGGGCGTGCCTTCGCGCAACTTGCGTGTGCTCTCGGGCGTGGCCAGTGAGTCGGCCAGATAGCCTACCAGGGCCGCCAGCATCACCAGGGTTTCCTCGTGCAGGGCGAAGAAGCCGATGCGCCTGACGGTGATCAGCCCCAAAATGCGGTCATCGGCAGTCAGCAGCGGAGCGACCAATTGGTACTCGCTGGGCTGGCGGCGGCCTATGCCTTCCATGGAGAGGTGGGTCAGCAGATGGTTTTCCAGTGCATGCGCTACCATCGGGTCGTCCTGGTTCATGTTTGGACGTACCGGCTTGCCATCGGGGCCGGGCAGGCTGCCTACATAGGCGATGGCCTCATTGCGGCCATTGGGCAGGGCGTACAGGCCGGCTTCTTCCACACCACAGAACTGGGCCAGCAAGCGCAGGAAGCTCTCGGCGTCGGCCTCGGCTATCCAGCCCGTGGTGGCGGCCTGCTGCCCCATGCGGCGGGTGTCGATCAGCGTCTTGAGCGATGCCAGGGCATCACGCATGGTGGTGGGTTTGAGCAGGAACTCATGTTCCAGCCGGTCGTGCGAGAGTCGCATCAGGTAGTACTGGTTGGAAACACGGCGCAGGCGTTCATACAGGTAGGCATTGGTCTCCTGCACCCGGCGCAGCTGGATATTCCAGTTGCCGGCAAACTCACCCGCCAGCATGGTGGCGATCAAGCCACCCAGGAAGTACAGCTTGGGGAAAGGGCCAAAGGCCGCAGCATCGCCTTGTCCGCCCAGCCACCACCAGGCCAGTATCATGCAGGTGGAGCCCAGGCCGGCGGTGACGCCATAGCGCAAGGCGAGCAGCAAGGGGGCAAACCAGGGCCAGGGAAACTGGGCTTGTTGTGCCAGGGGGTCGGCCGGGTCTATCCAGCGTGACAAGGCCAGCATGAGGCCGGTCAACACGATGGTTTCAATGGCAACCCAGGAGACCGTGGACTGTTCAGCCGGCTTCAGCCGCGCCAGCAGGGCGGCACGAAGCCAGTGCAGGTGATAGGCAAAGCGCATCGGTCAGCGGCTGGGCAGGTCGGCGTCGTCAAGCAGATCGTCGATCAGCTTCTGGGCGGTGACGGCGATGGACGAGCGGCTCCAGCCACTCTTGCCGGCCACACCGCTCCACACCACATTGCCGCTGGTGACATCGATGATGTTGAGGCTGATGCCGACGGCGGGTTCGCCATCGACGCCGACCTTGTAGCGCCATTCCTCCACGCTGCCCTGCACCGCGTAACGCACGCCGGCCTGCTTGGCCCAATCCAGCGCCGCTGTCTGGCTCTTGCGGTCTGCTGTTTCAAACAGCGCTTCGGGATTGAGCTCGGCCGGGTAGCGTGCCACTTGTTGCAGGCCCTGTGCCTGCATCAAGGCGAATACGATGGATTCGGCGGCCAGGCCGGCCTGGGGCGTATCGCTGTGGTTGGCCATGGGCAGCAGCGCCCATTTGGCATCGGGCTGCCATTGCGGCGCCCGGCTGCTGTCCAGCGTGGCGCAAGCACCCAGCCATACGGTGGCTGCCAGGGTGAGCAGGGTTTGCACGGTGCGTTTCATGTTTGTTTCCTCATCGCTTGTAGGCCGTTGGGTCGCTTGATCTATTGTCTCAGCGGGGCAGTTTGTCGAACCAGTATTGCCAGCTGACCACCACACTGCGGGTTTGCTCATTGGGTTGGCTACGGGTACCGCTGGCCTGCACCAGTTCCAGCCGCAGCCTGTCTACCCCGCCCGGCAGGGCGCCGAACAGGCTGCCGCCCATACCGATACGCACATCGTAGCCGCTGCCCGAGACCGTGTTGTGGGATAGGGCCAGGGTGGCATGGGGCGCCCATGCCTGCCGATAGGGCTCGCGGCCGGTCTCGTTGTAGCCGAAGGCTAGGCCATACTGGGTGCTGGATTGCGGCATGAAGGAGGCGAGATAGGGGCGCGGGTCACCGGTCTCGCTGAAATCGGCCACGGCGCCTGGCAGCAGGTAGAGATAGCGCAGGGGCACTTCGCCGTCTGCCTTGTAGCGCCCCCGGCTGGCGGTGAGCCGCAGGTTGATGTCGGGCTCATCCAGCCTGAAGCGATGGCCCAGCTCGGCTTCCAGCACCTTGCCGGAACCGAAATACTCGCCCCGCTGGGCGCGGTAACGCCAATCGCCGTAATCCAGCCGCAGGTATTCGCGGCGGCCTATCTTCCAGTCCAGCCCCAGGCTACCGCCATCGCGTTTGCCCGCCACGATCAGGGTTGCGGCATCACTGGTGGCTTGGCCATAGTGCGCCCCGGCACGCAGGCCCAGATGGCCATCGACCTGCCAGCCGGTCTCCAGCTTGCCGGTATAGAAGGTATCGAAGCCATAGCGCCGGCCGCCTTCGATGGCGAGATCCAGTTTTTCGCCTTGATAGCGCCAACCCAGGCTGGCGCTGCGATCATGCGGCGGTACATTGATGAGCGTACCGTCCTGCACTTGTTGCTTACGGTCTTCGCTCAAGGTGCTAAGGCTGTGGTGGCGGTTGAGCGACAACTGCGTCTTGCCTATCCAGGCAACGGTTTGCAGCACGCCCCGTTCGCTAGCTTCAATGCCGCCAGCCACCTGGTGGGCATCGGGGAAGTAGGCCTCGGTCAGCAACTGGTGCAGGATGGGGTCGCGGTCACGGTAGCGCAGGCCCTCGGCAGCCCAGCCCAGCTCACGGCCGTGATCATCCAGCATGCGGGCGCCGTAGATGCGATCGTAGATGGGCATGGCGGCACCGGCGCCACCTTCGCCACCCGGTACGCCACCACGGCCCAGCAGGCGTGCGAGCTCGGCGGTGTCTTCGTTGGCCAGCGCGGTATTGAGACGCAGGTAATCGGGCGTGGCCAGCCTTTGTGCCTTGCGGCGCAGCAGGAAGTAACGTGCTGACAGCGGCTGGTCGCGGCTGTTGAGCCAGCTGGCCAGCAGTTCAGCACGCGCCAGGGTATCGCCCTGCTGGTTGCTGGGGGCGGCCAGCAGCAGTCGCAGGAAGGGTGTCTGACGGTCGCCCGTGGTTTCGCTCAGTGCAAGGCGTGCAGCGTCGATCAGGTTTTGCGGCACCTGGACAAAGCGATTGGGGTGCTTGCGCGCCTCTTGCAGCAGTTGCTGCCACAGGTAGCGATGGATGGCGCGGGCAAGTTGGGGATAGCCGGATTGCTCCTGTGCATCGGCATAGGTTTCCAACCAGTTGCGGCTGGGTTCGGTGCGGTTGCGACGCATGCGCTGCAGCTCTGCCCGGAAGATGGCGCGGGCAATCCTGGGTTGACCCAGTTGCAGGAAGGCGCTACCCACCGCCTGCGCCATGGCACCGCCTCGCATGGCCTCATTGCGCCAGGCATGGGCGTAGCCCTGCAGTTCGTCATACTGCCGCATATCCAGCAACAGCCAGATCAAGCCGCTACGGATGTCATTGTCACCAGGGGCAAGGCTGAGGGCGGTCTTGCTATTGAGCAGGGCGCGCTCGGGCTGGCCGTTTTGCAGCCTGACCTGGGCCGACAAGGCATAGAACTGGGCGTTCTGGCTGAACAGCTGGCGCTGAGCCGGCGTCATGGCGTCCAGCCGCTGGGCCAGGGTCTGCCAGCGTAGCGCGGCAGCTTCCAGATTGAGCAGGGCCATGAACAACTGGGCATCGCTGTAGTGCAGCCAGGCCAGTTCTGCCGCCCTTGCGGCTTCGGCTGGCTCTTGCCGCCAGGTAAGGTAGTAGTAGGCCGCCAGATCGCGTTGGGTGGGTTTCTCTGCGGCGATAAGTCGCTTGTAGGCGGCGCGGGCGTCGTCTTCCTTCTGCAGCAGGTTGGCCAGTTCGGCAAACAGCTGCCAATAGGCATCGCTGGCGCCTTGCTTGTCGCTATCGCGCAGGGTGGCGAACGCCTGTTCCATCTGGCGCAGGGCAATCTGGGTCTTGGCCAGACGCAAAGCCAGCGCGGGTGTCATGCCTTGATCGGCCGCCAGGCGCTGCAGGGTGGCGGCCTCGGCAGGACGGTCGCCAATGTGCTGCTGGAAGTCGGCCAATCTGAGCAGAAAACGCGCCTCGCGCTTTTCACGATAGAGCTGGTCGAGAAAGGCAATGGCCGATTCCGGCTTACCCTGGGCATCGTAGGAGTTGATCAGCTCCTCCAGCCTCAGCTCGGTACCGCGACCGCCCTTGATCATGGCCTGCAGGGCGGCGACACGCAGGTCTTCGTCCTGGGTCAGGGGGGTCAGTTCCTCCACTTGCGCCCAGGCGGTGGCATCACCCAGCTTGGCCGCAGCCAGCCAGTGCTCCAACGCTTCGTCCGGCCGGCTGACCCAACGGGCCACCTGCGCCAGCCGGCGGCGCCAGGCCATGTCCTCGGGCCGGGCGCGGACAGCGGCCTGAGCCAGTAAGTAGGCATCATTGACGTTACGATTGGCCAGGAAAACATCGTAGCCGAGCCGGTACAGGTCTTCATCGAAGGGGAGGGCCGGCGGCTTGCCATTGAGTGGGGGAAACAAGGGTTCGCTGGTGGCGGAGGTGTTGGCGACCAGCATGAAGCTGCCAGGGTAGGCGGGCTCGCCCAGCCCGGCTAGCGAGCCCTGATACTGTTGCAGGTATTGCTGCATGGCCATCTTGAGCGCGCGCTTCATATACCGCTCGGCCAGGGCAGGCTTGCCGACAGCCAGGCTGACCTTGGCCAACTCGGCCCAAAAGCTGCCTTGCTCACCCAGGTTGGTCGGCGGCTCTGCCAGCAGTTCGCCCGCACGGTCATACAGCCCACCACTTTGCAGATCGCGCACGGCTGCCAGGAACAGGCGACGGCGTTCGGTCTGAGAGCCGCTACGCTTGAGTGCCTGCATGCGGAAGCCAGAGGCCGCGCGGTAGCTGCCCTGGCTGAGCGAGAGGGCGGCAAGCTCTTCGAGCTCGTCGGCACGCAGCTGATTTTGCCGGGCAAGGTGTTGCTGCAATTTATCCAGCAAGCTGCCACCGGTAAGTGGGCGCATCAGTTCGGGTTTGAGTAGCTCCAGCAACTGGCGGTCTACGGGGCCGTGCTCAATCAGGCGGATGACCAGTATCTGGATTTCGCGTTCCAGCACGCGGTAGTGCGAGGCGGTATGCCGTCCCAGTGCACGGTCGCGCTGGGCTACCTTGAGCAGCAGCAGATCAATGCGCTGCTGCCATTCCGCCTCATGACGCTCACGCAGGCTCTCTGCGATGCTGCGTGCCACGCTGAAGTTGCCCAGTACCATCTCCTGTTCGGCCAGGATCAGCTGCAGCTCAATGTCGCCGGGGCTGGCGCGTACCAGGTTGCGCAGGTATTGCAGGGAGAGGGCGTCTGTGCGGGCTTGCGCGGCGATCTCGGATAGCTCTCGTCCCTTGGGGAAAATCAGCGCCAGGGCCGCTGTGGCGCCGGCTGCCAGGGCCAGCACCGTGGTAGGCGGAAACAGCCGCTGCCGTGGCAGCTGCTTGCGCTCATCCAATAGCCCAGCCGGGGCGCCTGCTTTTTTCACAGCACGCTCCGGGTGAGGCAGTTGGCGGGGAGTACGTTAGGGACTGCAGGCAAGATCAAGATCGGCAACCTGTTCGGCCAGTTTGTATTGGGTGCCAGCGGCAGTGCGGCTTAGGGGCTTGATAGGGCGGCCTGCCTGGCTGAGGGTGCAGTGGGTGTCATGGGCAAGGCTCCATTGCAGTGGCACGCCGCCCTCGAGCTTGAAGCGCACGCCATCGGCGCGTGGCTGCCAGGTGGCGAGGTGGGCATTGGCTTCGACCAGATAGGGGCGTTTAGCGGCTTCGGCTGCGACTACGATGTCGGCAGATTGCTGGCCGCTCAGGTGCAGGTAACGGCCTTGCGGTTGCGGCCGCCAGCCGGCGATGCCCTGGCTGGTGGCGAAATCAGGTGTGGCGCTCTCGGGCAGCCGTACAGTACGCAGCGCCCCTTGGTTGCGTATGCGCCAGCCGCTGTCGGTCTTGGCCACCACGACCTGATTGAAGCCGATGACGCGGTCTATATAGGCCGATGCGTAGAGCGGCAGGGTTTCCTGGCTCAGGGCATAGCGGTAGACCTGGTGCAGGGCTTCTATGCTGGCCTTACGGCTGGCAGAGTAGGTGTGGTAGTAGATATTGATGGGCTTGAAGCGATAGGGCTTGTCGGTCAACTCAAAGGTTTCTATCACCCGACGGAAACCCCAATAGGGGCCTTTCCAATCGTTGGTGTAGATGTTCTCGTTCTGGTTGGGCGCGAAAATCTGGAAATTGCCGCCGCCCTTGTCCAGCCCCAGCGATGAGATACGGGTCCAGGACGGGTGGGCGCGTGTGATGGTGGTATCGCCTGCATTCATATTGCGCAGACCGGCCTTGTAAGTCGCGGCAACGGTCTCGCCATCGGGGTCGCAGTCACCACTCCACAGCAAGACCTTGACCTGCTTGCCAGGTGGCGCCAGGCGGCTGTTGATATAAGCGGCCGAACCGGAAATCTCGCGATCTACGCTGAATTTGTAGTCCTTCAGCTGCAGGTTCATGCCATAGAGGCTGCCTTCCACCTTGCGCTTGCCTGTCAACGCCTGCCAGAAGAAGGGGTGGCTGTAGGTATGGCTGGCGACTTCCACATGGGGTAGCGCAAAAATCGCGCGCGAAGTCGTTTCCAGCGACTTGGCCATGCTGCTCCAGAGTCCATTGGGTGAGGTCTCGCCTTCAATGACCGACACGGTGTGGGGCACCCGATAGCGCTCAATAAAGTCGCGCCGCATGACTTCGGCGGCGGTGGGCGAGCCCGGTATCTCGGCCAGGCTGGGAAAACCATCGCCATCGATATGGGTCAACCATAACCGTCGGCCATTCTCAGTGGTGGTATCGGCAATGGGCATGGCCGGCAGTTGCAAGGCGGTCTTCAGGAATTCCAGCGGTTGTATCACCCAATAGGTGTCGGTTTCATCACCCGGCGCCAGTTCCACGACATAGGGCCCAAGTGCATAGCCGCCCCAGGGCGTGATGCCTACCGGGTCCTGCTGTAGATCGCCACTGGCCAGGCTAAGCCAGGCCTCGCCCTGGTTCAGCTTCATGGGCTCGAAGTTGTCGCGCTGGGGGTAGGGCTTGTGCTCAAAGCCGACGGCGGTGTGCTGCCTGGTGATGCGCACGGCTTCGGTGGCATTGCCTTCACGTACGCTGATACCGCGCTGCGCCATCCAGCCCGGATCGTTAAAGCCAAAGCGCGACAGGATGGCCAGCGGCACGCCTTCGTTGCGGGCACGATCAAACAGGCGCTTGATATCGCCGGCACGGCTGGGCAAGTCGCCATTCAGCCAGCTGACTATGCCGGCGTAGCGTCCTGCCAGGGCGATGCTGGGCAGCGGCTGCTGTACATCCACATATTCAGGCACCAGCCCCAGGTAGTTGAGCGGGGTGGCGAGAAAACGAACGTGGTCGGACTCCATCAGGTTGTCGTACTGGGCGCTGTCATACAGCACCAGCACACGCCGTGGCTGCACTTCAACCTGGCCCACGCCCAGTATGTCGAGTTCAGGTGTGGCTACCCAGGGAATAAGCCCGTGTGCGCGGATGCGGGCAGCCACTTCGCGGGCCTGTTGCCTATCGCCTGCGGGTACGTAGTCGATGGCAATGACGGGCAGCTTCCATTGCTCCTGTATCGGCTTGATCTGTTGCAACAGCCAAGCGCGGTCGGCTTCCGGTACCTTGCTGTATTGGCGATTGGCGGGCTGCCAGCGGGCCTCCAGCGATTCAAATGCCACGCCGGCTGCAAGCCCGTGTACTTCCGGCAGCACCTCGAAACCACGATTGAACAGCAGCTTGGCTTCTGGATATCTGGCTTTCAGGGCCTTGAGCGTACGTATCAGGCCAGCCTGCTGGGCGGCCTGCTCTGCCGGTGTACTGGCCAGCAGCTGCCAGGAATCCAGGGTGTCGAGAAAGAAGTGCCGCCAGCCCTGCTGCCACAAGGGGGTGATGATCTGCTCGACAAAGAAGGCAGGCCATTCGGGCTGGCTCTGGTCAATGATCTTGCCACCCCAGGCGGGGTTGCTGCTAGGGAGCCAGGCCGAGGGGATCTTGCCGGCATAGCTGCGGCGCGCCTCCACTTCGCCGACGCTGACATAGGCGAACCAGTCGGTTTCGGGGCTGGCTGCCGGCGCGGCCTTGAAGTGGTCGGGCTCCAGCACTACCCAGTCGAAGGCGCGCAGCTCATTCATTGGGGGCTGAGCGCCATAGAAGAAAGCGACAGCCGGCTTGCCACTGGCCGTGGCCAGGCAGGCCAACAGCGCAGCGATCAGGGTACGGCAGAATTTTTGCAGCATAGGTCGCTTAGCCGGCCAGCAACTTGGCCAGGCCTTGTTCCAGGGTGACAAAGTCAAAATGCCCAAGCGCCGCCAGCAAGGCGCTGTTGTGTGCGGCAGAGTGGACGATGTCGCCTGAACGTGCGGGTTGATGGCTGACATCGAGCTGCTTGCCGACCACCTGCCCGAAGCTGGCGATGACCTGGTTGAGGGTACGGCTTTGGCCCGTGGCCACATTCAATACCCCGGTCTGATCGGCGAACAGGGCACGCCGGTTGGCTTCGGCCACATCGCCGACATAGATGAAGTCGCGGGTTTGCTCGCCATCGCCAAAGACCAGCAGGGTGGCTTGCTGCTCGATTCGCTCCTTGAACTTGGACAGTACGCCTGCGTAGGGCGAGCGCGGATCCTGGCGTGGTCCAAACACATTGAAGTAGCGCAAGCCCAGGCAGGACATGCCGTAGAGTTCGGCGTAGAGCTTGGCATACTGATCATTGATCAGTTTTTCGAGGCCATAGGGCGAGGCGGGGTGGACAGCCGAGCCCTCGCTGAGCGGTAGCGTGATGGGTTGACCATAGACAGCCGCCGAGGAGGCATAGACAAAGCGTTGGACGCCCGCCTGGCGTGCGGCATCCAGCACATTGATAAAGCCGGTGAGATTGCGTTCGGCCGAGGTGGGCGGTGCATCGACCGAGGCTTGCACCGAGACCTGCGCTGCCAGGTGCAGAACGCGATCAACACCCTGCATGGCATGCATGACTGCCTGGGGGTTGCGGATATCACCTATCAGCATTTCCAGTTGGGGATGGTCTGGCAGGTTATCGGGCCGGCCGGTACTGAGGTCGTCCAGTACGCGTACCGCATGGCCCTGCGAGAGCAGGTTCTCAACCGTGTGTGAGCCGATGAAGCCTGCGCCGCCGGTGACCAGTATCTTGCTCATGCCCCAACCCTTCTTGCCCTAGTAGGCAATGTTGTTTCAGGCCCGCATTGGAACAGGCTTGCCTGCTGCGCACAACAAGACTATTCGAACCTGCTGATATGCCCGCATAGCATTGATGCTGCTGGTTTCATGATGTTGGAATATTAGCCTACCAGTAGGCCGTGGTAGCCCTTGGTTTCTCGCCTGTCATAACAAGAATAGGTGCTTGTGGATAAGTCAGTGGTGAAAGCAGGATGCTGCAATAAATATATTTTTACCCTATGTGACTGATGTGCCGCAGTCGTTGCTCGGCTGTGCCGTAGTTAGGCTCGACAGGCCGCGCCTGCGCGTAGAAAATCCGCCACCGCGCCAAGTGACACGCGCCCAGCAACTTGTTCCAATCAATCCGGAAGACCCGACATGCGCCCTATCCCTGTCATTGCCATCGATGGCCCATCTGCTTCGGGCAAAGGTACGGTCGCCGCGCGCGTGGCGGCGGCACTGGGTTGGCACTATCTGGACAGTGGCGCGCTGTATAGGCTCACCGCGCTGGCGGTATTGCAGCGAGGCCTGCAACTGGATGATGCCCAGCAGGTAACGGCGGTCGCTGCGGCACTGGATGTGAGTTTTCTGGAGGGCATGATCTTGCTGGATGGCGAGGATGCCACGGAGTTGATACGCGCCGAGGCCGTGGGTGAGGCGGCCTCCAAGGTGGCGGTATTGCCCACGGTACGGGCGGCCTTGCTGCAGCGGCAACGTGACTTTGCCCGTGCGCCAGGGCTGGTAGCCGACGGTCGGGATATGGGTTCAGCGGTGTTCCCCGAGGCCACATTGAAGGTGTTTTTGACCGCCAGTGCAGAAGAACGCGCCAGTCGACGCTATAAGCAGTTGATTGCAAAAGGGGAATCGGTTAACATCTTGCAGATTTTGCAGGACATAGAGCAGCGGGATGCGCGTGATCGCGCCCGCAGCGTAGCGCCGTTGCAGCAATTGCCTGATGCGCATTTGCTGGATACAACGCAACTATCCATAGAGCAGGCCGTCAAGGCTGTGCTTGATTGGTGGCAGGCGGTTTCGCCCGAATACGCGGGCAAACTGTCGTAGCGATACCAGGTCGCTGCGGCAGCAAAGGTGCCGGTACTTGCGCAAGGCAGGTCCGGCGTTTCACAACTTGACCCCACAGGCAGTACACGTGGGCTATCTGGATAAATCTGAAATGACTACCGAAGTTTCTTCCATGGAAAGTTTTGCCGCCCTCTTCGAGGAAAGCCTGGCGCGCCAAGAGATGCGCACCGGCGAAGTAATCACTGCTGAAGTGGTTGCCGTCGAAGACAAGGTGGTGATCGTCAACGCCGGCCTGAAGTCCGAGTCGCTGATCGACATCAATGAATTCAAGAACGACCAAGGCGTGGTTGACGTCAAGGTTGGCGACTTCGTGCAAGTTGCCATCGACAGCGTTGAAAACGGTTTCGGCGAGACCAAGCTGTCGCGCGACAAGGCCAAGCGCCTGGCCGCCTGGATAGACCTGGAAGAAGCGCTGGAGCAAGGCGTCATCAAGACCGGTCTGATTTCGGGCAAGGTCAAGGGTGGTCTGACCGTCATGATCAACGGCATCCGCGCCTTCCTGCCGGGTTCGCTGGTCGACATCCGTCCGATCAAGGACACCACGCCTTTCGAAGGCAAGGACATCGAGTTCAAGGTTATCAAGCTGGACCGCAAGCGCAACAACGTGGTTGTGTCGCGCCGTGCCGTGCTGGAAGAGACCATGGGCGAAGAGCGCGAAAAGCTGCTGTCCACCCTGTCCGAAGGCGCTACCGTCAAGGGTATCGTCAAGAACATCACCGACTACGGTGCGTTCGTGGACTTGGGCGGTATCGATGGCCTGCTGCACATCACCGATCTGGCCTGGCGCCGTGTCAAGCATCCGAGCGAAGTGCTCACCGTCGGTGACGAAGTTACCGCCAAGGTGCTCAAGTTCGACCAAGAGAAGAACCGCGTTTCCCTGGGCCTCAAGCAGCTCGGCGAAGATCCGTGGGTGGGCCTGGCTCGCCGCTACCCGCAGAGCACCCGCCTGTTCGGTAAGGTTACCAACATCACCGACTACGGCGCCTTCGTTGAAATCGAACAAGGTATCGAAGGTCTGGTCCACGTGTCCGAAATGGACTGGACCAACAAGAACATCCACCCGACCAAGGTCGTCCAACTGGGCGATGAAGTCGAAGTGATGATTCTGGAGATCGACGAAGACCGTCGTCGTATCAGCCTGGGCATGAAGCAGTGCATGGCCAACCCCTGGGACGATTTCCAGGCTTCCTACAAGAAGGGCGACAAGATCAAGGGCGCCATCAAGTCGATTACCGACTTCGGTGTGTTCATTGGTCTGCCAGGCGGCATCGATGGCCTGGTTCACCTGTCCGACCTGTCCTGGAACCTGCCAGGCGAAGAAGCTGTTCGCAACTACAAGAAGGGCGACGAAGTGGAAGCCATCGTGCTGTCCATTGACGTCGAGCGCGAGCGCATCTCCATGGGCATCAAGCAAATGGAAGGCGATCCGTTCAACAACTTCGTGTCGACCAACGACAAGGGCGCTATCGTCAAGGGTATCGTCAAGTCGCTGGACGCCAAGGGTGCCGTTGTTGCCCTGTCCGAAGAAGTTGAAGGCTACCTGCGTGCTACCGAAGTCTCGCGCGACCGCGTTGAGAACATCGGTACCGTGCTGAAGGAAGGCGACGAAGTCGAAGCCATGATCATCAACGTTGATCGCAAGAACCGCTCGATCAACCTGTCGATCAAGGCCAAGGATCAGTCGGATGACTCCAGCGCCATGACCAAGCTGGCTGGTGAATCGGCTGGCAACGCTGGCACGACCAGCCTGGGTGCACTGCTGAAGGCCAAGCTCTCGGGCAACCAAGAGTAATCGGCGATGTCGTCCGGTAGCCCCATGACCAAGTCCGAGCTGATCGCCAAGCTGGCGGAGCGTTACCCGCAGCTCGTGGCGAAGGACGCCGAACTGGCCGTGAAGACGATACTTGATGCCATGGCCAGCAGTCTGGCCAGTGGTCAACGTATCGAAATTCGGGGGTTCGGCAGCTTTGACCTGAACTACCGGCCGCCACGTGTGGGGCGCAATCCGAAATCCGGGACGAAAGTCGCGGTGCCGGAGAAGTACGTGCCCCATTTCAAGGCCGGTAAAGAGCTGCGCGAGCGAGTGGACGGCCAGGAGGCATAAAGCCTGGCTGTTCCATCGGACTTGCATCCAGTAAGAAAACGCGACGTCGCAAGACGTCGCGTTTTTCTTTTGTGCAGGCCCAAGCAAGTAAAACCGATGGCATGCCCGCTTCCCTGGCGACCTCGGCTAAAATGACGGTCTATTCCAAGGAGCTGTCCGTGCGCTATCTCGCCTGGTTCATCAAGATTGCCCTGTTTTTGTTCCTGTTTGCCTTTGCCATCAAGAATATGGCCATGGTGACCTTGCATGGGCTGCTGGACATGCAGTGGCAAGCACCGTTGGCGCTGGTGCTGTTTGGCGCCTTTGTACTGGGTGCGCTGGCAGGCGTGCTAGCCATGTTGCTGCAGGTGGCGCGGCTCAAGCGTGAACTACAGCAGCTTAAGCAGCACAAAGAGAGCGGCGTACCCGCAGTGACTGAGCCGGCAGACCGGGTGGAGCCTTCGGTGCCGCTAGATGCGGTGATCTGAGTAAAACAATAACAAGGAATTACCTGTGGAATTCGAAGCCTGGTGGCTGATACTTTTCCCGTTGTGTTTCGGCCTGGGTTGGCTGGCGGCACGCGTCGACATACGGCATATTCTGTCCGATTCAAAACTGCTGCCACGGCAATACTTCGAGGGCCTCAACCATTTGCTGAATGAGCGCACCGACAAGGCTGTCGATGTGTTTGTTGATTTGGCGCGCAACCATAGCGAGACCATAGAGCTGCAGTTTGCCCTGGGCCATCTGTTTCGCAAGAAAGGTGAAATCGAGCGCGCCATAAGGATGCACCAGAAGCTGCTGGCGCGGCCTGAGCTCAAGCTGTTCGACAAACAGTCCGCCACATTCGAGCTGGCGCTGGATTTCATGAAGGCCGGCCTGTTCGACCGGGCGGAGGAGCTGTTTGGCAAGCTCGATGACACCGAATTTGCCCGTGCGGCCCGGCGCCACCTGCTGGATATCTACCAGCAGGAGAAAGAGTGGCACAAGGCGATTGAGACCGCGCAACAGTTGCGCGATACCAGCCACACCTACCAGCACGAAATTGCCGAGTTCTATTGCGAGTTGGCCACAGCGGCCATGACACGGTCGCAGCCGCAGGAGGCCAGGCAGTTTCTGCAGCAGGCGCTGGCCGAGCATCGCAAGTGTGTGCGGGCCAATCTGTTGCTGGGCGAGCTGGCAGCCAACGAGGGGCAGTATGAAGCCGCCATCGATGCCTGGCTCAAGATAGAGTCGCAGGACCATCGCTTCCTGCCCTTTGCTGCGCGCAAATTGCTGGATGCCTATGACAAGCTGGCCAAGTCCGAAGAGGGCACCGCCTTGCTCAAGGGCTTTCTCTCCACCTATCCCGAGCTGGATATGCTGGACGTGGTCGTGGAGCGCATTGCCGCCCAGGAATCGGAGCTGGCAGCTTATGAATGGCTGCGTGAGGAATTGCGGCGCAATCCCAATATGACGGGCCTGCTCAAGCTGCTGGAGGCCCAGGCCAAGGCTGCGCCGCCAGAGCGACAGGCCGAGCTCGATACCATGCTGCGGCTGACCCAGGAATCAACGCGTGGGCTCAGCATGTACCACTGTGCCTCCTGCGGCTTCAAGGCGCGCCAGTATTTCTGGCGCTGCCCGGCCTGCAATGACTGGGAGCGCTTCCTGCCGGCCCGTGGCCAGACCCGTTCCTGATCGTGCCATCCCTTTACCATTGAGAACCCGCCATGACCGTTCACGATCCCAAGATCATTGTTGCCCTGGATTTCCAT
This sequence comes from Chitinimonas sp. JJ19, assembly GCF_036961565.1. Classification (NCBI taxonomy): domain Bacteria; kingdom Pseudomonadati; phylum Pseudomonadota; class Betaproteobacteria; order Neisseriales; family Chitinibacteraceae; genus Chitinimonas; species Chitinimonas sp. JJ19. Next base: position 68,311 of record NZ_JBAMDD010000001.1, read on the forward strand.
GATGCCGCTGCTGCACTGGCCTTTGCCGACAAGGTGAATCCCGCGCTCTGCCGGCTCAAGGTGGGTAAGGAGTTGTTCACTGCCGCCGGCCCTGCGCTGGTGGAACAGTTGGTGGGCCGCGGCTATGAGGTGTTCCTGGACCTGAAATTCCACGACATCCCCAACACGGTCGCCCAAGCCGTCAAGGTGGCGGCCAGGCTGGGCGTCTGGATGGTGAATGTGCATGCCTCGGGTGGCCGCAAGATGATGCTGGCCGCCCGTGATGCGCTCGATGGCGAGCCCAATCGTCCGCTGCTGATTGCGGTGACGGTACTGACCAGCATGGATGGTGCGGACCTGGCGGAGATGGGTATGCCCGAACCCGCCGTGCAGGTACCCCTGCTGGCTCGCCTGGCGCTGGAGTGTGATCTGGACGGGGTGGTCTGCTCGGCCCAGGAAGCCTTTGTGTTGAAGAAGCTCTGCGGTAACGATTTCAAGCTGGTGACACCCGGTATCCGCCCCTTGGGCAGCGCTGCCGGGGACCAGAGTCGGGTGATGACACCCGAAGCGGCCTTGGAGGCCGGTGCCGACTATCTGGTGATAGGTCGCCCGATAACCCAAAGCGCCGACCCTGTCGCAACACTGCAATCCATACACGCTAGTCTCGCCGCTATCTGAGGGGCGTGGGCCCCGCATAGGCGGAGCGCAAACGCATGAAGCTGACCATAGTCGGTACGGGTTATGTGGGCTTGGTGACAGGGGCTTGTCTGGCTGAAGTGGGTAACGAGGTGCTGTGTCTGGATGTGGATGCCAGCAAGGTGGCGGATCTGCGGGCCGGTATCATGCCCATACACGAGCCGGGCCTGGAGGCGCTGGTCAGCCGCAATCAGCAGGCCGGGCGGCTACGCTTTACCACTGATGTGGATGAGGCCGTGGCTTATGCCACCCTGCAGATTATTGCGGTGGGTACGCCGCCGGGCGAGAACGGTGCGGCTGACCTGCAGCATGTGGTGGCTGCTGCGCGCCAGATAGGCCAGCGCATGACGGACTACAAGATCATCGTGGACAAATCTACCGTGCCGGTAGGGACAGCCGACAAGGTGGGCGAGGCGATTGCAGAAGAATTGGCGGGGCGGGGCGTGCAACTGCCCTATGCCGTGGTGTCCAACCCTGAGTTCCTGAAGGAAGGCGCGGCGGTAGAGGATTTCATGCGGCCCGACCGTATTGTAGTGGGCAGCGATGATGAGCGCGCCACTCAGTGGCTGAGGGCGCTCTACCAGCCTTTTCAGCGCAGCCACGAGCGGCTGGTGTTGATGGACGTGCGCTCGGCCGAGCTGACCAAGTATGCTGCCAATGCCATGCTGGCGACGCGTATTTCCTTCATGAACGAGATGGCCAATCTGGCGGAAGCCCTGCAGGCCGACATCGAGCAGGTACGGCGGGGCATAGGGGCCGATCCACGCATAGGCTACCAGTTCCTTTACCCGGGTGTCGGCTATGGTGGGTCGTGCTTTCCCAAGGATGTGCGAGCGCTGCGGCGTACGGCGGAGGCCCATGGCGTGCAACTGCGGGTGCTGGAGGCCGTGGAGGCGGCCAATGATGCGCAAAAGCACAAGCTGGTGATCAAGCTGGTGCAGCGCCTGGGTGCCAGCCTGCGTGGTCGTTGCATCGCCCTGTGGGGACTGGCGTTCAAGCCGGATACCGATGATATGCGCGAGGCGCCCAGCCTGACGGTGATAGACGGGCTGTTGGATAGAGGGGCGCGGGTGTCGGCCTATGACCCCACGGCCAGCAAGGCGGCGCGCAAACTCCTGGGCGAGCGCATACACTATGCAGCTAGCCCCATGGCGGCGCTGGAGGGCGCAGATGCTCTTCTGATCGCCACCGAATGGAAGGAATTTCGCAGCCCGGATTTCGATGCCATCAAGCGCGCGCTAAAGCGGCCGCTGATTATCGACGGGCGTAATCTCTATGACCCGGCTTACCTGCGTGAACTGGGATTTGTCTACGACGCAATAGGGCGTTGAAAGGCCTGGAATGAAGCATGAAGACTTGAGGCGCGCGCTGGCAGCATCGCGCGTGCTGGTGGTGGGCGATGTGATGCTGGACCGCTACTGGTTCGGCGATGTGGAGCGCATATCGCCCGAGGCGCCGGTGCCGGTGGCCAAGATCAGCCGTATCGAAGAGCGTGCCGGTGGTGCTGCCAACGTGGCGCGCAATATTGCGGCTATCGGTGGGCAAGCCACCCTGCTGTCGGTGGTGGGGGATGACGAGGCCGGCAGCGCGCTGCAAAGGCTGCTGAATGAGCATGGCGTGGCTACCAGCCTGCATCGCGATGCCAGCATCACCACCACGGTGAAGCTGCGTGTCGTGGCCAGGCAGCAGCAACTGATACGGCTGGACTTTGAGTACAGCCCCAGTCACGAGGTATTGGCTGCCAAGCTGGATGACTTCCGCGCTGTACTGGCGCAGCATGATGTGGTGATACTGTCAGACTACGGCAAGGGTGGGCTGACACACGTGGCAACCATGATCGAAGCTGCCAGGGCTGCTGGCAAGCCGGTGTTGGTTGACCCGAAAGGCGATGACTACAGCCGCTACGCCGGCGCGACCTTGCTGACGCCGAATCGTAGCGAACTGCGCGAGGTGACCGGGCGCTGGGGGAGCGAGGCGGAGTTGGTGGAGAAGGCTCAGCAATTGCGCACGCAATTGCGGCTGGACGCCTTGCTAGTGACACGCTCGGAAGAAGGCATGAGCCTGTTCGAGCCTGCTGGTGTGACCCATGAGCAGACACTGGCGCAGGAAGTGTTCGATGTATCGGGTGCGGGCGACACGGTGATCGCCACCCTGGCGGCCATGCTGGCAGCAGGTGAGAGCCTACCACGGGCCATGCAGTGGTCCAACCTGGCGGCGGGCATCGTGGTGGGCAAGCTGGGTACGGCGGTAGCCACGGCCGAGGAATTGTTCGAGCGTTGAGCAGTTGCGTTTTTTTGGCAACCGGGAGGGTGTACAAGGCCCGGTGCTTAACCACAAGGGAAGGAGCAACCATGTTTGGCAAGCTGGCAGCAGATGCTTTGGGACTGAGCGATATCGGTGCGGTGATCAAGCCGGAGGATTACGACAAGGTCGATGCCGATGACTATGTAATGCACGAGGACCAGGAAAAGATCTTCTTCCTGATCAAATCCAAGGTGGACGAATACTGCTTTACCAACAAGGCGTTGATACACCTGGATGGTTCCAGCGCCATGAGCAAGAAGCGCATGCTGCATCGTTACAGCTATAGCGCCTATCCGGTGTCCGAGGTGCTGCTGGAAACTGCCGGCACCATAGATATGGACGTGGAAGTGAAATTCCAGCTGGGTAACAAGGCCTTCTCCATCGATGTGCACAAAAAGCATATTGAAGAGGTGAAGGACCTGTACAAGGCGCTGCTGCGCATTGCAGAACTGATGCATGAGAATGAGATTGCCCTGGCTTATGCCAAATCCAGCCTGGAGCTGGCATCGGTGACGCTGGGCCGTGGCCAGAGCGGTGGCACCCCGGTGGTGGAGGCCTTCAAGGAGCTGAACCAGGCGGCGTTCTCCTGGCTGAGTGCTGCCCAGCAGAAGTATGTGGTCAAGGACTTTGGCTTCGTGTTCGAGCGCTATATCAAGAACTGAGCCCGTTGAGGCGCTGGCGACAGCGCCAGGGTGTCAACAAACCGCCACGATGTGGCGGTTTTTTCTTGGCTGCGAGCTTAGTCGCTGTATTTGCGATTGATGGCTGCCAGGGTGCCGTCGCTCTGGAGCGACTGGAAGCCCTGCTGCAGCTTGTGCAACACGGCAGCATCGGTGCCGGGATGGCAGGCGAGGTAAAGCTCGAAACTGCGTACCGGGATCATGGGCTTGATCTTGCCGGTGAGATGCTGGCGGGCGATCAGGGCGTTGCCGCTGTCTCCGCTGGCCAGCCAGTAGTCCAGCCGGCCTGCCATCAGATTCTTGATGGAGATATCGTGGTTGGCCGACATCACCACGTTGTAGCCCTGCTTGATCATGTACAGCGCGCTGGCGGAGCCATAGTAGCCACCTATGCGGGCGCCTATGATGCTTTCCAGGCTACGGGGCGCCTGTGGTTTGTCGGTACGGCCAAACAACATCCAATCGTTGTGCGCCAGTGGGCCTATCCAGACAAAGCTGGCTTCGCGCTCGGGGGTGCGTGCGGTGGAGTAGACGCAATGGCCGGGCTGGCTGCGGGCGGATTCGAAAGCGCGAGCCCATGGGGTTAGTTCTATCTTGTAGGTCAGATTGCTGCGCGTCAGCAGGATTTCGACCTTCTCCGTCGAGCTGCCGCCCACCCTGCCGTCGGGCAGGGGGAAGTTGTAAGGTGGCAAATCCTCGGTGAACAGCTTGAGTTGCAGGCTGTCGGCCAGGCAGGGGGGCAGCGACAAGGCTGCCAGGCAAAGCATGAGCGGCCGATACATGGCAGCCTCTTGCGGGTGATGGTGATACCACTATATGTCGGACTGCTGCTTGTGGTGGATCGTCCCGCTTGCCGTGGGGGCTTATCCGATGGGCGGCTGCGCTGCCAGGCAGGCGCGGGCGGCTGCTACGCCGCTGCGCACCGCGCCCTCCAGGGTGGCGGGGTAGTCGCCTGCCGTATAGTCGCCGGCCAGCCACAGCGCAGGGTCGGCCGTGGCATTGCCCGGCCGCTGCAGCCCGGCAGTGCAGGCAAAGGTGGCGCGTTTCTCTGCGATTACCTTATGCCACAACGGTGCAGGTAGCTGGGGGTGGGCCTGTGCGATCTCGGCTGTCACAGCGGCGGCCAGTTGCGCCTGCGACCAGGCTTCGTGCGGGCCTTCGGCACTGATGACGGCCGCCAGGAGGCCGTCCTGGCCACACAGGCGGCCTCGATCGAACAACCATTGGGTGCTGCTGCCCACCATGCCTTGCATGGCCTTGGGCAGCCGCGTGCCTGCCGGGTAACGTAGGTATACGGTGTAGATTGGTTGCCAGGTCCATTCGTCGAGCAGGGCGCAGACCGGGGTGAGGGCTGGCAGGTGTTCTGCCAGCATGGCCAGCCTATGTGGCGGCAACGCCAATATCAGCTGGCTGTAGCGCCTAGCGCTGCGATCCAGCTGCCAGCCTTCGGTGCTTTGCACCACCTGCTTGACCATGGCGCCGGTATGCACGGTGCAATTGCGCTCAGCCAGATAGCGCCCTGCGGCCTCGGGAAAGAGTGCCGAGAGATCAGTTGCGGGCAGCAGGAAGTCACTGGCCGCGCGCTTGCCGGCCAGGCTGTCGCGCAGCACGTTGAGCAGCACCTGGGCACTGGCTGTGGCGATAGGGGTGTTGAGGGCGGCCAGGGTAAGTGGCTCCCACAGGCAACGAACCAGGTGGGCGGACTGCCCATGGTCGGCCAGCCAGTTTGCGACCGTGGTGTCCTGCGTCAGCTGGAAGCCACGCAACTGCGCAGCGGCCATGGCGCGTATGGCGCTGATACGCTCGCCCCAGCTGAGTCCATCGGCCCATAGCAGGCCGGCCAGGGTATGCAGCGGTGCGGGCAGCCGTGGGCAGGCCAGGCGGAATACCCGCTGGTTACCCTGTTGTACATCGAGCTCCAGGGGTGTGCGGACGAAGCCCTCGGCTTCGCTTATTCCGGCCAGCTGCATCAGGCGCAATAGCTCGGCATAGGCGCCTATGGCCATGTGCTGGCCGTTATCCAGTGCCACACCGTCTATTTCTACCCGGCGGGCGCGGCCACCCAGTACCGGGCCTGCCTCGAACACTTCAAGCGGCTGGCCATGGGCTGCCAGTTCCATCGCGGCAGCCATGCCAGCGTAGCCGCCGCCGATGATGGCAATGGGGTCAGATTTCTTCACGGAATATGTCGCGATACAGCTCGGGATAGCGTGCCAGCACCTGGCGGGCGCGATCCGGCTTGATGGGGTGTATGGTCTGGATGAAATGAAGATCGCCCTCGGGCTCGATGGCCACCAGCTCCAGGATGAAGAACAGGCGCCGCTCGGGCATGAAATACAGCCAGCTGGCCGAGCCCTGGCCGTATTTGGCGATCTGGTTGTTCAGTTCCAAGAGGCGCTTGGAATTATCGGCGCTGTAGAGAAACAGTTCGGGCGTGCCATCGGTGCGCTGGTAATTGCGCGCGATGCGGAAGGTTTCCAGCGCTTGCCGCATCTTGCGCCGACGTATTGCCTTGCGGTCTGCATGGCGCATCTCTACCCAGCCTGCGACCAGGATGGCGATGATGACCAGCGCGGCAAACAACAGATACCAGGGCGAGAAGGGCAGTTTGTCCATCAGCTTGGGCTGGGTGTCTGGGTTGGGCGATACAGGTAGGGTAGCGTCATGACCTGATTGAACCCGCAAGCACGCGCAAGTGCAATGGATGCGTGATTGTCGGCGCTGGCCAGATAGTGGGCCTGCTTGCCCTGGGCATGTATCCAGTTGGCCGCATGGGCCACCACGGCCTTGCCCAGCCCCCGGTTACGCAGTGTGGAGGCGGTGCTGACGGCCTGGATGCTGATATGGCTGCCTGCGGCAAGATTGCATTCGGCCATGGCAACCAGTTGGCCGTCATGGATGGCAGCAAAGAAGCGATCCAGCCTGCCGAAGTCACGGATCAGTGCAGGATAGTCGGCATAGCCTTGGGCTGCCAGTTGCGGGTGCATGGGCGTGCCCTGCTGGCGTGCCTGTTCGAAATCGACAATGGTGATAGGGCTGGCGGTGAGGGCGGGGCCGTCCAAACATAGATGGGTGTCCCAGCCGACTTGCCAGCCACCGCTTGCAACCAGCTTGCCAGCGGGTAGATTGCACAGGGCGATATCGGCAACAGGAGCGTGCTGATCCAGCCCGTGCAAGGTGGCATCCAGTGCAGCTTGATCCTGGGCATAGGCCCAATACGAGGGGACTCCTGGCCGGCCGGCCCAGGGGCCGCCCAGTATCCAGGCGCTGCCGTCATCGGCCAGCATGGCTGTGGAGGCGGGATCGTGCGCCACGATGTAACGCGCAAATACCGCCATGGCGTTGTCGGGCAGGTGCGGCAGCAGTGCCGCCGCCTGGGTGAGTTGTAAGCCAGGGTGGCTGCCGCTCACGCAAACCACCAGGTTTTCCAGGCCAGCCAGAGCTTGCGTATGGGTGTGAGGCTGAGCCGCTGATTGAGCACCTTGGCAGGGCCGTCGAGCACGATTTCTTCCAGCGTGGCGCGGTATATGGCCGCCATCACGAGGCCGGCGCGCTGCTTCTTGCGGTCTGGCGCTGGCAGGGCGGCCAGGGCTTCGTCGTAATAGGTCTGCGCACGCTGAATCTGGAAATCCATCAATTGCTTGAAGTTGTCGGATTCGCGGTAGCTGAGTATGTCGGCGGCCGGTACGTTGAAGCGCTGCAGTTCTTCGACCGGCAGGTAGATACGGCCACGGCGGGCATCTTCGCCCACATCGCGGATGATATTGGTGAGCTGGAAGGCCAGGCCCAGTTTTTCGGCGTAGACATAAGTCTTGTCATCGCTGACGCCAAAAATGCGGGCGGATAACAGACCGACCACCGAGGCTACCAGGTAACAGTACTGCTGCAGGTCGGCAAAGCTGTTGTAGCGGGCCTGGGTCAGGTCCATCTCCATGCCGTCTATGATCTGCAGCAATTGCTGTTGCGGCAGTTGCAGGCGAGCGACATGCGGTTGCAGGGCCCGGGTCACCGGGTGCTGCGGGTTGTTGGCATACAGGTTGGCCACCTCGCTACGCCACCAGTTGAGCGTCGTGCGGGCCACGTTCTCGTCATGGGTTTCATCCACCACATCGTCCACCTCGCGGCAGAAGGCGTACAGCGCCGTAATGGCACGGCGGGTTTCCAGCGGCAGGAAGCGGAAGCTGTAGTAGAAACTGGAGCCACTCTGGGCGGCTTTGTCTTCGCAATATTGGTCGGGCGTCACTTGATCGGTCTCACGCTGGCTGATGGCCAGGAACGCCCGGATTGTAGCGAGTTACGCGGCTTTTGCCTTGCTTATCCAGGTAATTCCGGCCAGTACCAGGCAAAGGCCTACTACCTGCAACAGGGAAAAGGGCTCGCCCAGTATCAGCCAGCCGAAGGCGATGGTCAGCACAGGCCCTACTGTGCCCATGGCGGCGGCTCGGCTGGCGCCCAACCGTTCCACCGCACGGGCAGCCAGCCAGATGGGGAGTACGGTGGAGACCAGCGCCATGGCCAGCGCCCAGCCCCAGACGCCTTGGGGCAGGCCGGCCAGGGCATCCAGCGGGCGGGCCAGCAGAAAGTGCCCCAGAACAAAGCCGCATGCCATGGCGCCGGAGTAACCGGCCAGCCGGGTGGAGCCGATACGTTTTACATAACGGCCGGTGCCCAGGTAGTAGAGCGAAAAGGTGATGGCAGACAGGAAGACCCAGCCGCCACCTATCAGTACGGCAGTGCCGGCGGTAGTGTGGACCAAGTCGTGCCAGAAGGCTGCCAGCAGCCCGAGGTAGCACAAGCCCATGGCGGCCCAGATGCGTCCGCTGATGGGGCGGCGATGCCAAGCCGCTTCCATCAGCAGCACCAGGCTGGGGTAGGTGAACAGGATGAGTCTTTCCAGTCCGGCCGAGATGGTTTGCAGGCCCAGGAAATCAAACAGGCTGGAGAGGTAATAGCCCACCAGGCCCAGGCCGGCCAGACCCAGCCAGTCGCGCTTGCCCAGGGTGTCGCCCTGGGCGGAATAAGCGAGCCAGAGAAAGGCGGGCAAGGCCAGGCCCATGCGTAGCGCCAGCAGGCTGATAGCGTCGACCGGCCCGGCGGCATAGGCCAGTTTGACGAAAATGGCCTTGAGCGAGAAACCGGCGGCAGACAGCAAGGCCAGGGTGCGGCCGTCCTGCCACCAATGCCTGTGTTCTGAAATAGCGAAGGCTGTCAGGGCGCGCTGTATCATGGCTGCTCCAGAAACGGGTTGATGCGGCCCATTGTGAACCGCGGCAGCCAGCGCGAGAATGCGTTTTTACACCATGGGCCTTCGCCAATGACGAAACCTCTGCGCTTTGATCTGAACGATCTGCGCTTGTTTGCTGCCGTGGCTGCGGCGGGGTCGCTCTCCAAGGGGGCGGCCAGTCTGCCGCTGGCGTTGTCGGCCGCCAGTGCGCGGTTAAGGCTGCTTGAGCACAGGCTGGGCCTAAGCCTGTTTGTGCGGCACGCTACCGGTGTGAGGTTGACGCCGGCAGGCGAGGTGCTGCTGGAACACGCCCGCCGATTGCTGCGTTCGGCACAGGATGCCCAGCTGGCGATGGACGGCTTGAGCGGCGAGCAGCGCGTGGCCTTGCGGCTCTATGCCAATACCACTGCCAACAGCACGATACTGCCGGGCGCCCTGGGGCGTTTTCTGGCGGAGCATAGCTATGTTGATGTGACGCTGGTGGAGCGCCCCAGCCGCGAAGTGATCGCTGCGGTGGCGGCGGGTGAGGCAGACCTCGGTGTGATAGATGGCGACTACGAGCCCCCCGGCCTGTTGGCACTGCCCATAGGCCGGTACCGGCTGGCCGTGCTGGCATCGCCCAAACACCCGCTGGCCGATAGGGCCTGTATCAGTTTTCGTGAACTGGCCAGCCACGACCTGGTGGGCTTGCCGGATGGCAGCGCCATGCAGGGCTTTGTGGAAAAGCTGGCCAGGCTGTCGGGCCTGGATCTGCACATGCGGGCAAGGGCGCCGAGCTTTGCCGCCATCGCCAGGTTGGTGGCGGGCGGGGCCGGTGTAGCCGTTGTGCCGGAAGCCACCGGCCAGGGCTACCGGGATGCCATGGGCTTGGCCTTGGTCGCACTGAGCGATGACTGGGCGGAGCGGGAGCTGAAACTCTGCCTGCGCCAATGGGAAACCCTGCCCACCATGGTCAGGGCGCTGGCGGAAGCATTGAGCGGCATAGCACGGTAGCGCTGGCTGGGTACGAACCGAGGCTGATGGAGCCTGCCCCGGCTCAGGCTAGCCAGCCGCTGGCCGCCCGCTTGACACGGTCATTCACGGCCAGCCAGGCGGCTGCCTGCGGGGGCTGTTCCAGCAGCAAGACGTCGAAACGGCCGCCATCGTGCTCCCGCAGGGTGGCATAGAGTACGCGGGCATAGGCTTCGGCGTTCAGCGGCATGGCATGGCATTCTGCGCCGCAGACCGCCTGTAGCATTTGCGAATGGTGCAGCAGGGCTACCCGCTGGCCGGCTTCAAAGCGCTGGTAGGCCTCGGCCTCCAGGGCAGCCAGGGGGCCCACCAGCAAGGGGGTGCGGGGGGCGTAGTGGGAATCGAGCAGGCCCGATACCCGCAGCTTGGCGGTGGTCGGTTTTTCGTGGTGTATCAGCTTGACGCCCAATACGGCTTCAATGGCTTCAGCTGAGATGCCACCAGGGCGCAGCAGGGTGGGGTGGTCGTCCGTCAGGCCGACGATGGTGGATTCCACGCCGACCGTGCAGGGGCCGCCATCAAGGATAAGGCCCAGCGCATCGCCGAACTCGTTGTAAACATGTTCGGCTGTCGTGGGGCTGACATGGCCGAACTGGTTGGCAGACGGGGCGGCCAGCCCACCGCCGAAGTGCTCCAGCAAGGCATGGGTGAGCGGGTGGGCGGGGGCACGCAGGCCGACCGTATCCTGCCCGCCCGTGACGGCGTCCGGCACATGGGGCTTGCGCCGCAATATCAGGGTCAGCGAGCCAGGCCAGAAGGCATCGGCCAGCTTCCAGGCGGCATCGGGGATATCCTGCGCCCAGTCGGCCAGTTGCTGGCGGCCGGCGATATGTACGATGACCGGGTGGTCAGCCGGCCGGCCCTTCATGGCGAAGATCTTGGCTACCGCGTCGGGGCGGCTGGCATCGGCCGCCAGGCCGTAGACGGTTTCGGTGGGGATGCCGACCAGCTCGCCTGCTTGCAGCAGTGCCAGGGCCTGGTCGAGGTCGGTGGAGATAGGGCGCATGGGGCTATTTTATCGCGGTTTCTGGTTTGCGCCCGCTGTTGTCGCAGGGCTAGTGCGCCACATCGGTGGCCTGTGCCATGCGCGGTGGTGTGCGCATCCAGAACAATAGCGGCAGCAGCAGGATGATGATGGCGCCAAACCACAGGAACAGCTCGCTGAAGGCCAGCAGCATGGCCTGCTGGCTGACCTGCAGATTGATCAGGGCATAGGCCTTTTGGGTGGCGCTGGCGATGGCATCACCCTTTTGCTGGAATAGCCGGGTATAGGCTTCCAGCCTTTCGGCCATGGCGGCGTTGTCATGGGCCAGATGCTCGACCAGGGCCGAGCGTTTGATGTCTTCGAACTTGACCAGCAGCGTGGCCGACAGCGCAATGCCTACGCTGCCCCCCAACTGCCTTACCAGGTTGTAGAGGCCGGTAGCGTTGGGGATTTCAGTAGGCAGGATACGGGCCAGGCTGAGGTTGTTGAGCGGCATGAACACCAGGCCCAGGCCAAAGCCCCGTAGCAGCAAAGGCCAGAAGAAATCGGCCGCGCCCGATTCGGTGGTAAACAGGTGGTGACCCCACATGGCGTACATGAACAGGGCGGCTCCCGCGATGATCAGCACATGGGCCGGCACACCGCGGGAAATCAGCTTGGCGGCAATGGGCATGGCAAAGGCCGCTGCCAGGGCGGAGGGCAGGATGATCATGCCGGTCTGGAAGGCGTCGAAACCAATGAGGGTCTGGGCATAGACCGGGAACAGGAACACGGTGGAGAACAAGGCGGCACCCAGAAAGAAGGTGAACAGCAGGCCAGCTGAAAACTGCAGATCCTTCATGATGCGCAGGTTGACGATGGGATGGGCTATCTCAAGCTGGCGGATGACGAAAGCGAACAACGAGACGAAGCTGGTGACCGCGTAGGCCAGGATCTCAGTGGACTCGAACCATTCCAGCTTTTCGCCGCGCTCCAGCATCAGCTGCAGGCTGCCTATGCCGATTGCCAGCAAGAGCAGGCCCAGGTAGTCCACGCTGCTGATCTGCCGGCGATGGGCGGAGTCGGGTACGAAGGCCAGCACCAGGAAGAGGGCGATGGCACCGAGGGGCAGGTTGATATAGAAAATCCAGGGCCAGGACCAGGTGTCGGTAATCCAGCCGCCTACGGTTGGGCCGAGCGAGGGGCCGAACATGATGCCTATGCCGAAGATGGCCATGGCCGTCGCCATCTCCTCGGCCGGAAACACTTCGTACAGCGTGGCCTGCGCCGTGGCGATCAGACCGCCGCCGCCCAGGCCCTGGACGATGCGCCAGAACACCAGCTCGCCCAGGGAGGTAGCATTGCCACAGGCCCAGGAGGCGACGGTGAAGATGATGATGGACAGCGCCAGGTAGTTGCGGCGGCCTATCTGGTTGGCCAGGAAGCCCGAAATGGGCAGGATGATGACGTTGGCGACCACATAGCCTATCGAAACCCAGGTGATTTCATCGAGCGTGGCACCCAGGGTGCCCATCATATGGGGGACGGCAACATTGACGATGCTGGTGTCCAGCAGTTCCAGCACGCAGGCCAGGGTGACCGTGATCGCGATGATAAAGCGGTTGCGATGGATGGCATCTGGATGGTTGCTGCGTAGCAGGCTGGGGAAGAAAGGCTTCATGCTATGACCTTGGCTGGGGCGGCTGGCGGGTAGATGAATCAGGCCTGCCTGGAGAGGGCGAGCTTGATGCCGAGGAACAGGAACAACGCCCCCATGCTGCGGTTAAGCCACTGGCTAATGCCCTTGCCGGGCTGGATCAGGCTGCTGACCTTGGCGGCGGTATAGGCCAGGGTGTGGCACCAGAGCATGCCGTTGAAATTGAATATCGCCCCCAGGAAGATAAAGGCGAGGGCTTTGCTGGGTGCCGTGGCATCAATGAACTGGGGCACGAAGGCCAGAAAGAACAGGGCCACCTTGGGGTTCAGCACATTAGTCCAGAAGCCTTGCCAGAATATGCTGGACAGGGGCGCGGCCTGCAGCGTGGCCAGTTCACCTGGCGTGCTGACCTTGCTGCGCAGCATGCTGATGCCGACCCAGATCAGGTAGGCGGCGCCGATCAGCTTGACGATGGTGAAGGCCGTGGCCGAGGTGGCCAGAATGGCCGACAAGCCCAAGGCTGCGGCGAAGATATGGACAAAGGTACCCAGGCCTATACCCAGTGCGGCGGCGGAACCTGCCCTGAAACCCTGGCCGGCGGCGCGGCTGGCGATGTAGAGGGAATCCGGGCCAGGCGCGATATTGAGCATCAGGCCGGACAGGATAAACAGCCAGAGGTCGTGGGTGCCGAACATGGATTGGTCTCAGGTAGGGGATACGAGGGCGTAGCCGGTGCGCAGGGCGTGTGCCCACTCAGGCCGACCATTGCGGGCGGCTTGCGCGGCGGCAGACTCAAAGTCATACGGCAGCGCAAGCAGATCGACCTGCCAGCCGTGATCCAGGCGCTCGACGATCGCATAGCGGGCATCGGGGCTGCCGTTCTCTATCAGGTGAAAGTGCGGGTGATCGTCGTCGTAGGCCGGCAGGCCGACGCTGCCGGGGTTGACCACCAGCCGGCCATCGAGGGCGCGCAGGGTACGGGGGAGATGGGTATGGCCGCAGGCAATCAGGCGGGCGGTCTCCTGGCCCAGGCGTGCATCCAGCTCGGTGGGCGTGGCCATACGGCAGCCCGTGGGGGTCACGGTTTCCATGCAATAGACCAGGTCGCTGCTGGGGGTGCCATGGCACAGCAGCACCTCGTCCATCCGGTAGGTGGGCGGCAGGCTGGCCAGCCACTGCAAGGTGGCAGGGCTGATCTGCTGGCGGGCGTGGCGATCGCTGGCGGCCATGCGGGACGGATGCTGGGTCAGCAATTGCCGCTCGTGATTGCCCGCCAGTTGCGGCCAGCTCTGCTGCCGCAGCAATACCGCAGTTTCTTCTGGCCATAGCGGCCCGCTCAAGCTGTCGCCCAGATTGGCAATCTGCGTGATGCCACGGCGGGCAATATCGGCCAGCACCGCTTGCAGGGCGGGGAGATTGCCGTGGATATCGGAGATCAGGGCGATGCGCATGGTGTTTCTTCCTGGAATCAGCGTATGCGTATGCTGGCCATGACGCTCATGCCGGGGCGCAATGGGGTGGCGTTGTGGTCAAAAGCGGCCAGCCTGATCTTGACGGGCACGCGCTGCACTACCTTGGTGAAGTTGCCGCTGGCGTTATCAGGCGGCAACAGCGAAAACTTGGCGCCGGTGGCTGAGCTGAAGGATTCCACCGTGCCGGCAAAAGCCTTGCCGGGGTAGGCATCCACCTCGACGGTGACTGCCTGGCCGGCCCGCACATTGCCCACCTCGGTTTCCTTGAGATTGGCCGTAACCCAGATATCGCTGAGCGGCACCACGTACATCAGCGTCTGGCCTGCCTGCACCAATTGGCCGACTTCGACCGACTTCTTGCTGACCACGCCGGTGATGGGGGCCAGTACCTCGGTATCCTTGAACTGGATGGCTGCCAGATCACGCTGGGCCCGAACCGAATCGACCTTGGCCTGGGCGGACTTCAGGCCGGCGCCAGCCACGCCTACCTGCTGGCTGGCCGCGCTGGCGGTATCGCGTGCTGTCTTGAGCTGCGATTCGGCCGAGCGTTGGGCTGCCAGGGCAGCATCCAGCTGGGCGCTGGAAGCCATGCCCTTGGCAGCCAATGAGCGGGTGCGTTCCAGATCATTGTGCGCCCGCTCGGCATTGGCCGCTGCCAGGGCAATGGTCGATTGCGCTGCGGCCGCGCTGGCCTGGGCATAGCCTATCTGGGCCTCGGCCTGACCGGTGCTGCCCTTGCTGCCGGCGGCAGCCATGGCGATCTTCAGATCGGCTTCGGCCTGTGCCAGGCGGGCGCCGTAGTCGCGGTCATCTATCTTGACCAACACGCTGCGGGCGCTGACGGGCTGGTTGTCGGCCACCTTCACCGCCTGTACATAGCCGGACAGGCGGGCGGCGATGGGCACGATATGTCCCTCTACCTGTGCGTTGTCGGTCTCGACATAGGTACGGCCATGCCACCAGTGATAGATCACCCAGCCTGCGATGGCGGCGATGGCGAGCGCCAGGACCAACCTGGCTTTGGTCTGTTTCTGCGATGGGCTTGCGGTGTCGTTCATGCGTGGCTCTTGAGGCTTGCACCAGCTTGGGCTGGTGTCTGGGAGGTGTGGGGGTGTCAGCCGGGATGCTGAGGGCTATCGGTGCCGCAGGCCCTGTACCAGCAGATCAAAATGGAAGCGGGCAAAGGCCTTGAGGTCGACGGGTTCGGTATCGCACAGCGAGAAGCTCTGTTTCCAGACCTTGATCATCACCAACGGGGCGGTGACCGCCCGGGCGGCCATCATGGGATCAACTTCACGGAACTCGCCGCTCTGTATGCCACGGCTGATCACATCGGCAAACAGCCGGCGGCTACGTACCACGACTTCATCCACATAGAACCGGGCCAGCTCAGGGAAATTGGTGGCCTCGGCAATCATCAGCCGGGAGATGCCGGAGGAGGTGGCATGCTCCATCCGCTCCGCCCAGCTGGACAGCAGCTGCCACAACAGGTCGGACCAGGCGCCCTGATGTTCTTCTACCAGTGTCTCGGCAAACTCCAGTGCAGGGACGACGGTTTCGCGTACTACCGCCTTGAACAGTTCTTCCTTGTTCTCGAAGTACAGATAGACCGTGCCCTTGGTGACGCCCGCCAGCTTGGCGACATCATCCAGCCGGGTGGCGGCAAAGCCTTTGTCGGCGAACAGGGTCAGGGCGGCCTGGATGATCTCGGCCGGACGGGCATCCTTGCGGCGCTGCCAGCGTGGTAGGGGAGTATTCATAGGGGGCTCCTGGGCGGGTGAGGCCAATACAGGGCGGTGCGCCAAGCTGGGTGGTGAATTAGTGACTTTCAAGTAATTTATTCATTACTGAACAAAAAGTCAATAACTACGGGCTTGGTTGTAAGCGGCGGGGGATTGGCGTAAGGTGGCCGGCAATGCTCAGGGAAATTCATAAGAACAGTGTCCAAGTGACTGATATAAAGCTGGAAATAATCGAATCAAAGGCCTTGCAGGCGAGTGGGCGACCGCCCTTGCTGTTTATCCATGGCGCTTATGCTGCCGCCTGGTGCTGGCAGGTGCATTACCTGGCTTATTTTGCCCAACGCGGCTATCACAGCTTTGCCGTCAGCCTGCGTGGCCATGGCTTGAGCGAGGGGCGTAGCGGGCTGGCCGCCACATCGGTGCATGAGTACGCCGAGGATGTGGCGCAAGCCATCAGGCTGATCGAGATGCAGACCGGGCGCCGGCCGGTGCTGGTAGGGCATTCCATGGGGGGCTACCTGGCCCAGATGGTGGCGCGCGAGCAGGTGCTGCCTGGCCTGGCCCTGCTTGCCACGGTGCCACCCGAGGGCTTGATGGGGTCGGCATTGCATTTGTTCTGGCAGCATCCTCTGCTGCTGTGGGAGCTGAATCTGCTGCAGAACGGGGGCGTGCCGCCCCGGCTCGACAAGCTGCGGGAGCTATTGTTCTCGGCCGACATTGTGGAGGCCGAGTTGCAGGCCTACGCTGCGCGCTTCCAGCATGAATCGGATCGCGCCCTGATAGACATGAATCTACCCCAGTTTGACCAGCGACCACCGCGCGGCATGCCGCCCGCACTGGTGCTGGGTAGTCATGATGACAAGCTGATGCCTTGCCATCTGATCTACAGCGCCGCCCGTGCCTTGGGTGTGCGTGCCCATATGTTGCAAGGCCTGGGACATATGCTGATGCTGGATGCCGGCTGGCAACTGGCTGCGGCGGCCCTGGCAGCGTGGTTGGAGGAGCTACCATGAAGTTAGCGCGTATCGCTAAGCCGCGTCGCCGGCTGCTGGGCGTAGCCTTGCTGCCTTTGTTGCTGGCCGCATGCGCCAGTGCGCCAGACAAGCCAGTTGGCAAGCCTGCTGGCCAGCCTGCCGGCAAGGTGGCCAGCAAGCCACCAGCGGCGCGTCCGGCGGTGGCGCCCAGCCATATCGAGGTGAGTGCGGCAGGGCGCGAGATCGTGATGTATGCGCTGGGGCTGATTGATGTGGGCTATGTGTTTGGCGGCAAGAATCCGGAAGCGGGGCTGGATTGCTCGGGCATGGTGAGTTTTATCTTCCGTAATGCGGTAGGTATGGAAGTGCGAGGTAGCGCAGCAGAGATCGCCCGCAAGGGACGGCCCATCAAGCGGGAGGAATTGCAGGCCGGCGACTTGGTGTTCTTCAACACCATGAACCGCTCCTTCTCGCATGTGGGTATCTATATAGGCGATGACAAGTTCATCCACGCCCCCAGCACAAAGGGTAGGGTGCGGATAGAGAGCATGAAGACCAAATACTTCGCCACCCGCTATGAGGCCGCGCGCTCTTTGCTGGCGGGGTGAGCCGTTGCCTTTCAGATGACGAGCGTCAGCAGGGCTCTCGTGCGGCGGGGTGTGGATTCAATCGAGGGGAGAGCCTACTGGTTCAGACTGCGCTGAAGTCCAGCGCCAGGGTTACCCTGGCGCCTGCTCGTTCAGTGGCACCTATCGATAATCTGATTCCATAACAGGCTCTCAGTTCAGGTATTGCTGCAAGTGGTTCAGGGCTGCGGTATCGGCCTGCTCTTTGGCACAGGCATCCGGTGTGCTGGCGATGTTGACGCAGGCATCATCCGAGCCGTCAAAGCTGTGGGCTGCACCCTGGTAGACCGTCATCTGCACTTCGTTGCCGGTCAGGCTGCTGGCCCCCAGCTGGGCAGCACGGTCCTGGCGGGTGGTGCAGGGGTACTTGAGTGCCTGGGTGGCTTTGCTGGCGTCGTAGTAGAGCTTGTCGGCGCTGGCGGCCAGGATGTGCACACCTGCATAGGGCCGCCATTTGCTGTTGGTGATGCCGTTGTAGGCGCTGTTCAGGCCGCAGCCGGGATAGAAGGCTACGCCACCACGGAAGCCACGTTGTGCTGCCGGTTTGCTGGTGGTGCCGTCGGGCTGGGTGTCGGCCAGCGTGGTCATGACGGTGCTGCCGCCGTGCGACCAACCCAGCAATGACATGCGGCCAGGGGCGACCAGATCGCTGCGGCTGTCGAGATAGCTGCGGGCGGCATAGACGTCCAGCGGCCGGTCGGTGACTTCTGAGATGCCGACGCCAGCGCCATTGCTGCATTCACTCTGATTCTGGCCTGCAGGTTTGCGTGGACTGAAGCTGTCAACGATCAGGACCACCATGTTCTGGGCCACCAATCGGTCTGCCCACTCGCGATACAGGGTCTGGACATTGCTGTTGTTGGCATTGGGCAGGCTGTAGCTATAGACCCCCGAGCAGCCATGCAGCATGACGACGGCAGGGTAGCGCTGATTGCCGCCTTCGACCCAGCCTGCGGGCACGAACAGCTTGGCTGGAATAGTGAGGCCTGCGGCATTCTCGAAGTTCACATTGCTGAAGTTGCTGTTCCAGGCCATCGCAGGCAGGGTGGCGGCGCAGAGCAGTGCGGTGATGCAGGGTTTGAACATGGCGATGTCTCTCGGTGTGTTGATCTTGGCGGCACGGTGGGCGAGGCGGCTATAGGCGCCGTTAGCCCCAAGTGCGCGGGCCACAAGGTGGCTGGTGTGAGCGCATCGTCACATTGGGCGGGTTTGTGTGATCCGAATATGTAATTAAGAGAGTACTAATATTTTGCTAAATGGTCCTGGCTGGACGAGGGGGCGCAGAATATGAAACTATCGCAAGCCTGCTGATGGCCGGGTTCTTGTCTGCAGACTGGGCTTGGCCATGAGCCTTGGTGCCATCTGCGCTGCTAAACCACCTTGCCGACCACATAGTGTCGCCGTGGCGTACTGCGCGAGCGGATGCGCAGCTTGGTGGGTGCTTCCAGATGCCTCACTGCCGACCTGCCCGTAAGGAGTAGGCTGGCGTGCCAAAGCGTCTGGTGGTGCCAGCAACCTCGCTATAAAGCGGCGCTGTCCAGGGTATATCGCTCCATCTATTCAGCCTATGTAGTGTCGATATGCTTAGGTGGCGCCCGGCCTCGCCTTTAAGCCGAGGTTTCTGGAAGCACCCTGGTGTCTATGCAACTGTACTGGAGTCAGAATGAACATACGCTCATTTTTCGTCATCGCCCTCGCCGCCTCGGGTTTTGCCTATGCCAGCAATATGGCAGCCGATGCAGGGAAAGTCAGCGAAACCGTGCCGCCGGCCAAGGAATGGAAGACCGTCCGTATTGGCGTTGAGCCGGCATTCAAGCCGTTTACCTTCAAGACACCGGAAGGTGTGTTGACCGGGTTTGATATCGATATTGCCAATGAACTGTGCACGGCCATGCAGGTGAAGTGCGAGTTCGTGGAGGAGGCGGACTGGAATGCCTTCCTGGTGAATCTGAACAAGGATAAATACGACGCCATTGTCTCTTCGATGTATATCACCGATGAGAGAAAGCAATTTGCTGCATTCACCAAGACCTACTATCAGGTGCCGTCGCGCATCGTGGTCCGGGCGGATAGCAAGATCAAGAAGTTGCCTGCTGACCTGAAAGGGAAGCGCCTGGGTGTGGCTATCAACTCAGCCGAAGAGCGTTACGCTTTGGGTGAGCTGGCGGCGAAGGGAGCCAAGATCACACGCTACAAGACCCATGCCATGCTGATGGAAGATATGGCGATGGACAAATTGGATGCCGCTGCCATGGATGCACTGATTGCCGCCACGGATTTTCTGGGTAAAACCGGCAACGAGGATTGGTCTTTTGCTGGTCCGGCCATCAACGACAAAAGCAACACCAAGTATTTTGGTATAGGGCCCGGCATCGCGGTGCGTAAACAGGATGAGGCGCTGCGCGTGATGTTTGACAAGGCCATTGTGACCATACGACAGAATGGCCAGTGGAAGAAGGTCAACGACAAGTACTTCAGCTTTGACGCCTGGGTGGACTAGGCATTGCTGCATGATTGAAAACAAAGGCGCTGAATAGCGCCTTTGTTTTGCTTGAGTGCCTCGTTTATGGGGCTGGGCTATGGTAAACCAGTACACGGTGGGATATTCAACTGACGAATCAATGAGGAAGAAATGAAATCTACGTTATTTGCTGCGCTATGCATGCTGACAGCTGGCCTGTGCCAGGCGAGCGATGAAAAGATCGGTGACCAGGTGGTCTATGTCAATGATCAGGATAAGGCGATGAATGCCGCCATAGCTAAAGCCCAGGCGACGCTGGATACCTTTCTGAAGGTGGCGGAGAGCAAGCCCAGCGGTACTTTGGGCTACAAATTGAAGGTCCGGTTTGAAGACAAGAACGGCGCCGAGCATATCTGGGTGACACCGTTCAAAAGGGAAAAGACAGGCTTTGTGGGTGTCGTGGCCAACGATCCCGAAGTTGTGGAGACGGTAGAGGCGGGTAAGTCCTACCCCTTCAGCCGGGCGCAGATCAGTGATTGGGGCTATGTGAAGGACGGCAAGCAGGTGGGTAGCTTTACCGTTTGTGTCATATTCAAGTCCATGCCTGCAGATCAGGTCAAGCGCTACAAGGATGACTACGGCTTTGAGTGCAAAGACTGATTGGCCGTACCTAAGTCGTTAGGGGGCGGTACCGGGAGCCTATATGTCTGGTGTTCCGTCGGCTGCTGGGTGACGGTGCTGCGGTAAACAGGCCTAGGTCAGCTGGTATATCGTCACACAAAACAACAAGGGCGCCATGTGCGCCCTTGTTGTTGCTACTGCGAGGGGGAAACAGCCTTATTCGGGCTTGGTTTCCACGGCCTTGGTTTCGACCATGACCAACTCTTCCTGCACCGGTGCGGTGGACTGCGTCGGCTTCACTTCGCTACGGCGGCGGCGTGTCGGTGCTGCAATCTGCGGCAGTTCCGGCAGGGGCTCGAAGGCCTTGGTGGCTACCTGCACCAGGCCGACGTCTTCGGGCCGACCGATTTCCGGCAGTTGCGGGGCAACAGGCTTGGGCGCCTCTACCGCGACGGCTTCTACAACCGCTGCAACGGCGGGGGCGGGTGCTGCTACGGCTTCCACTGTGGCGGGCTCTGCCACTGGCGCTACGGCTGCTGCAACTTCGGCGGAGGGCGTGGCCACTGCCGGTGCTGCTTCAACGGCGGCTACTGCGGGCGCGGCGTCCACTGCGGCGGCCGCTGCGACGGCTTCTACCGGCGCAGGGGTGGCCTTGGCTTCGGCAACCTGGGTAGCGGCTTCGCCCTTGCTTTCCCACCAGGCGCCTTGTGCCGGTGCGGCGGTAGTTGCTGCGGCGGGTGCGGCTTCAACCGGTGCGGGTGCAGCCGGTGCGGCCTCTTGGGCGACTACAGGCGCAGCCACTTCGTTCTGGCTGGTTTCTGCGGCTACCGGTTCGGCTGCTTCATCGCTGCCGTTCTCGCTGCCTTCGCCTTGGTTCTGGTTGCTATCGCCACCGCGTTCACCACGGCCACCACGACGGCCACGACGACGACGGCCGCGGCCTTCGCTACCTTCAGCACCTTCGGGTTGTTGGCCGTCTACCGGCAGCAGTTCCTGCTGCGTTGGCTCCTCGCCCTCGGCCTGTTGTGGCTTGGGTTCGGCCTGCGGACGGGGTTGACGCGGTTCGCGCTCGGCGCGGGCCTCATTCGCTTCGCGCGGTTCACGCTGCTCGCGCGGCTGGCGGGGCTCGCGTGGCTGACGCGGTTCGCGGGCTTCGCGTGGCTCGCGCTCTGCACGGGCTTCGCTGCCTTCACGTGGTTCACGCTGCTCACGCTGTTCGCGGGGCTGACGTGGCTCGCGCTGCTCGCGGCCTTCGCCTTGCGGCCGTTCGTTGCGGTTCTCGCGTTCGCCACGGCCTTCGCCCTGGTTGCGGCCTTCATTGCGCTCGCCACGTTCGCGACGCGGCTGGCGTGGCTGCTCGTCTTCTTCGATGCGGGGCTTGTTGCCGCCACGGCGCTCTTCGCTGTTGTTGCCACGACGACCGTCGTTGTTGCGCGGCTGTTCGCTGCGTTGCTGCTCGCTGCGCTCGCCACGGCGGCCTTCGCCACGGCGGTTGCCACGATCACGGCCGCCCTTGTTGGCGGGCACGGGCTGCTTCACTTCTTCGACTTCGGGGCCCTTGAAGAAACGGACTATGCGTTCGAAGAAAGACGGCTTGGCCTCGACCGGTGCTGGCTTCTCGACAGCGATAGGGGCCGGCTGCGACGGGGTGATGGCCTTGACGGCGGCTTCCTGGCGCGGCTTGGCGGGCTCGTCGTTCTTGCCCTTGCCGTGGCTGTGTTCTTCCTCGGCGGGCGATTCCATCATCTTGTACGACGGCAGGACTTCCTCGATATGGTTGAGGTCGTCGTGGCGCAGACGGGTGACGGTGTAATTGGGGGTTTCCAGGTGGATGTTGGGGATCAACACCACGCCGACCTTGAGGCGCGACTCGATGGAGAAGATGTCGGCGCGCTTTTCGTTCAGCAGGAAGGTGGCGACATCGACAGGCACCTGGGCGTGGATGGCGCCGGTGTTCTCCTTCATGGCCTCTTCCTGAATGATGCGCAGGATGTGCAGGGCCGAGGATTCGATACCACGGATAAAGCCGGTGCCATGGCAACGCGGGCAGGGCTGGTGGGCGGTTTCGCCCAGGCTGGGCTGCAGGCGCTGGCGGCTCAGTTCCATCAGGCCGAAGCGCGAGATCTTGCCGGTCTGCACACGGGCACGGTCATGGCGCAGGGCATCGCGCAGGCGGTTTTCCACCTCGCGCTGGTTGCCGGCCTTTTCCATGTCGATGAAGTCGACCACGATCAGGCCGCCCAGGTCGCGCAGGCGCAACTGGCGGGCGATTTCGTCGGCGGCTTCCAGGTTGGTGCGGGTGGCGGTCTCTTCGATATCACCGCCCTTGGTGGCGCGGGCCGAGTTCACGTCCACCGATACCAGTGCTTCGGTATGGTCGATCACGATGGCGCCGCCGGAGGGCAGGGCCACTTCGCGCGAGAACGCGGTTTCGATCTGGTGTTCGATCTGGAAGCGCGAGAACAGCGGAACGTCGTCCTTGTACATCTTCACGCGGTTCACAAAGCCGGGCATCACATGGCTCATGAACTGCTGTGCCTGATTGAACACGAATTCGGTGTCGATCAGGATTTCGCCGATGTCGGGCTGGTAGTAATCGCGTATGGCGCGGATCACCAGGCTGCCTTCTTCGTAGATCAGGAAGGGAGCGGGATTGTCGCGCTTGAGGTGCTTGCCCTCGGGCGAGGTGGGGGTGGGGACGTACTTGGTAATGGTCTTGCCAGGGCGCTCGGGATCGGCGGCCTGCAGCTCGAAGCTGGGGGTGGCGGCCGAATCGATGGCTTTCCACAGCTTGAGCAGGTAGTTCAAGTCCCATTGCAGCTCTTCGGCGGTACGGCCTATGCCGGCGGTACGGGCGATGATGGACATGCCGGTGGGCACATCGAGCTGGTCCATGGTGGCACGCAGTTCCTGGCGCTCTTCACCCTCGATACGGCGCGATACGCCACCGCCACGAGGATTGTTGGGCATCAGCACCAGATAGCGGCCGGCCAGCGAGATAAAGGTGGTGAGGGCAGCGCCCTTGTTGCCGCGTTCGTCCTTTTCAACCTGGACGATCAGTTCCATGCCTTCCTTGAGTGCGTCCTGGATGCGCGAACGGCCGTCGGCGCCTTCCTTGAAATAGGAGCGGGCAACTTCCTTGAAGGGGAGGAAACCGTGGCGGTCGGTGCCGTAATCGACAAAGCAGGCTTCGAGCGAGGGCTCGATGCGGGTGATGACGGCCTTGTAGATATTGCTTTTGCGTTGTTCCTTGCCGACGGTTTCGATATCCAGATCAATCAGCTTCTGGCCGTCGACGATGGCAACACGAAGCTCTTCAGCTTGTGTCGCATTGAACAGCATGCGTTTCATGTTTCGTTCTCCCGCCGCCGGACAGGCAGGGGCGAACACACCGACGGCGGTTGGCCGTCGAGGGAAGACTCAGGCAGAGAGGCGTTGCAAATGGTTTAGCAAGGCGTAGGTCCCCAAGGTTCCATACTATCGTCGCGGCCGAGAGGTCGTTGCCGCGCACGGGTGTGTCCTAGTATTGCCGACTGATAGCCCTGGTTTATGGGGGCATCAGCCTGCTGATGTCCGGTCGTGCGTTTTGTCACTTTGTGCCGTCGTTGCTTTGCGGTGAACGACGTTAACCGCACCGGCATTGGCCTTGTCCGAGTTTCCCTGGTTTGGCGCACCTAAGCGCTCACGTCTGCCTTGCGCACGTGGTGCCTGGCGGGTAGCCGGCACGGCAAGAGAGAAAAAGACGTAGGGGAAAGAGCGGGAAAGGCCGCGCGAGCCGGTCGCGCGTGAGATAATCCGTTCCTTTGAAGACCGCAGCGGCCATTTTGGCCCGGTGCGGTAGAACAGACGGTCTGCCGCCGGTGGTTCCGGCAAGGCCGGCCTAAGCGGATGGCAAGACCGCCAGAGTATATGTCAGATGGACACCCCTAGCAAAGTTTCGTACCTCGTGGTCGGCAGCGAAGAAGCCGGCCAACGTTTGGATAACTATTTGATGAAGCACCTCAAGGGTGCGCCGAAGTCGCTGATCTACCGGATCGTGCGCTCGGGAGAGGTGCGGGTGAACAAGGGCCGGGCCGACGTCACCTATCGCACGGTGGAAGGCGACCAGATACGCATACCGCCCATCCGCCTGGCGGAGCCCAATGCCAAGCCCAGCCAGGCAGCCGCAGCACGCGGGCCGGCACTGCCCATACTGTATGAGGACGAGGCGCTGCTGGTGATAGACAAGCCGGCCGGCGTGGCGGTGCACGGCGGCAGTGGCGTGAGCTTTGGGGTGATAGAACAATTGCGTGCACTGCGGCCCCAAGCCAAGTTCCTGGAGCTGGTGCACCGGTTGGACCGCGAAACCTCCGGCATATTGCTGGTGGCCAAGAAGCGGGCGGCGCTGGTGGCCATGCACGAGATGTTGCGTAATGACCGGGGCATGGACAAACGCTATCTGGCGCTGGTGAAGGGGGTGTTCCCCGACGCACGGCGGCATGTGCGTTTCAAGCTGCAGAAATATGTCACGGCAGACGGCGAGCGCCGGGTGAGCGTGACCCCGGACGGCCAGGACTCCCACACGGTATTCAACCGCAAGGCTGCCTTTGCCGACGCCACCTTGCTGGAGTGCGAACTGAAGACCGGCCGTACCCATCAGATACGGGTGCACTGTGCGCAATCGGGCTTTCCTATCCTGGGCGATGACAAGTACGGCGATTTTGCGCTGAACAAGGCGCTGCCACGGCAAGGGCTCAAGCGCATGTTCCTGCATGCCTGGCGGTTGACGCTGAACCACCCCATCAGCGGCGAGCCGCTCAAGCTGGAGGCGCCACTGCCCTTGGAACTGCAAACCTATATGAACAGCCTGGAATCGCTTTGATGGCCGACCGCTTTGATCTATTGATATTCGATTGGGACGGCACCCTGGCCGATTCCACTGCCCTGATTACCCGTTCCATCCAGCTGGCGTTTGCCGACGTCGGCCTGGCCGTACCCAGCCGGCAGCAGGCCAGCTACGTGATAGGCTATGGCCTGAATGAAGCCATGCGCTTTTTGGCCCCCGAGGCCACGGCCACCCAGGTGGCACAGATCGTGGATGCTTACAAGACCCACTACCTGGCCCGCGACGGCGAGATTGCCTTGTTCGATGGCGTGGCCGAGGCGCTGGCGCACTACCGCTTGGCGGGTTACCAGATGGCCGTGGCCACCGGTAAATCGCGCCGTGGCCTGGATCGGGTGCTGGAGCAGACGGGTATGGGGGCATTTTTCGAGACCACCCGTTGTGCTGACGAGTGCCATTCCAAGCCGCACCCGCAGATGCTGGAGGAGATTACCGAACTGTTGGGTGTCGCGCCCCAGCGCAGCGTGATGATAGGTGACACCACGCATGACCTGCAGATGGCGCTGAATGCGGGCACACCTGCACTGGGTGTGGCCTATGGCGCGCACCCCAAGGCCGATCTGGCCGCGATGCAGCCGCTGGGCTTGTTTGACACCTTCGCTGAACTGGATGGGTGGTTGCGTGAGCATGGCTGATTACGCTGGGCGCAAGTGGCGTATCTGCGCCAGCGAAGAACTGCCCGACAGCGGCTTGGGCAAGCGCTTTCAGGCTGAGTGGGCTGGCGTGCCGGCACCGGGCTTTGTGGTGCGCTGGCATGGCAAGGTACAGGGCTACCTGAACGCCTGCGCCCACATACCGGTAGAGCTGGATTTCAATGAAGGCGACTTCTTTGACCTGAGCCGTTCGTATTTGATCTGCGCTACCCACGGCGCATACTATAGGCCCGATACCGGGCTATGCCTGGGAGGGCCGTGCAAGGGTGCGCGGCTGACCAAGCTGGTGCTGGTGGAGGAAGGCGGCGAGGTGTTCTTTTTGCCGGATGCCCGACCTGAACAGGATGGCTGGCGCTGAGCCACCGTCCCATGATGATTGAATGGCCGGATGGCAAGCGCTGTCTGGTGTGATAGGTAATAGAGGAAACTATGAGCGAGCAAGAAAACCCGAACTGGGAACGTCAGGTGCTGGAGCGTCTGGTCATGACGACGCTGAAGGAACAGCGCAAGAGCCGTAACTGGAGCATCTTCTTCAAGTTTGCCGGCTTTGCCTGGCTGTTCCTGGTGCTGGCCATCATCGTGACTTGGCGTCATGGCGAAGCCCCTGAAGGCACCACTACCGGCCCGCATACCGCACTGGTTGACCTGACCGGCGTGATCGCAGCGGGCGAGGGCGCCAATGCTGACACCATCAACGAAGGTTTGCGCAATGCCTTCAAGGACAAGAATACCAAGGGCGTGATACTGCGTATCAATAGCCCCGGCGGCAGCCCGGTGCAGGCAGGCCAGATCAACGATGAAATCAAGCGCCAGCGCAAGCTGCACCCCAATACACCGCTGTATGTGGTGGTGGACGATATCTGCGCCTCGGGTGGTTACTATGTGGCGGTGGCCGGCGACAAGATCTATGTCGACAAGGCCAGCCTGGTGGGCTCGATCGGCGTGCTGATGGATGGCTTTGGCTTTACCGGTGCCATGGAGAAGCTGGGCGTGGAGCGCCGGCTGCTGACGGCGGGCGATAACAAGGGCTTCCTGGATCCGTTCTCGCCGCAATCGGCTACGCAAACCGAGTACGCCAAGCAGATGCTGGGTGAAATCCACCAGCAGTTCATCGACGTGGTGCGTACCGGTCGTGGCAAGCGCCTGAAAGAGACGCCTGACATGTTCTCCGGCCTGGTGTGGAGCGGCGAGAAGAGCGTGGCCCTGGGCCTGGCCGATGGCTACGGCAATGCCGAAAGCGTGGCGCGTGACGTGGTCAAAGCCGAGGAGATCGTCGACTTCACCCCGCGCGAGGATTGGGCGCAACGCTTTGCCCGTTCCATCGGCGCTTCTGCCGGCGCCCAGTTGGGCAGCTTTATGGAACTCAAGCTAAAGTAAGACTGACCGATATCTATCCGGTGTACGGTTGATCGGTTCAAGGCACGGCCCGGCAGTCCGGGCCGTTGCTGTCTCCAGGGATGAAAACAATGGCGCGCAAGCGTAAGCACGAGGACCACGACAACCACGAGCGCTGGCTGGTGTCGTACGCCGACTTCATTACCCTGTTGTTTGCCTTCTTTGTGGTGATGTACGCCATCTCGCAGGTCAACGAGGGCAAGTACAAGGTCTTGTCCGATTCGCTGACCGTGGCCTTCAGCAAGCCCGATACCTCCAGCAATGCGCTGCTGAAAAGCGACCCCAATGGCAATAACCAGAATGTGATCGCCCTGCCATTCAAGGAGCGGCGCGAGGCGCAGAAGCTGCTGCAGGAACAGGCCGAGAAGGCGGCGGCCATGAAGGAAATACAGTCTGAGCTGAAGGAGGCGCTGGCCCCCATGATTGATGATGGCCAGATACGCATCAGCGAGAACAAGCGCGGGGTGGCCATTGATGTGAACGCCAACCTGCTGTTTCCAGTGGGCTCGGCCACGCTGGAGACCACGGCCAGTGGCTCGCTACGGACCATTGCGCAGAAGCTGGCCCAGGGCAAGAACCTGATCCAGATCGAAGGCCATACCGATAACGTCCCCATTGCCTCGCCGCAGTTTCCCTCCAACTGGGAGCTGTCTGCAGCACGCGCCGGTACGGTTGTGCGCCTGTTCGAGGCCAGTGGCGTCGCCGCATCGCGCTTGGTGGCTCTGGGTTTTGGCGAGAACCGCCCGGTGGAACCCAATGAGAACGCTGCCGGGCGCTCGCGCAACCGGCGGGTGACCATACAGATACTGACCGACACCAGCGAACAGCCGGCAACCCTGCAGAGCGCGCCTACTGCCTGATGGTGCCTGCGGGGCGGCTTGCTTATGCCTCAATACGGCGTCGCTCGCCTGGATACGGAGTTGGCTGGCATCACGATAGGCATCTTGCACGAATGCAGCAAGCCGCAAAAAAACCGCCATAGCTGGCGGTTTTTTTGTTGCGCGAGGGTTGTCCGCAATCGGGTACGGCCCGGTACGCCTTACATGGCTTCCAGCACGGCAATGCCCAGCAGGCCCAAGCCTTGTGCCAGCACCTTGGCGGTCAGATCGCAGACCTTGAGGCGGGAGGCATTGGTCTGGCCATCCTGTATCACCGGGCAGGCCTCATAGAAGCGCGAGAAGGCGGTGGCCACGTTGTACAGGTAGGCGCAGAGGAAATGTGGCTGGCTGTCGCGCGCAACCAGATGCACCACATCGGCGAAGCGTGATAGTTCCAGGGCGAGAGCGTGCTCGGCAGGCTCAGTCAATGCAACGGTGGCCTTGCTGTCCCATTCTCCTACCTTGCGGAAGATGCTGCGGACGCGGGTATAGGCATACTGCAGGTAAGGAGCTGTATTGCCCTCGAAGGACAGCATGGTGTCCCAGTCGAAGATGTAGTCGGTGGTACGGTTCTTCGACAGATCTGCATACTTGAGCGCACCAATGCCAACTGCTTTGGCGATATCGCGGCGGGTTGCCTCTTCAAGCTCGGGATTCTTGGCGCTGACCAGTTGGTAGGCGCGCTCAATCGCTTCGTCCAGCAGGTCTACCAGCTTGATGTTCTCGCCTGAGCGGGTTTTCAGTGGCTTGCCGTCGGCGCCCATGATGGTGCCATGTGCCACGTGCTCGAGTTGCAGGCTGGCGGGTGCAAAACCGGCCTTGCGCGCAACGGTGAACAACTGCTGGAAATGCAGGCCTTGGCGTGCGTCCACCACATAGAGGCAGCGATCGAGCTTGAGCTCGCGGGCACGGAAACGGATGGCGCCCAGATCGGTGGTGGCGTAAAGGTAGCCGCCACCTTGCTTCTGCACGATATAGGCAGCCGGATCGCCTTCCTTGTTCTTGAACTCTTCCAGGAATACCACCTGGGCACCCTGGTCTTCGGTCAGCAGGCCCTGCTGACGCAGCTCGTCCACCAGCACCGGCAGGTCGTCGTTGTAGAAGCTCTCACCACGAACATCGCTATCATTGAGCAGCAGGCCCAGCTTTTGGTAGATATCGTTGCAGTGCGCCAGCGATAGCTCCACGAACTGCCGCCACAGTGCCAGCACCTCGGCATCGCCGCCTTGCAGCTTGACCACATAGTCACGCGCCAGGTCAGCAAAGGCGGGGTCTTCGTCAAAGCGTTTCTTGGATGCCTTGTAGAAGGTATCGAGATCCTTGAGTGCGTACTCTGCCTCGCCCGCCTTGCGCGATTCCACCATGAAGGCCACCAGCATGCCGAACTGGGTGCCCCAGTCGCCTACATGGTTCTGCCGTATCACATCCTGGCCGACGAAGCCGTTGATGCGGGCAAGTGCGTCGCCGATGATGCCGCCGCGCAGGTGGCCAATATGCATCTCTTTGGCCAGGTTGACCGAGGAGTACTCGACCATGACCCGTTGGCGAGGCAGGGTATCGACGCCCAGCTTGGGGTCGGCCAGGGCGGTTTCGACACGTTGGGCCAAGAAGCCGTCATCGAGCTTGATATTGATGAAGCCAGGCCCGGCTATCTCGAGGCTGGCGGCGATGCCGGCCAGATCCACGCTGTCTATGACCTTCTGGGCCAGCTCCCGTGGATTGAGCTTGAGTGCCTTGGCAGCGCCCATCACGCCATTCATCTGGTAGTCGCCAAACTCGGGGCGGCCAGCCAATTGCACCAGCGGCTGGGCATCGGGCGCGCCGACTGCCGCAAGGGCGGCGGCAAAGCGTTGATTCAGTAGGGGAAGCAAAGACATATCGTTGTGCCATCCAGGCCGGCGACCAAGCCTGCCGGGAGAGGGCAGGCGGCGCGACATGGGAAAATAGGGAAACAGTCTGGGTCGCAGGCGGCATCCCCTCACCCAGCCCTCTCCCGGAGGAGAGAGGATAGGCAGCCTGCATTTGGCGCTATTGTACCGGCTGGCAGTAGGCCGACCAAATCATCGGGATACGGTAGCGAGCACGTCGAAGTATTCGGGGAAGGTCTTGCCCACGCAGCGCGGGTCGTTGATGCGTATGGGGGTGCCACCCACGGCCACCAGTGAGAAGCACATGGCCATGCGGTGGTCGTCGTAGGTATCAATGACGGCATGGGGTGTGAGCATGGCCGGGGGGGTGATGCGCAGGTAATCAGCGCCTTCTTCCACGGTGGCGCCCACCTTGCGCAGCTCGGTTGCCATGGCGCTGAGCCGGTCGGTTTCCTTCACGCGCCAACTGGCGACATTGCGTATGGTGGTGGTGCCATCGGCAAACAGCGCCAGCACGGCAATGGTCATGGCTGCATCGGGGATATGGTTGAGATCGGCATCGATGGCGCGCAGCTTGCCGCCGCGGGCGGCGACGGGGCCACTTGATTCTATCCAGTCCTCGCCCAGCGCAATCAGTGCGCCCATCTGCGCCAGGGTATCGGCAAACTTGACATCACCCTGGATGGAGTCGGCCCCCACGCCTTCCACCCGAACCGGGCCACCACCCAGGGCGCCGGCAGCCAGGAAGTAGGACGCCGAGCTGGCATCGCCCTCGACATGGATCAAGCCGGGCGAGTGATAGGACTGCCCGGCCGGCAGGTGGAATTCGCTCCAGCCACGACGCTCCACATGCAGGCCAAAGCGGCGCATCAGATTGAGGGTGATCTCGATATAGGGCTTGGAGATCAGCTCGCCGGTGACTTCGATCAAGGCATCTTCGCCGCTCAATGGCAGGGCCATCAGCAGGGCAGTGAGGAACTGGCTGGACACATCTCCGCGCACGCGGGTGCGCAGGCCAGGGCGCTCGTTGTGTTGATTCTGCCAGGGCTTGATGGCCAGCGGCGGGTAGCCTTCTGTACCCAGGTAGTCGATCTGTGCACCCAGCTCGCGCAGGGCGTCTACCAGATCGCCTATGGGGCGCTCGTGCATGCGCGGCACGCCGCTCAGCTGGTAATGGCCCTGCATCAGCGCCAGCGCGGCAGTCAGCGGACGGAAGGCGGTGCCGGCGTTGCCCAGAAACAGATCCGCCTGGGCCTGGGGAAACTTGCCCCCCACACCTTCCACCCGATAGGCGCGCTCGCCAGTTTGCGTCCAGTGCACGCCCAGGCTGGTCAGTGCCTCCAGCATGCGGCGGGTATCGTCCGAGTCGAGCAGGCCGCGTACCTCGGTGCTGCCCTCGCTGAGCGCAGCCAGCAAGAGAGTGCGGTTGGAAATGCTCTTGGAGCCTGGCAGGCGTACCGTACCGGCGGTGGCAGTGCTGGGGGCGAGATCGAGATGTTCCATGGGCGGCCGAAAAAATGTTGCGGTGCAGAAGGAACTGTCGAGTGTAGCCGGGGTGGGCTGTGCTGGAAAGCTGACGTTCGCGGCAATGAGGTGTCCTGGCTATAGAGGACGTATCCATTCTGGGCATGAAGGGGAGGGCAGTGCTGCCGTGCGGTAGCTTTTCCAGCTTCACCTATAGTGGGTATTCAAGCCTAGATACAGGAGCAGGCCATGCGACACATCACTCTGAGCAGCGCGGCAAGGTTGGGCTGGCTGGCCCTGGTTTGTGGGACGGTGGCGGCGGCCAATTGGTCCGACCCCTTTATAGGCATGCGCTACGGCACCGATTATGCCGAGCCCGGCAATACCAAGGATATAAGCAAGCGCATCGTGCAGCTGCAGTATGTGGGTGGCTTTGCCTATGGCGATAATTTCGTGAACCTGGACCTGCTGTTCTCCGACGCTGACGATCCCGCCCGCAATGGTGGCGGCGCCCGCGAAGCGTATCTGGTCTATCGCAATACCTTGAGTTTTTCGGCCATACGCGGGAAACCGGTGAAGTTTGGGCCGGTGCGCGATGTAGGCTGGATGACAGGGATAGACCTCAATACCAAGGACACCCGATTTGCGCCACGCAAGAAGCTGTTTGTGACCGGCCCCAAGCTGCGTTTCGATGTGCCAGGCTTTTGGGATGTGTCGCTGCTCTTCATGAAGGAGCGCAATAACAATGGGATTGTGGGGCGCAAGGTGAATTTCGATGCCACCTGGGGGGTCAGCACGGCCTGGAGTTTTCCCATCAGCACCTCGGTACCGCTCAAGTTCAAGGGCTTTGCCAACTATATCGACGAGAAGGGCAAGGATGGCTTTGGCGTGCAGACCGAGCCGGAAACATTGCTGGAGTCTGCGCTGCTGGCGGATGTCAGCAAGTTCTACGACAAGAAGAACCAGCTCTGGGCGGGCGTGGGCTACCAGTACTGGCGCAACAAGTTCGGCAACCGGCCGGGGAATGGTACGGAGGCCAAGGTGCCGCAACTACTGCTGGAGTTTCACCTCTAGGGTGGCGGAGTGGGTGTGCGCCAGGGCAAGCTTGGCGCTGGACGGCAGTGCAGCCTGAACCCGCAGGCTCCTACCTGTTTGAAGCACCCTCGGCAACGCGCTACCGTTCGGCTATTCAACGATACCGGCGTAGAGCCGGCTGTTACAGGGTTCGCCTCGTGCCAGGTGGACGCATTGAAGGTGCCAATCGCACCCCGCTTGCCCCCTGTCCGCACCCTGTGGAGCGCGGCATTGCGTACCGTCCACCGTGTTGTGGTGGCTCGGTTATTCTGCCTGGCTTGTGGCCAACATCTCCGCCCAGGCACGAAAGCGTGAGGGAAAATATACCTAGGCCGGAGGTGAATAGGCTTTCTATCTTTGTGCGATTGCCCGTATTATTCTGATGAATATTCCTGAAATTTTCGTAAATTTAGAACGATAATCTTTATTCAGATGACGACTGCCAAACACCGGTCTCTGGACACCCAGGACCGCAAGATACTGCGTGCGCTACAGCGCAATGCCAGGCTCAGCAATGCCGAGCTGGCGGAACAGGTAGGCCTGTCTACCACGGCGTGCTGGAACCGTACCAGGCAACTGGAAAACGAGGGCTATATCCAGGGCTATGTGGCCTTGATAGACCAGCAGAAGATGGGTTTGGCCGATACGGTACTACTGGAAGTGACGCTGGACAGGCACGAGGATGATGCGCTGGCCCGCTTTGGCGAGGAACTGGCGCTGCTGCCCGAAGTGTTGGAGGCCTATCTGGTCTCGGGTGAATACGACTACCTGGTCAAGGTGGCGGTCGACGGCACGGCAGGCTATGAGCGCTTTCTGCGCGAGAAGCTGTACCGCATCTCAGGCATACGCCATAGCCGCTCGATGTTTGTGCTGCGCTGCATGAAGCAGGTGTCGTCCGTGCAGGTTTAAGGGCAGTTATTGACGGATAGCAGCGCGCTCACGGTAATGCAGCCAGCCCTCCAGCAGCGCAATGACACAGGATGAAGCTGCCAGTACGGGCATGCCCAGCAACAGGATGGGTAGCAAGGGCCAGGCTGTTATCGGCAAGGCACGCCAACTGCCGGGCAGCAGCCTGGGCAGTATGCTGGCGCCGTGACGGCGACGCTGGAAGTACATTACCCAGCCGGAGACCAGGGAAAATACGACGCCCAGGCCAAACAGCAGCAGCAGGCCCTGGTTCCACCAACCGAAATCGCCCCGATGAAATGGTATGCCGATAGCCGTTGCCTTGCTGAAGGCGGTTTGTTGCTCCCAGCCTGCGTAGTACAGGCCCTGGCCGCTATAGCGATCCAACAGGAGTTCAAAGCGCTTGAGCGGCTCAGCCGTGTTGACGCTATGGGCGCGCCAAACACCAAGAGGCTGCTTGGGTGGGGTGAGCTGCATGGCGGTCTGTGGTGCCTGTTGCCGGCTGTGCTCCCATATGGCTTGCCAGCCCAGGGGTGTCGCACCGTCAGGCGCCTGCGATTGCAGCTGCTTGGGGGCTCTGGGCGGCGCTTGGCCCGTCATATCACGCAGGCTGCGTATCTGCTCGCCTGCGTACTTGCTCCAGGTGAGCCCGGTAGTGAGTATCACCAGGCTGATCAGGCTGAGCGCAAGGCCCAGCAAAGCGTGCCATTGGCGCCACCAGCGCCGTCCTTGCAATCCTTTGCGCGGCAGTAATGCTGACATGCTCGCTGGCCATGCCAGGTAGATGCCGGTCAGCAGCATGATCATGAGGCAACTGGCGGCGAGCTCGATCAACCAGCGCCAGCCTTCACCTTGCAGTAGGCTGGCGTGCAGGCTCTGCGCCCATGCGCTGAACTGCTCGTTCTCCCATAGATTGCCCAGTATCTGAGCTGTGTAAGGGTCTACAAACATGATGAGCCGGCCCCGATCCACCGCTGCCGCGGGCACATGCCCATGCCGTGCGTGTTCGCCAGCGGTGTTCGGATCGGCGCTGAACACCAGCTGGACGCTGTCGGTCGGCGAGAAGGGCGGGCGTACGCTATGGAGCACCATGCCGGAAGGGGCATGCCGGGTGGCACGGTCTATCAAGCTGTCCAGGCTTTGCCGGTTGCCGCTGGCCTGTACCTCCCGCAGGGGGCTGTAGAGCTGTGATTCGATCTGCGGCGTGAACACATATAGCAAGCCTGTCAGCGCAGCCAGCATGGCAAATGGCGAGGCGATCAGCGCAGCCCAGAAATGGATGCGCCAGAGCAGGCTGCGGCGGCGGGCTTGCAGCGATGGCAGGGTGGGCAAGGCATGGGTGGGCAAGGGGGACTCGCTCAGTTATCGAAACGCAGCTCGGCAAAGACCGTGCGCTGGGTATAGGGGTGGAAGGCCCAGTAGCGGGTGTTGTTGAGGTTGTCTACACCCACGGCAGCGGTCCATTGCTTGTTGAAACGGTAGCGAGCCCGGATGTCGGCCACCAGAAAGCGGCTGACGCCGGTATAGGTGTCGCCGTTCGGGTCGGCGTTATCCAGCGTACCGTATTGCTTGCCGCTGTAGCGCAGACCCAGGCTGGTGCTGAGCGCGGCGCTGAGATGATAGCTGGCCAGTAGATTGGCCCGCCATTGTGGCACACGCGGTTGCCAGCGGCCCACGCTGGCGGGGAAGCGTGCATTGCGGGTGATGATGGAGTGGGCGTAGGTCAGGCTGCTGCTGATATCCAGGCCGTGCAAGCCCACATCCTGCAATTGCAAGGCCATTTCCAGGCCTGTGGTGCGTATGGCGTCCACATTCTGGATATTGGTGACGTTGGGTGTGACGGTGACATCGGTCTGCGAATACAGCGCGTCGCGGCTGTCTTCAAAGAACAGGGTGCTGCGCAGACTGCCACCGTCCAGCCGTCGTTCTGCCGTCAATTCGCTGGTCCAGGCGCGTTCGGGTTTGAGCTTGGGGTCGTTGTTGACGATGACACCGGCTGAGATTGCGCCCTGGTAGAGCTCGGCCACCGTGGGCATGCGCACCGAACGGCCCAGCGAGGCCTTGAGCTGCCAATCGGCATTGGCCTGGTAGGCAAGCGCGGCCTTGGGCGAGAAATGCTGTTCGCTACGCTCGGCAAAGTGGAGCCGGCTGGTGGCATTGGCAATTTCGCCGCCCCAGGCCTGCCAGCGTTCGAGACGGCCACCCAGGGTGGTGCGCCAGGCTGGGGCAAAGCGCCAGGTATCCTGCAGGTACAGGCTTTGCAGGCGCGTATTGCCGCTGAAGGCGGAAATGGCTGTTTCAGCGCCGCCGTGTTGCCAATGGCGAGTGCCATCGACCCGTGTGCGCAGTTGATAGGTATCGGCTTGGGCGCCTAGATCGATCTGATGCGCGCCCTGCGTGCCACCGGGGCGCCATATGCCTTTGAGCGACAGCGTACGCCAGCCTGTGCCGGCCATGTCGGTGAGCTGGCCATTGCCACCCTTCAGTGCAAGAGGCAAAGGCGTGGTGGAGCTGCGTACCTGATCGCGATGGTAGTCGTAGAGGCTACCGGCGATTTCCCAGTCGAACTGTCCTTGTCCGTGCTGCTTGAGCGACAGGCCGTGCATCAGATGGGTAAGTGCGCCACGGCTGGTGCCAAAGTCAGTGGCCTGCAGGCCGTATTGTCGACCACCGAGGATGATATTGCCGCTATAGACGGACCTGCCCTGCTGGTCGCGCAGATAGCTGTCGGAGTGGCGCTCGGCATCGTTCTGCCACCAGCCCAGCGTGTAGCTGGCCCGCAGGCCGGGCGTGAAATCATAGGCCAGCTTGGCCTTGGCGTGGCGCTGCAAGGTGTGTACCTGATTGCTTGCACCCAGTATCCACCAGTCCTGGTTCTTCGGATTCTTGTCGGCTATGGCGCCGGTCACGGTCACCCCATTGCTGATGGCAGTGCCGCTGCTGGTCAGTTTGTTGACGAAGGCGATGGGTTGGCCATCGCTGTCGAGCTGATTGACGTTGAACCACCAGGACCAATTGCCATTACGGTTACCCAGCGAGGCGCTGGCCTGGTTGCCGCTGTAGTGATCATCGGTGCCGTACTGCTGGTAGCCCTGGCGAAATCCACTCAGTTTGACATGGGCTTCGAACTGCCTGGGCATGTGGGTAAGGTAATCGACCACCGCGCCGACGGCGTTACCGGAGTAGGCGGCGGAGAATGGGCCGTAGAGTACATCTACCCGTGCGATCTCCTCGGGCGTTACCAAGCCCCAGCGTGGGGTAAAGCTAGCGCCATTGCCCAGCAGGTTGGAGAGCAGGATGCCATCGGCGTAGACCAGCGAGCGGGCACTGTTGCCCGTGCCGGAGGCGCGGCTGGCCAGCACGGCATGATCGTAGTCGCCGATAAAGCGCTTGCGCACATTCAGGCTGGGCAGGTATTTGAGCGCATCTTCGCTGTCGGTAGCGTTGATGGTTTGCTCCACCTGCTTGCCGCTGATGCCCTCCACGGTGGTGGGGATATGGCGTGGCAGGGAGCTGACCCGCTGGCCGGATACCGTGATGGTGCCCAACTCCTTGACCGGCGCTTCCTTGTCGCGATGATCTGCAAAGGCCTGGGCGGATACGGCTGCCAGCAAGGCTGCGGCCAGTGGGGTGTACTGCATGCTGCGCTCCCTGTTCGAATCGGCCGGATTCTAGGGAACTTGAGGTGGTGTGACCTGCGACATGTTGTCGCGGCTGATTAACCTTGGCGCGCGGTCAGGCGCTGTAGGGTGAAGGCGCCGTATGCGCCTATGACGCACAGCACCTGCCCATCTACTTCGATCAAGGCCTCAAGGTAAGGCCCATCGGATGAAATAAAACGCGCAATTTGCATGGGCGGATACTCACACCGGCTTGATCAGGTAGACGCAGCGGCGGGCGCCCGCCAAAGCATGTTCGGCGCGCTCCACCGTGCAATCCGGCCCCAGCACTCGCTGGAACACTTCCAGCTCGGAGCGGCAGAAGCCCTGGCATACACGTGCAGCGGCACAGATGGGGCAATGGTTTTCTATCAACAGCAGGGCGCCGTCGGCCGCAGGCTGGACCTCGGCCATATAGCCCTCCTCGTCGCGGGCCTGGGCTAGGTGGGTTACCTTGTCTTCCAGCGCTGGGCTAGTGGCCAGCCGTGCACGGTACAGCGCCTCGCTACTGGTTTCGCGGGCGCTGATTAGCTTCTCCAGCCCGGCCTCGCCGAACAGGCTGCGCACCTGCTCCAGCAGTTGTAACGTCAGGTCGGCGTGGCGGTCTGGGAAGCGGGCATGGCCGGCCTCGGTCAAGCACCAGTAGCGCGCCGGGCGGCCTACCTTGTCGGCGCGGTCTTCGGTGCTGAGCAGGCCTTTCTCCTGCCAGCCTTCCAGATGGCGGCGCGCGCCCATGGAGGTAAGGTCCAGCAAGGCCGCCAGTTGCTGGGCGGTTTGTGGACCCCGGGTCTTGAGCAGGAAGAGGATTTGATCGGCGGTATTCATGGCTGCACGGTCTGGGCTGCGGCTTCTGGTGAGGATGCTAACCGCCAGCGGGTGATGCGCCAAGCCGCCCAGGTGGTGGAGGCTGCACCCAGCAAGAGGATCAGCCGGGTGTCGATCAAGGTCAGCACAGCGCCGGCCATGGCCATGAGTATATTGGCCAGGCAGAAGGTGGTGGCAAGCAGGCCCATGACGGCTCCTTGACCATGGTGGCCAAATCGGTCGGCGCACCAGGCGGGCAGGATGGCGTTGTAATAGGCGTTGGGGATGGCAAACAACACAATGGCAGCCAGGCCGAAGCGGACATCGGCCAGGGCGACAAAGGCGACTGTGGCGGCTGTGCCATAGGCGTAGAGGCTGGCACGTTGCAGCGGCGGCGCGCTGCTGGGGCGGCCAGCCAGCAGCGAGGTGGCTGTCATCAGCCCGCAGAGCGCTGCCGTGGCCCAGGCAATGCCACGGGCGTCGTAATGGGCGAACTCCACCAGCCAGAGCGGATAGAACTCGTAGAACGCGGTGACACCGCAGGTGTAAGCCAGCTGTATGGCAAACAGGGTGCGTAGCTCGGCGTGCCGCAACAGATTGAGTGCATGTTGATGGCGAGCCACCTGCCACCACGAGGTGGTGGCCTTGCTGGCGGATTCACGCGGCAGGGCCAGCGTTACCAGCAGGGTGGTGAGCAGCAGTGCGATGGCGGCCACCCAGAACGGCGCTGTCAGGCCCCAGCCCAGGGTTGCGGCAGCCAGCAGTGGCCCGGCCAGCCAGCCCAGGTAGAAGGCACCGTTCAGCCAGGAGAAGGCACGCACTCGCAGGTCGCCTTCCAGCTTGTCGGCCAGCAGGGCGCGGGCGACGGAGCCATTGCCTTCCAGCAGGCCGGTGGCAAAGCGTGCCAGCATGAACAGCGGGTAGGACTGCAGCACTAGTGCCACTGCTGTCAGGGCGTGGCCCAAGGCGGCGCCCAGGGCGGTGGTGATCAATACGGGGCGACGCCCATAGCGGTCGGAAAGGGGGCCCAGCAAGGTAGAGCCGATCAGCAGCCCCAGGGGGTTGATGGCCAAGGCCAGGCTGAACAGCAGCTTGGGCGGCAGCCCCATGAAGTGATTGAACTCATTGACACTGCCAGCCGCGAACAAGGGCGGCAGGATGGGGTAGGGCAGGGCTGCGCCTATGGTGGAAAGCAGGGCCAGCAGGCAAGCTGCTGTGATCAGCAGGGTGTGCTTCATGGCGGAGGCCGGTATAGGGAGATATGGGAGGCAGGGCTTCAGTGTGCAACGTACACACCATTAAGTAAATAAAAAAATTTACAAATTAATAGGGGTAGCTGAACTTGCAGCGCGTGCCAGCGTTGTATCGTCACACCGCTGTCATCTGCCGATTTTGCTTTGCTGAACAAGGGCGTAAACTTCCGGCCTTTCCCCCGCAGTCAAAAACAGGCCGCCATGAAGCCCGCTATTCACTACCGCATCGTACCCGTCTCGCCCGAAGCCCATTTGTTTGAAGTCACCCTCACCATAGACAAGCCAGAGTCTGCTGGTCAGCGGCTGGGATTACCGGTCTGGATACCGGGCTCCTATCTGGTGCGTGAATTTGCCAAGAATATCGTCAGTATCGAGGCGTTTGATGAACACGGTGCCTTGCCCATGGCCAAGCTGGACAAGCGCAGCTGGCAGGTAGCCCCCACCCGTGCACCGTTGACGGTACGCTACACCGTGTATGGCTTTGACCTGTCGGTGCGTACCGCCTACCTGGACCAGACCCGTGCCTTTTTCAATGGCACCAGCCTGTGCCTGGGTGTGGAGGGCCAGCTTGATGCGCCCGTGGTCGTGGAACTGGTGGCGCCTGCAGGCAAGGACTACCGTGAATGGCGGGTGGCCACTTCGCTCAAGCCCCTCAAGGCCAAGCCCTTCGCCTTTGGCACCTATACGGCGGCCAATTACGATGAGCTGATCGATCACCCGGTCGAGCTGGGCGACTTCACCCTGATCCAGTTCAAGGCCTGTGGCGTGCCGCATGACTTCGTGCTGTCGGGCCGTTTGCCCAAGATCGATTCCAAGCGGCTGGCCCGTGACGTCAAGGCCATCTGCGAGTACCAGATCAAGCTGTTTGGCGAGCCGGCGCCATTTGATCGCTATGTGTTCATGAGCTTTGTTTCGGGCGACGGCTATGGTGGCCTTGAGCACCGTGCTTCCACGGCGCTGATGTGCAGCCGCGACAGCCTGCCGCAGCCTGGCGAGACCGGTATGAAGAGCAGCTACCGGCAGTACCTGGGCTTGATCAGCCATGAGTATTTCCATACCTGGAACGTCAAGCGCATCAAGCCGGCGGCCTATGCACCTTACCCGGCCGATGGCGAAGCCTATTCCCGCCTGCTGTGGGCGTTCGAGGGACTGACCAGCTATTACGACGACCTGACATTGGTACGTACTGGCCTGATCGAGGTGGACAGCTATCTCGAGCTGCTGTCCCACACTATTACTGGCGTGTTGCGCTCGCCTGGCCGGCAGGTGCAGACGCTGGAGGATTCCAGCTTCGATACCTGGATCAAATACTATCGCCCCGATGAGAATGCCCCCAACAGCATGGTGAGCTACTACACCAAGGGCGCGTTGGCAGGCATGTGCCTGGACCTGCATATCCGCAAGGAAACAGCCGGCAAGCAATCGCTGGACGACGTGATGCTGGCCCTGTGGCAGCGCTATGGCCGCGATTTCTACCAGGGCAAGCCGGTGGGTGTGCCCGAAGAGGGCTGGGAGGCTGTGGCGGAGGAAGTGACGGGTCTCAAGCTCAAGCCGCTGTTCGACCTGTTGCTGCGCAGCACCGAGGAATTGCCGCTGGAGGCAGCGCTGGCCCAGGTGGGGGTGCTATGGCAGGCGCGTGCCCAGGTGGGCGCTGGCGACAAGGGGGGCTGGCTGGACAAGGCCAAGCCAGCCGGTGTGTGGCTGGGGGCGCGTACCGGCACCGATGCCGGCCTGGTGAAGCTGACCCATCTGTTTACCGACGGCCCGGCCATGAATGCCGGTTTGTCGGCCAATGATGTGCTGGTGGCAATAGACGGGCTCAAGGCCAACCAGACCAATCTGGATGCCGTACTGGCCACGGCCAAGCCGGGCGACAAGCTGGAGGTACTGGCTTTCCGCCGCGACGAGCTGCTCAAGTTCAAGCTCAAGCTCGATAGCGCACCCGCCACGACCGTGGGCCTGATGGCGAGCGAAGAGGACAAGGCCAAGCTGGCTGAACGGCGCGCTTGGCTGGGAGCCTGAGGCCAAGCTGTTCGCACCCTGTGGGCGGGTAGCACCGCCACTAGGGTGTTGCTGGTTGTGCCATGGGCGAAGGTGCATCGCACCTTCGCCTTGCTACTGGTCGGGACGCCGCGCTATCGGGTATCACACGGTTGTGGT
The DNA here is from genome assembly GCF_036961565.1 of Chitinimonas sp. JJ19. Taxonomy (NCBI): domain Bacteria; kingdom Pseudomonadati; phylum Pseudomonadota; class Betaproteobacteria; order Neisseriales; family Chitinibacteraceae; genus Chitinimonas; species Chitinimonas sp. JJ19. The sequence goes on from NZ_JBAMDD010000001.1 coordinate 109,718, forward strand.
GCTTCGTCGGCGCAGGCTGCATGTCTTCAACTTGGCACTGCAGGATGTCTGCAGTGCATGGCCGCAAGAAAATGGTCACATAGGCCCGCTAGGATCTGGGGCGAGACTGCGCGATGAGAATCATACGAGCGGTTTCACTTCCCTCCCCATCGCTACCGCCCTGCCGCTGACCCCTGCTACACCTTGGCGGGTGTTGTTTTGCGAAAGGCAAACGGGCACGCCTAGAACATGTCGCAACGTGCGCAGACCCAGCTCGAAGAGATCGCCAACAGCCTGAGCCATGGTATCGGCCTGATCGCCGCGGTGGCCGCTGCGCCCATGTTGATCGTCGCCAGCGTGCGACAAGGCAATGGCGCTCTGGTGGTAGGCACCGTTATTTTCTCGGTCACCATGGTACTGGTCTATCTCAGCTCCATGCCCTACCACGCGGTGTCAGCGTGTCGTTGGCGCGAGCGTCTGCTTCAGCTTGATCACGGCGCCATTCCCTTGTTTATAGCTGGCAGCTATACCCCGTTTGCCCTGGGGGCTGGAGTAGGGCGGTGGGGCTGGCTGCTGTTTGGCAGTGTCTGGTTGCTGGCCTTGGGCGGCTTGGTGCTGCGGGCCATGGGCTGGCTGAAGCGGCCGCTGTATTCCACCGGCCTGTACTTGCTGATGGGCTGGCTGGTGCTGATTGCCGCCTGGTCGCTGGCGGCGCATCTGACGCCCGCTAGCCTTGCCTGGCTGATCTCGGGCGGGGTGGCCTATACGGTGGGTGTGCTGTTTTTCGCCTTGGATGCCCATGTGCGTTTCGGGCATTTTATCTGGCACCTGTTTGTCATGACCGGTAGCACATGCCATGTGCTGGCAGTCATGGCCGTTGCTACCCGTTAGCGCTTAGAGCCTGTTCAAAGTCTTTTCACCGCGTCGTTCGCAACCTTGCCGGATGAAGGGCAAGGCGCAAGCCGCGCAGCGGTACGGGTTCCGGTACCGGTACCGTAAGCGGCTTGCAACGCCGCCATTCGCCGGCAAGGCTGCGAACCCGTACGGGAGCCCGAAGGGCTGAACTGGAAAACGGCCATTCACTGCGTTGTGGTGCTTGGCAATAACTGGTTATTGCCTGCGCACCACGCCTTGTGCCTGGCCATTTTCCAGATCAGCCCAGCGGGCCGGCGCGCGGCGAAAAGACTTTGAACAGGCTCTTAGGCCGCTAGCGATACACATCCTGCTGTGCCCGCCAGACCGGGTCACGCTCCATGGCGCTAAGTACGGCAGTGAGATCGGGCAGCACCTCGGCGTATTCCTTGGGTATCAGGATATAGCGCTCGAAGCGGTCGTGCGGTTTGCTGGCCACAAAGAAACGCCCTGTCCATTCTGTCTGGTGGCGCAGGTAATACTCCAGTGTGGGCCGGCTGACGATGGCGGCATCGATGCGGCCCAGGGCCAGTTTGCCCAGATTGGCCCCTTCACTGAAGGCATCCTCGCGGATGATGCGGCCTGAGCGCACCAGCTCATCGACCCCGTAGTAGTAATACCCGGTAGGTAGCCCGATGCGCTTGCCTACGAGGCTGTCCGGCCCATCATAGTGGATGGCCTTGTCTGAGCGGGAGACGACGACGTCCTCGTCCTGCATGAAAGCGGGAGACCAGAGGTAGCGGGTGCGGGTTTCGTCCTTGAACCAGATGGGATGCACGCCCAGTACCAGGCCCTTGAGTCGGCCCAGCTCAAGGTCGCTCTCCAGTCGCCGCCGTGGCAGGTAGACCGTCTTGAACTGATGGGCGCTGATGCGCTCGTTCAGATAGCGGGCCAGATCGTAGTACAGGCCGACGCCGCGATCAGCATCAACGATGTAAGGTGGCTTGAGGTGGTAGGCATTGAGCAATACCTCCATGGCCTGCACCGGCCAGGCAAGCAACGCAACGACCAGTCCAAGCAAGGCAGACTTCATCGACAGCTCCTCAGACACGCATTTTTCATCAGTCTAGGTCGTCGGCGCGGGCTTGGGTCTGGCTGCCGCCGAGCGGCGTCTCAGACTTGTGGGCCAACAAAGCCGAAGTCTAGTTCTGGCCGTTTGCCGGACATGATTTCGGCTATGGCTCGGCCCGAGCCGGGGCCTTCTGTCCAGCCCAGGGTGCCGTGGCCGGTGTTGAGGTAAAGATTGCGCACCGATGAGCGGCCGATGATGGGGACGTTGGAGGGGGTGGAAGGGCGCAAGCCTGTCCAGTACTGTACCGAGTTGGGGTCGGCAGAGTTGGGGAACAGCGAGAAGTAGCGTTTGGTCAGTGCCTCGCAGCGCACCTCGTTGAGTTCTGTGTTGTAGCCATTGAGCTCGGCGGTACCGGCGATGCGTATGCGGTCGCCCAGGCGGGTGTAGACCATCTTCATGGCGTCATCGGTGATGCTGACGGTGGGGGCGCCCTCGTAGTCTTCCAGCGACACGGTGGCCGAATAGCCCTTGGTGGGATACACCGGCAGGTACACGCCCAAGGGGGCGGTCAGCAGGGGGCTGTAGCTGCCCAGGCAGACCAGGTAGTAATCGGCACGCAGTGTCTCCTGCTGGCCATCGCTATCGCAAACACGTACCCCGCTGACTTCGCCGCCGCTGCTTTCCAGTGCCCGTATGCAGGTGTTGAAGCGGAACTCGACTCCCTTGTCGGCGGCCAGTTGCGACAGGCGCTGGGTAAACAGACGGGCGTCGCCTGATTCGTCTTCCTCGGCATAGATGGCACCCACCAGCCGGCTGCCCAGCCCGGCCAGGGCCGGTTCCAGTTCGACGGCGCGCTCGGCCGTGATGGCATCGCGGTGGCAGTTGTATTGGCGCATCAGTGCCGACGACTCGGCAGCCGCATCGTAGGTTTGCTGGTCAAAGAATATCTGCAGGATGCCGCGGCTCAGTTGGTCGTATTCGATACCGGTGCTGGCGCGTAGATCGCGCAGTGTCTCGCGGCTATAGAGGCCCAGGTTGACCATCTGGATGATGTTGCGCTCATTGCGGCTGGGCAGGCATTCGCGCAGGAACTGCAGGCCCCAGGCCCATTGACGGGGGTCCAGCCGGGGGCGGAAAAGCAGCGGCGAATCATCACGCCATAGCCATTTGAGCACCTTCAGGGGGGCGTCGGGGTTGGCCCATGGTTCGGATTGCGATACCGATATCTGGCCACCGTTGGCAAAGCTGGTCTCCAGGGCAGCTTCGGGCTGCCTGTCGATGACCGTGACGTCAAAGCCGGCCTCGCGCAAGAACCAGGCGGAACTGACACCGGTGATGCCGGCCCCCAGAATGATGACTTTCAACCGTTTCTCCTTGGCGCCAATATCAGGCAGGGCAAGCGATGGCGTTTGCATCGCCACTGTAGCGGGCCTAATAATAACTAAGTAGCGGCGGCGCTTGCAGACTATGTCGGCAAGTTTGCCATGTCTTCCGGGCGGAGGGCGTGGCAATGGTGGCTTGTTCGGCTAGATCGGCCCAGTCAGGTCGGCTCGGCCAGATTGGCCTTGTTGCCGATCGCCAGGCACAGCTAACATGAATGCCATACTCGCTTCAATATGCGGCAGCCCCTCTATAGGCCGCAAGTGCAGCATGAATCAACAAGAATATCGGGGACCTCATACATGACACTAACGCTACGCCGAGCCGTCGTTCTTGCGATCCTGGCTGGCTTGCTGGTGCCTGGCATCTTTATCAGCTATCTGACCCTGCAAAGACAGGAGGATTCCCTGATCAAGCGACTGAGCGAGGATCACAACCGCATCACCGAGATTCTGGTGCTGGGCATGCAGGAGCCGCTATGGAACCTGTCCCCCGATACCGGCAAGCCGCTACTCGAATCGGTGATGAGTGACGAGCGCATAGTCCGGGTCATCGTGCAGGACGCCACCCTGGGGACCTTTCTTGAAAAAAACAGCCCAGAGCGCCGCCAGGGCAAGCTCAAGACGCTGTCGCAGAATGTCACCAAGCAAGGCAACGATATCGGCAAGGTGACGGTGGAGATGGATGACGGTACGGCGCTGGCCTCCATCCACCAGTACCAGCGCTATTACTTCGTTACTGCTGCCATCCAGCTGATTGCCAGCCTGGCGTTCATCCTGGTCATACTGCAGAAGCGGGTGCTCAACCCGTTGCAGCGCTTGATGTCCGAATCCATACGCCTGGCACGGCGAGATCTTTCGACCCCGTTTGAATGGAAGCGGCAGGACGAGATAGGCAAGCTGGGGCAGAGCCTGGAGATTACCCGGCAATCGCTGCATAGCCTGTTTGGCGAGCTGGAAAGCAAGAACAAGGAGCTGGAAGCCGACATCCTGCAGCGCAAGCAGATCGAGCACGCCCTGCGCGCCAGCGAAGATCGCTATCGGCGCTTGGTGGAATCGACCAATGTGGTGCCGTGGGAGGCCAATCCGGCCGAGTGGCGCTTTACCTATATTGGCCCGCAGGCTGAGACCCTGCTGGGGTATCCGCTGCACATCTGGTACAGCGAGGGCTTTCTCACCAGCTATCTGCACCAGGATGACAGGCACCTGGCCTACAAGCTGTTTACCGAGACCCAGGACAAGGACAACACCATTGAATTCGAGTGCCGCATGCTGGGCTCGGACGGCAAGTCGGTGTGGGTAATGCTGGTGGCGACGGCGATCCCCGATGAAGCCGGCGAGCGCCACCTGCAGGGCTACCTGATCGATATCTCGGCGCGTAAGTCGACCGAGATCGAGCTCAACCACTACCGCAACCACCTGGAGGAGCTGGTGGAGCAGCGCACCAAGGCGCTGGCGGCTGCCAACAAGGAGCTGGAGGCGTTCTCGTATTCGGTCTCGCATGACCTGCGGGCGCCGTTGCGTAGCGTGGATGGCTTCTCGCAGGTGCTGTTGGAGGACTATGCCGACAAGCTAGATGACGCCGGCAGGCAGTACCTGGGCCGGATACGGCGGGCCACCCAGAATATGTCCAACCTGATTGATGACCTGCTCAACCTCTCCAAGCTGACACGCAGCGAGGTGAACACCCAGCCGGTGAACCTGTCGGAGATCGCGACCGAGATTACCCAGGACCTGAAACTGGCCGACCCCAGCCGCGAGGTGTCGATCAATATCATGCCCAACCTGATTACCGATGCCGACCCCAAGCTGGTGCGGGTAGCTCTACAGAACCTGCTGGCCAATGCCTGGAAGTTCACTGCCAAGACGCTCAACGGCGAGATCAAGTTCGGCGCTACCCATATCGATGGCCAGAATGCCTTTTATGTCTCTGACAACGGCGCCGGCTTTGACATGGCCTATGCAGACAAGCTATTCGGCGCCTTCCAGCGCTTGCACAGCCCGCAAGAGTTCGAGGGGAATGGCGTGGGCCTAGCCATCGTGCAGCGCATCGTCAATCGCCACAATGGCCGTGTTTGGGCCAAGGGCGCGCTCAATCAGGGGGCCACCTTCTATTTCACACTGCCCCGCCAGGCAGACCGTGCTGCCGGTGTGGCAACCTAGCAAAGCCGGTAGGTGCGTGATGCGAGCAAACAGGCCAGCATATTGCTGGCCTGTGTTGTTTAACGCCTGGGACTACCTAATGATTGCGGGCAACCCGTAGATTGCCCGCTGTTTTATGTGTTTTGACGGTATTTGCCGGATTTTCTTTGACTTTACCCGATCAACCACCAAAACTTGCTACATGACTCGCGTTTGCACACGAGCCGGGAGTGGTTTTCCCCCCCCTCCCGAGATTTCCTCCTCCTCGGGCGGATAAGTCCAATATAAGGTCCGCCATGCAACGCCGTCATCATCCATATGGTGGATAGAGCGCATAAATGCTTGTATATGAGCGTTGGCTTGTAGAGAATGCGGTTCACAATTAAAACGCCCTGTCCGCCCAGGGAGCGGAAACATGGCTGAACTCAAAATCCGACAATACGATCTTCTGGTTACCTCCATACATGCAGTCGTTCTTGAGCCCACCAAATGGGACCATCTGCTACGCCGTATAGGCGAGGCCATCGACGCAAGCTCGGGTGGCTTCTATCTGCGCGACAAGCACGCCAGCAAGCCCAGGCAGTGGCATAGTTTTGGCCACAGCGAGCAGTCGCTGGCCAGCTATGCCGACCGCTATGTGGCGATGGACCCGTGGACGATGATCGTCAACCGTACGCCCGTGGGTGAGTGGGTGGCGGAGCATCAGCATTTCGATGATGCGTTCGTGGCGAAGAATGAGTTCTTCCAGCGCTATATGCTGCCCAATGGCTTGCGCCGGCTGATTGGTACCCGCGCCTTTGACGATGGCCGCATCGAGGCGCTGATCGGTTTTCAGCGCGGCCCAGATGCCGAGCCATTCAGCGATAGCGATACCGAACTACTGACCCGGCTCTCGCCACACCTGGAGCTGGCTTGCCGGCTGTCTACCGAGTTCTCGCGCCTGCGCATGCAGGCCGCCGTGGCACGGCAGGCGCTGGACAGGCTGGCGGCGCCCATATGGGTGCTGGATGGGGATGGCAGGGTACTATTTGCCAACCATGCGGCCGACGAAGGTGGCTTGCCAGGGATGGCAGTGCGCCAAGGCCGCCTGTTGGCGGATGCGCCGGCCGTACATGCCCGCCTTACGTCCTTGCTGACCCAGGCTACCTCGCGCACGGCGCAGAGCGGTGCACTGGCGCTGGAGCGGCAGGACGGTGGCCGTTTGACTGTGCTGGTGGCCCCGCTGCCGGCGGGCTCGCCACTGGTGGCGGATTCACAGCGCCCGCTGGTGCTGCTGATGGCCCACGACCCTAGCGCCAGCGATGCCCAGCCGCTGGATGTGCTGGCGGCGCTCTACGGCCTGTCGCCCGCCGAATGCCGGCTGGCGGCCTTGCTGCTGGAGGGGTGGACGCCTGCTGAATCGGCAGAGCGCCTACAGGTACAGGTTTCCACGGTCCGTACCCAGCTGAAATCCATGTTCTGGAAGACTGGCACCCATCGCCAGGGCGAGCTGATGAAGCTGCTGTCGGGCGCGCTGTTGCTGAAGGTTTGAGCGCTGCCATGACCTAGGCTGGTGACGCAGGCCCTGCGAGCCAGGCACGCGCCAACCCTGGCGGCAATCCTCTCACTCGGCCCTTTTCGTCGTCCCCCGGCACCTGAATATGGTGGGTTGCAGCCAGTGCTCGCGCCCTGTGGCGGGCCATATATTTGCCGGCGGGCGGCTGTAACCGGGTAGGCACCGGTAGAATCCGCGCCATGCCTCGATTGCCACACGCCTTACTCCACTCCGGCCCGTTCTGGATGCTGGTCGCCTCCGTCCTGTTCGCCTGCATGGGTGTGTTCGTCAAGCTGGGGGCGGCGCACTTCAGTACGGCAGAGCTGGTGTTCTACCGCTGTTTCGTGGGATTCCTGGTGGTGGGCGGCGTGGTACTGCTGCGTGGCGGCTCGCTGGCCACACCCGTGCTGGGCAAGCAGTTCACCCGTGCGATTGCTGGCACTATTTCCCTGATGCTGTATTTCTACGCCATTGCCCACCTGCCGTTGGCTACGGCGGTCACCCTCAACTACACCTCGCCGCTGTTCCTGGGCTTGTTGACCACCCTGTGGCTGCACGAGCGGCCGTCCTGGCAGTTGTTCGGCGGCCTGTTGCTGGGGTTTGCCGGTACCGTCATCCTGCTGCAGCCCACGTTCGAGCGAGACCAGTGGCTGGCCGGGGTATTGGGTCTATGCTCGGGTTTGGGGGCGGGCATTGCCTATCTGAATGTACGTATGCTGGGCGAAGCGGGTGAGCCTGAATGGCGTACGGTGTTCTATTTCTCGCTGATCGCCACCGTCGCTGCAGGTGGCTGGATGCTGTTTGATCGCTTCAGCCCGCTGACCTGGGGCAATATCTGGATCGTGCTGGGCATGGGCGCGTGCGCCACGCTGGCGCAATTGGCCATGACCCGGGCCTACAGCCGTGGCCGTACCCTGGTGGTGGCCAGCCTGGCTTATGCCACGGTGCTGTGCTCCAGCTTGTTCGGCATGCTGATCTGGGGGGATGCCCATGATCTTTCCAGCTGGCTGGCCATGGTGTTGATCGTCGCCAGTGGTGTGGTGGTGACGCGGAAGTAGTCCTTGGCGCCTTTTTGGGGAATCAAGTCATCCAGGACTCGCGTACATCGCAGTCCCTAACCGCATATCCGCGACATTTGCTGCTCACCCTGTCCAGGCACTACAGTGAGGCTAGAGCTGTATCGCCCATCCCCAGGCCATCAAGCCGGAATGAGGACCGCCGCCCTGCTTCTGGCAGGGCGAGCCCGCAGCCGACATGACATAGACAGGAGCCATACCATGGCAGGATTGAGCGAAGTACGCGGGATGAGCGCCAACCTATCCCAAACGCTGCAGGAGAGTACGCGGCTGGTCATGAACGATGTACAGCAGCAGGTAGACAGGCTGGATCGCAAGAAGATGGCCGTCGCGCAGCAGGGTGTCGAGCGCCTGCAGGAAAAAAATCAGATCGCCGCGCAGATTTCCCAGCATCGCGGCAAGATCGATACCTACGCTTAACGTGTCGATGAGGCCTGGCAGGCAAAAAATTTGGCTCGCCATGCGTGGCGAGCGCAAGCTTTGCGGGCGAGCGCCGTATAATCCGGCGCCATGCCAGATACCTATGCCATAGATCATTACGAGAATTTCCCGGTCGCCTCCCTGCTGCTGCCCAAGGCCATGCGCAGGCCGGTGGCCATTGTCTATCGCTACGCCCGCACGGCAGATGATTTTGCTGATGAAGGCGATCTCAGCCCGGCAGAACGCCTGACCCTGCTGAATGGCTATCTGGCCGAGCTGGATGGCCTGCAAGCCGGCATAGAGCCTCGCCATGCATTGTTCCGCGACCTGCGCGACCAGGTCATCACCCCGCACCAGGTGCCGCTGCAACTGTTCCGTGATCTGGTGGATGCGTTTGCTCAGGATGTGGTCAAGAACCGCTTCGCCGACTTTGGCGAGGTCATGCAGTACTGCCGGCGCTCGGCTAACCCGGTGGGCCGCATCGTGCTGCATCTGGCTGGTCGCGCCAGCGTCAAGAACCTGGCTTGGTCCGACGGTATCTGTGCCGCCCTGCAACTGACCAATTTCTGGCAGGACGTAGCCATAGACTGGCAAAAAGACCGGGTCTACCTGCCGCAGGATGAGCTGTCCCGGTTTGGCGTCAGTGAAGCCCAGATTGCCGAGGGCCGGGTGGATGACAACTGGCGTGCGCTGATGGCCTTTCAGGTCGACCGTACCCGTCGCATGCTGCGCAGCGGCTCGCCGCTAGGTATGGCCCTGCCTGGCCGCCTGGGCCTGGAGATACGGCTGACGGTGCTGGGCGGCGATGCCATACTCAGGAAGATAGAACAAGCTGGCTATGATGTTTTCCGCCATCGCCCCAAGCTGACAGCGCGCGACTGGCCCATGTTGCTGCTGCGCGCAGTCTTCCCCAAGGCCATACGCTCATGAGGTTGGCCCCCCTGTTTTTAAGGCTGCTCACCACCCGCAGCTGGCTTGGCCGACTCACCGCATTGGCAGCGCTGAGCATCGCCTGCTGGATGGCCTGGCAAGATCAGCAAGCGCCTAGCCCTGGCGATGCTCAAGCCCTGCGCGGCAGGGTGACCAAGGTCGCCGATGGCGATACGCTGGAAGTCATGCTGGCGAATGGCAGCACGCTGAATGTCAGGCTGGCCTATGTCGATGCGCCCGAATCCGCCCAGCCCGATGGTACGGTGGCTGGCCTGATGCTGGCCAAGCAGGTATTGGGCCGCCAGGTGTTGCTCAATCTACAGGGGCAGGACAAATATGGCCGCAGCGTTGCCGAGGTCCGCCTGGGCGAGGTGGATATCGGCTTGGCCCAGGTGCAGGCAGGCCACGCATGGCATTACGAGCAGTACGCCCGTGGCAAGCAGGCTGCGCTGGCTTATGAGCGATACCAGGCTGCCCAGTTGATGGCGCGGCAGCAGGGTAGCGGTCTGTGGGGCCGCGCCGGTGCGCAGGCTCCCTGGGACTATCGGCAGCAACAACGTGCACGCTAAGAGCCAGCGGGTCCACGCGGCACGGATGGCCAGTGCCAGGATTGCCCTGGCGCTTGCACCCCGCAAATCACCCATTCATGACTTGAGTCCATCACGGGCGCTCCCTTGCTAGGGGGCAAGCAGCACCTTGCTCATCAGATACTTGACGATGCCATCGGGAAACCCCGCCAGCTCGGCCTGCACCTGATAGCCGTGCTTCTGGTAGAAGCCGGGTGCCTGGAAGCTGAAGGTTTCCAGATAGCACAGCCGGCAACCGCGCTGGCGGGCATGGGCCTCGAATAAGGCCAGCAAGGCGCTGGCGATGCCCTGTTGGCGCTGCGCCGGATCAACCCAAAGCTGTTGCAGCTCGCAGCAGTGCCCCCAGGTCCGACCCACGGCGCCACCCACGGTAGCCTGATCGGCCGATTGCGCAAAGCAGGCCAGCGGGCGTACATCCTGCAACGGGGCGGCAGCGCTGTTGGCCAGGTCCAGCCCTTGGTCAACCTGGGCTGTGGGGGCTGCAGGCAGGGTGTCGAATACGTGAAGGGTGTGGGTATGCATGGTTGCTGCCTGGAGTGAGCGCTGCTGATCTATCGGCGCAGGGTATCTGCGGGCGTGGATGGTTTATCGAGGTAAGGCTGCAGGATGGCGGCCAACCAAGTCATGAAGGCCTGTACCCGCTTGGGTAGCTGGCGGCGGTGAGCATAGAGCAGGGAGACAGGCATGGGGGAGGCCCGATATTGCGGCATGACCTCGACCAGGCTGCCAGCCGCAAGATGATCGCGGATGCCGATCTCGGGTATCTGAACCAGGCCCAGGCCTGCCAGGCAGGCCGCCAGATAGGCATCGGCATTGTTCACTGAGATCTTGCCTGGCATGGGCAGGAAGCGGTTTTCTCCGCTGGCGGGATCGATGTACTCGAAGCCCGTTGCCTTGGCACCCAGGGTGGGCAGGTAGTGGATCAACTGGTGCTGGGCCAGCTCATGCAACTGCTGCGGCTGGCCGTGGCGGGCCAGATAGCTGCTGCTGACGCAATTGAGCAGGCGTAGATGTCCCAATGGGCGGGCGATGAGGCTGGAGTCGACCAGCGTACCTATCCGCAGGACGCAGTCGAATCCCTCACGCACCAGATCGACCCGACGATCGGTGCTGCTGAGCTCGATATCCAGCTGTGGGTGGGCTTGCAGGAATTCGGGCAGGCGCGGCACCACGATGTGCCGGGCGATGCCGCTGGACATGTCGACCCGGAGCCTGCCCGAAAGACCGCCCTGACCAAGCTGGAACATGCTTTGCAGCTCATCCATATCGGCCAGCAGATCGCGGCAGCGCTCGTAATAGGCTTGGCCGTCCGGGGTCATCTGCACCTTGCGGGTGGTGCGGTGCAGCAGGCGGGTGCCCAGCTGGTTTTCAAGCTGTTGCACGGCGGACGAGATGCTGGCCTTGGGCAGGCCCATGCTGTCGGCCGCCTGGGTGAAACTGGCGAGTTCGGCCACCCGCAGGTAGACCTGCATGGCGTGGAGCTGATCCATGGCTTGCCTTGATTGTTCGCTTTCTACGATCAGTCTAATCGCTTCTGGCTGGTTTATGGGGTTGAGTGGTGGCAATAGACTGCAATCACCCTACAGGCATGGCTGCATGCCTGCCAGTCAACCCTTTGAAGGAGCAGAGCAAATGAGCAGGAAGATCGCAGTGGTAACCGGTGGTAGCCGTGGCCTGGGCCGGAATGCAGCACTCAAGTTGGCGGCGACGGGTGTGGGCGTGATCCTGACCTATCGCCGCCAGGCCGACGAGGCACAGGCGGTGGTGGCCGAGATTGCCCGCCTGGGAGGGCAGGCTGTGGCCCTGCCGCTGGATGTGGCGGACAGTGGCAGTTTCACTGGGTTTGCACAGCGCCTGGCCGCTGCCTTGGGCGAGCATTGGGGCCGGGCGGATTTTGATTACCTGCTCAACAATGCGGGTATTGGTATCCATGCGGGTATTGCCGAAACGACAGAGGCGCAGTTTGACCAGTTGATGAACATACAGCTCAAGGGCGTGTTCTTTCTGACGCAGGCGCTGCTGCCCCTGATGGCCGATGGCGGCCGTATCCTGAATGTATCGACCGGGCTGACGCGCTTTGCCTTGCCAGGCTATGCCGCCTACGCCGCGATGAAGGGGGCCGTGGAAGTGTTGACACGCTACCTAGCCAAGGAATTGGGTGCACGCCGTATCAGCGTGAATGTGGTGGCGCCGGGCGCCATAGAGACGGATTTTGGTGGCGGCCTGGTGCGTGACAACCGCGAGGTGAACGGGTTTATCGCCGGCCAGACAGCGTTGGGGCGGGTTGGCATGCCCGATGACATAGGCCATGTGATGGCAGCCCTGCTGTCTGATGACTGCGGCTGGATCAATGGGCAGCGCATAGAGGCGTCCGGCGGGATGTTTCTGTAGGTGGGTGTGGCGGGTGGCGGTTTTGGCCAATCGCCAGCAAGAGAAAGCCCCTCGCCGATAGGAAAGGGGCAGTTCGGCAGAGCGCTGCGGGTTAAACTGGCTTGATGCTAGCCCGCCAGAGCAGGGTAGTCGGTATAGCCTTGCTCGGCGCCACCATACAAGGTGGCGGGGTCCAGCTGATTCAGCTCGGCACCCAGGGCAAAGCGGCGGACCAGATCCGGGTTGGCGATATAGGGGCGGCCAAAGGCAATGGCATCGGCGGTGCCTGCTTGTATCAGGGCCTCGGCACGTTCGGCGGTATAGCTGCCGCAGAACACCAGCGTGCCTTTGAAGGCTGCCCGTAGCTGCTGGCGGAAGGTGTCGGTCAGTGCCTCGCCGCCGGCCCAGTCGGGTTCGGCTATATGCAGATAGGCCAATTGCCGCTGCTGCAGTTGCTGGGCCAGGTAGATGGCCATAGCTTCGCCTTCGATGGGCGACATATCGCCAAACACGCCATTGGGCGACAGGCGTATGCCCACCTTGTCGGCGCCGATGGCGGCAACGATGGCATCCACGACCTCCAGCACAAAGCGGGCACGATTTTCGATACTGCCGCCGTATTGATCGGTGCGCTGATTGGCGCGGGCATCCAAAAACTGGTTCAGCAGGTAGCCGTTGGCGCTGTGGATTTCGACAAAGTCAAAGCCGGCGCGGACTGCGCGGCGGGCGCCCGCCACATAGGCGGCAACAATGCCGGGCAGCTCAGCCAACTCCAGCGCCCTCGGCAGGTCGGTGGGTTCGTTGCTGGGCGTGCCATCAGGCAGCACCACAAAGCTCTTGGCGCCTTGGGCCTGGATGGCGGAAGGGGCGACCGGGGCCTGGCCATCGGCCTGCAGCAGGTGGTGGGAGATACGGCCTACATGCCAGAGCTGCAGGGAGATATGGCCGCCGGCAGCATGCACCCGGTTGACCACCTGTGCCCAGCCGGCTTCCTGCTCGTCGGTATAGATGCCGGGCGTCCAGGCATAGCCCTGGCCCTGCTGCGAGATTTGCGTGGCCTCGGTCACGATCAGGCCGGCATTGGCGCGCTGGCTATAGTAGATGGCATTCAGTTCAGCCGGCAGATCGCCTGGCTGGGCGGCACGCGAGCGTGTCAGCGGGGCCATCCAGACACGGTTGGGGAGGGTGGTCTTGCCAACGATATGCGGGGTAAGCAGTTTGTCGATTCCCATGATGCGTTTCCTTTTGAGTAGACCGGTCGTCTAGTGTTTGTGCCAAATAAACCGGCCTTGCGGGCCGGATACTTACTACGGAGGTGCGATGAATCAGGTACTGAGCATACGTTCGGTGGCGGCACGGGCGGCATCGAGCGCGGCGCTGCCATGCTGGACCTTGGTGACCAGCGCGGCGCCCAGCCAGAGCTGGTACAAGGCAGCGGCCAGTGTCTCTGCCGGCATGCCGGGTGGCAGGGATTTATCGGCACGGCCGATAACAATAAAGGTGGTCACCCGCTCGATTATGCCGGCAATGCCTTGCTGCATCTGCCTGCGCATATCATCGGACAGGTCGCTGACCTCGCCGGTCAGCTTGACGACCAGGCAGCGCGAATTACCGCTGTTCTCGCAGGATACGCTGCACCAGCCGGCGAAGTAGGCGTCCAGCTTGGCACGGCCATTCAACTGCGGGTTGGCAACGATTTCATCGAGGATGGCGTGGTAGCGGCTGAAGAAACGCGACAGCAAGGCGACGCCGTAACCTTCCTTGGAGCCAAAGTAGTGATAGAACGAGCCCTTGGGTACGCCCGCCTGACCCAATATCTCGGCCAGGCCGACGGCGGCAAACCCCTTGCCCAGCATGATGCCCTCGCCAGTAGCAAGCAGGTGTTCGCGGGTGTCGTCAAAGTCTCGATTCAACATGGTGCGCAGTCTAAGCTCAATTAGACCGGTCGTCTAGTGTTTTATGCACGAGCATGGCCAGATCGTGTTGGGCCCTTTGCAGGCTCTAAGCAGACTGACCACGAACCAGCAGCACCGGCACAGGCGATAGCCTGGCCACCCCTTCTGCCGTGCTGCCCATGACCAGCCGCTGGAAACCCCGCAGCCCATGCGTGCCAATGACCAGCAGGTCGGCATGGGTGCGGCGGGCCTCCTGCAAGATCAGGTTGATGGTTTCGGCGGTGCGGCATTCTTCGGTGTGTACCTCGGCAGATACATCCTGCCTGGCGGCCAGGGCCTGTGCTTTGTGCAGCAGCGCCTGGCCTGCTTCACGCAGGGCATGGACATAGTCGGTCAATTCGGCGGTGCCGCTGTAGTCCATGTAGACCAGGTGCAGATCGACGACATGGAAGAGATGCAGTTTGGCACGCAAGGCGTGCGCAAGCCGGATGGCTTCTTCCAAGCCGCGGGTGGCGGTAGCGCTGCCGTCTAGGGGTACCAGAATACGTTTGTACATGGGTGGCCTCCACAGGGGGTGACGTTGGTACTCTGTCGGTGTTTGTTATATCAGGCTTGAAAACCGGGCGCTGTTGCGGGCCTCGCGCAGATGACGGTCAAACACCATGGCGATGCTGCGGGTCAGCCAGCGACCCTTGGGTGTGATCTCAAGCCCTTGGCGATGGAGTTTCAGCAAGCCTTGGCTGGCGAGTTGCTGCAATTGTTCAAGCTCGTAGGCGAAATAATGGTGGAAGTCGATCAGCCAACGGCTCTCCAGTGGCTCAAAGGCCACTTCGGATTGGCATAGCAGCGACTGGATGATGCTACGGCGGAGCAGATCGTCGGCAGCCAGTGTCATGCCGCGGGCGATGGGCAGGTGGTGGTGTGCCAGCGCATCATAGTAGTCCTCCAGCACCCTATGGTTCTGGGCGTAGCAAGCGCCGACCTTGCCTATGGCCGAAACACCCAGCCCGATCAGATCGCACTCTGCCTGGGTGGTATAGCCTTGGAAGTTTCTATGCAGCCGCCCCTGGCGCATGGCGACGGCGAGTTCGTCTTGGGGCAGGGCAAACTGCTCCAGGCCAAGATGGACATAGCCCGCGCCCTGCAACTGGGTGATGGCCTGCTGCAGCATTGCCAGCCTGTCGTCTGCTGTCGGCAGGGTGGCGGCGTCAATATGGCGCTGTGTCTTGAAGCGATCAGGCTGGTGGTTGTAGCGGTTGAGCGAGACGCGATCAGGTCGCCACATTAGCACTTGGGCCAGGGTGTCGGCCATGCTGGCCGGGGTCTGCCTTGGCAGGCCATAGAGCAGATCGATATGGATGGTGCGGTAGCCCAGGGCGCGGCCTTGCGCGATGGCGGCGGCGGTCAGGGACGCGGGCTGCATGCGATTGACGGCGAGCTGCACATCGGGGGAGAGATCCTGGAGGCTGATACTAAGGTGGCTGAAGCCATGGCTGGCAAGCAATTGCAGGCTTTGCGGCCCGATATGCCTGGGGTCGATCTCGACCGAGCATTCAGCGCCAGCAGCCAGCGGGAAATACCGCTGGAGGGCAGCCAGCAGGCGGCTTAGCTGCGCATCCTGCAGAAAGGTTGGGGTGCCACCACCCAGGTGCAGTTGGGTGACCTTGGGTGTCGCACCATAGGCCGTGCCTTGCAGGGCGATTTCCCGTTCGAGATAGTCCAGATAGGTATCGGCCTGGTTGTGATCGGCGGTGATGACCTTGTGGCTGGCACAGTAGTAACAGGCCGATACACAGAACGGCAGATGGACATACAGCGACAGGGGGCGAAGGCCACCCAGTGCGTGCGTCGCCAACGCATGGCGGTAGCGGTCTTCGTCGAAATCTTCAGAGAAGCGATCGGCGGTTGGATAGATGCCATAGCGCGTCACATCGTCATGGCGCTGCAGCAGCGGCAGATCGATCTCCAGCGGGGTCGTATCGGGTATGGCGGGGGCAGTCATTGGGTAGCGCCAGCGTAGGTCTTGGTTGCTGACACTGTAAGTAGCAGGCAGACTAATCGTATTGACCTTCATCAAGCACCAATCATGTCCGCTGCCCGCGAAATCATTCCCGTCCATGCCCTTAAAGCCGTGTGTTCGACCTGCAGCCTGCAGGAGCTGTGCCTGCCGCTAGGCCTGGCGCAGGAGGAAATGGTGCAGCTGGACGATGCTATCAACCAGCGCATGCCGGTACGGCGCGGTGAGGCACTGTTCCGCCTGGGCGACGCCTTTCGCTCGCTGTATGCAGTGCGCACCGGCTTCTTCAAGACCGTGGTGGTATCGGAGGACGGGCGCGAGCAGGTGACAGGCTTTCATATGGCCGGCGAACTGATGGGGCTGGATGCCTTCGGGACGGACCAGCACGGCTGCACCGCCATTGCGCTGGAGGACTGCGAGGTCTGCGAGCTGCCCTATCACCGCCTCGAGAACCTGGCACTGGAGATACCGGCACTCAACCGGCACCTGTATAAATTGATGAGCCGCGAAATCATCCGCGACCAGGGCGCCATGCTGTTGCTGGGCAATATGCGGGCAGAAGAGCGCCTGGCGGTGTTTCTGCTGAACCTGTCGCAGCGTATGGCGGCACGCGGCTTCTCCTCGCGCCAGTTTGTCTTGCGCATGACCCGCGAAGAGATAGGTAGCTATCTGGGCATGAAGCTGGAGACGGTGAGCCGTACCTTTTCACGCTTCCAGCAGGATGGCTGGATCAAGGTGCAGGGCAAGCAGATCGAAGTGCTGGACCTGGCGGCCATCAAGCAGCTGGTGTCGGGCTGCATAGGCTTGCAGCATTGAGATGGTGCACGTGCGGCATGGCTGAGGTTTTGGGCTGTGCGCGATGCGCCGCCCGATAGCTCTGGGCTTATCTCGGCCGGCCCTATAGCGCATGCCATGGACGCCTGAAGGGGGGGGCGCCGTCCTTCTTGGGCGAGGCGCCGGTATAGTATGATCAGCCCTTCGGCGTGATGGTCTGAAGCCGTCGTCTCGTCGTACACCTTATCCGTCCACTCACTCCTCGCCAGTGGCACGCGTGCTTTGAGCACACATGTTTATCTTCGTCGGTTTACCTCCATATCCGTTTATCAAGCAAGACCATGTCTTATATCCGAATTATCGCCAGCGCCTTGATCGCTTTGGCAGCTGTACCCAGCTACGCCAATAAGGAACCTTACTACGTTGAGGTTTGGGCCAATGTTCTCTATGGCACTGATGGCCATCCTCTTCAGTATTCGTTAGTGGATGAGGAGAAATATCCCCTTGCATTCGCTGACAACGTCAAGGCGCGGGTAGCCAAGACCAAGGTGCCACCCGCAGAGGCCGATGGCATGCCTGCAACGCTTCGAAGCGGCGTTCGGCTTGATTTTCTTGTCACCCCTAGTGCCGATGGTGGCGGACAAGTACGAATGGCGGGACTCTCGATGAGCCCAATACCGACCAAGCGCTACGCCGCGAGCTATCCTGATGACATCGCCCGATCGGGTGGCTGGGAGGGGGCTGTGGAGGCTGCCTGCACCGTTGGTATCGATGGCAAATGCCGTCTGATCGAGGTCAGGGCATTGCCAGGCATGCCGGAGAGTGTGCGTCGTTTTGCCAAGGCGTCGTTGGAGGGCTGGTCCTTCATTCCGCAAGAGCTTGCGGGGAAGCCCATCGAAGGGGAGTATGTTTTTCGAGTGCGTTTACACACCTTGGATACGTATCCAGAAGATTTCCGCCAGGATCGCTTCTTGCGGCTGCTGCACTCGCGATAACGACGCTTGTGTAGTGAATCCAAGCGAACGCACTTTCCGTGCGCTTGTTCTCATGGTGCACGACCCGCGAAAGCACAGGTAGGTCGGGCGCAGTGGACTTTAATTCCATCAAGCAGGTGAAACGCCCAGGTTTTCAGTGCTGAGCAGCTATTAGCGTGTAGCCCCACTGGGGCGGGAGGCTGAATCTGCAATGTACCGTGGTGAAAATAGAAAAGGCCCTGATCAATGATCAGGGCCTTTGCATTTCGTGGCGGAAAGGGGGGGATTCGAACCCCCGATAGGCTATTAACCTATACACGCTTTCCAGGCGTGCGACTTAAACCACTCATCCACCTTTCCGCGAAGCCGCGCATTATGCCGTAGCGGCCTTGGCTATGCAATCACCTGTACGCAAGTTTTTTATCGGGTCGGTAGCGCGCTGGTTTTGGCGTGCAGGCCGCACTCCTTGTTCTCGGGATTCTCCCACCACCAGCGGCCGGCGCGGACATCCTCGCCGGCGGCGATGGCGCGGGTGCAGGGGGCGCAGCCTATGCTGGGGTAGTGGCGGTCGTGCAGGGCGTTGTAGGGCACCTGATAGGCTTTGATATAGGCCCACACTTCTTTCTCGGTCCATTCCAGCAGCGGGTTGAACTTGGTGAGGCCGTTGGCCTCGTCCCATTCCTGCTCGGCCATATCGGTGCGGGTGGTCGATTGCTCGCGGCGCAGGCCGGTGACCCAGGCCTGCTTGCCGGCCAGGGCGCGGGCCAGGGGTTCCAGCTTGCGGATGCGGCAGCAGGCCTTGCGCGCTTCGATGGATTGATAGAAGGCGTTGATGCCTTGCTCATTGACATATTTCTCGACCGACTCGGCGCGCGGGAAGTAGACCAGCACGCGGGTGTCGGGATAGGCCTCGGCCGTGTGCTGCATCAGCTCGTAGGTTTCGGCTGGCAGGCGGCCGGTGTCCAGGCTGAAGATGCTGATGTCCAGCTGGTGCCGGGCGATCAGGTCGGTCAGCACCATGTCTTCGGCGCCCAGCGAGTTGGCGAAGACGGCGGGTGCGTGTTCACGCGCTACCTGTTGCAGCAAGGTCAGGGTGTGGGCCAGTTTGGCCTGGAGTTCGGGGCTCAGTACGGTTTCCATGGTTTCGGGTGTCCATGACGATGTTGGCGCCTCTGCGGGCGCTCATGGGGGGGTTATCTACCAGACCAGCTTGAGGCCGACCAGGGCGAGCATCAGGGCCAATGCCGGGCGCAGGGCGCCGTCGGGCACGCGGCCGGTCAGGTGGCTGCCCACCCAGATGCCGGGCAGCGAGCCGCACAGCAGGTTGGCCAGCAGCAACCAGTCTACGTGGCCGAGGCCGGCGTGGCCCAGGCCGGCGATCAGCGTTAATGGCACGGCGTGGGCGATCTCGGTGCCCACCAAGCGGGCAGTGGGGATCAGCGGGAATAGCAGGAATAGCGCGATGGTGCCGATGGCGCCTGCGCCGATGGAAGTCAGGGTCACCAGCACGCCCAGCAGCACGCCGACCATGAATGTCTTGAGGGGGAGTGAGGGCTTGCCGTCGGTGGATGTTGCTTGTTTGCCACGGGTCAGCGCCAGCAGGCGTGTCTTGAACAGGATGGCGAGGGCCGTGAGCAACAGGGCAATGCCGAGGGCGTGTTTGATCAGGGCATTGAGGGTGGTGACATCGGGATGCCAGACATGCAGCACCAGGACGGTAAGCAAAGCGGCCGGGACACTGCCTGCGGTGAGCCAGCCGTTGACCTTCCAGTCTATATTGCCAGCGCGCTGGTGCACGATAACGCCGCCGCACTTGGTGAAGGCGGCATACAGCAGATCGGTGCCGACGGCGGTGGCGGGATTGATGCCGAACCAGAGCAGTACGGGCGTCATCAGCGAGCCGCCGCCCACGCCAGTAAGGCCGACGATGAAACCCACGGCAAGGCCAGCGATGATATAGGCGAGATCCATACAGACAGTCTGGGGGAAAGCCTGCCATGCTAGCCCTACAGCCTAATAATCATTAAAGACTCATGTGTTAAGATTTTATACAACTCGGTTATTTCAATTTAGCGTTGCCCGGCAGCCTGGCTGGGCAGTGCGCAGAGTCAGGGTGGCACATGAAGCTTCAGCAACTGCGTTATCTCGTGGAAGTGGCCAAGCAGGGCCTGAATGTATCGGATGCGGCCGAGGCCTTGCATACCTCTCAGCCGGGTATATCGAAGCAGATACGCCTGCTGGAAGATGAGCTGGGGGTGCAGGTGTTTGTGCGCAACGGCAAGCGGGTGGTGGATGTGACCGCACCGGGCAAGGAGATACTGAAGATATCCGAGCGTATCCTGCGCGAAGCCAAGAACCTGAAGCGGGTGGCTGAGGAGTTTGTCAACGAGCAGGAGGGCGGGCTGGTGGTGGCCACCACGCACACCCAGGCACGTTATGCCCTGCCGCCGACCATACATGACTTCATGCAGCGCTACCCCGGGGTCAAGCTCTCGATCAAGCAGGGCAGCCCGACCCAGATCTGCGAGTTCGTGATGGATGGTTCGGCCGATATCGCCATTGCGACCGAGGGGATAGACCAGTTCCCTGAGTTGGCCATGCTTGATTGTTACAGCTGGAACCGCAGCATCATCGTGCCGGACAACCACCCCTTGCTGGATCTGAAAGGGCAGTTGCGCATAGAGGATGTGGCCAAGTACCCCATCATTACCTACGACTTTGCCTTTACCGGCCGCTCCAAGATCAATCGCGCATTTGAATCGTGCGGGCTGGCGCCTAACGTGGTGCTGACCGCCATCGATACCGATGTGATCAAGACCTATGTGGGCCTGGGCCTGGGCATAGGCATCGTGGCCAGTATGGCATTTGACGTGAAACGCGATGTCGGCCTGTTTGCCATCGATGCCTCGCACCTGTTCGAGCCTTCCACCACCCATATCGGCATACGCCGTGATGCCTACCTGCGCGGCTATACCTATTCCTTTATCGAGCGCTTTGCGCCACACCTGAGCCGTGCCGTGGTGGATGCGGCGCTCAACAACAAGGGCGAAGACTAAGCGCCTCTAACAAAACCCTTCTGGCGTTATTGTGCGAGCTTGCCGTACCCACGTACTGTCTGCTGCGCGCGCCAGCGTACGTACGCCTAGCCAGAACCGCTACGCTGGGTTTTGTTAGCGGCGCTAGGCTGCGGCCCGACAGGAGGGCGTGCATTTCCGGGGTAATGGATATAACATACCAATAAGAATGTTTACCTGAGAGGAGATGAGCAATGAAATACGGCTTGTTACTGGCACTTTGCGTGCCGCTGGCGGCTTGCAGCATCAATGTCGACAACGATGAGAAGACAGGTGATATCCGCAAGGTACACGTCTCTATCGGTGGCGTGGGTGGGATCAAGGGTAATGGTGTGGTCACCAAGGAAAGTCGCACCCTTGCGGCCGTAAAAACCGTGCAGTCTACGGGCAGCATGGATGTGGAAATCCGTATCGGCGATACACCCAGCATGGTGGTGGAGGGCGATGAGAATCTGGTCAAGCTGGTGGTGACCGAGCAGGTGGGCGACAAGCTGATCATCAAGACTGAGGGGGCTTTCTCTACCGACCGCGGGCTGAAGGTGAGCATTGTTACCCCGGCCCTGGCGAGCCTGGAGAATACTGGTTCGGGTAGCGTGGCGGTGCGTGGTCTGGCTGGCGGCGACCTGCTGGTGGAGTCGACCGGATCGGGCGAGACCAGCCTGAGTGGCAAGCTGGGCAAGTTGACGGTGCGCATGGTGGGCTCAGGCGACTTGGTTGGCGATGGGCTGTTGCCTACCGACGTGAAGATAGACGTGCTGGGCTCGGGCGAGGCCAAGCTTGGCCGTATCGAGGTGGACAGGTTCGAGGCGGCGATCAAGGGTTCCGGCGGGGTGGAGGCCAGTGGGCTTGCCAAGATGCTGGAAGGCAATGTGATGGGCTCGGGTGAATTGGACTTGCAAGGGCTGCAAAGCCAGGAGGCCAAGCTGGATCTGATGGGTTCGGGTGATATGCGGGTCCATGCCGTTGCTTCGGTGATTGCCAATGCCATGGGCTCGGGCGATATCACGATCTGGGGCAAGCCGGCCAAGCAGCAACTAAGTGGCGAGAACGCGAGGCTGGCCGCAGAGTAGGCGGCAGCATGCTGTATCTGGCACAACATGAAGCCAGCCCTAGAGGGGCTGGCTTTTTTGTTGCTGGGACTATGCCGGGTGCGGTCTGTTGTATTCATCGCATCGCCATGCCCAGAAGGTAATGCGGTGCTGGCTAACCGGCGATTTTCATATAACATACCAATAAGTATGTTTAATGATGAGGTGCGCGATGAAAAACGGACTCTGGTTGATGCTGTGCCTGCCCATGATGGCGTGTACCGTGCATGTGAATGGCGATGAAGCCACAGAGGGTGGCGGCAAGTGGCATGTCTCGGTGGGTGGTTGGGGCGGTGTGAAAGGCAATGGCAAGCTGGTGACCGAGACCCGTCCGCTGGCTGCTGTGCAAGGTGTAGAGCTGCGCGGGCCGATAGAGGTGAATGTGCGTGTGGTGGCGGGCAGTGCTGCCAGCATGACACTGGAGGGCGATGAGAATCTGCTCAAGTTCATCGTGACGGAACAGGTGGGCGACGCGTTGGTGATACGCACCAACGGCAATTTCTCTAGCACGCGGCCGTTGAAGGTCAATCTGGTATTGCCTGCCCTGGCGCGTATCAACAGCAGCGGCTCTGGCGATATTGTGGTGCAGGGCCTGGATGCGCAACGCTTTGAGCTGGAGGCATCTGGCCCTGGCGATACCCGGCTGGAGGGCAAGGTGGCCGAGCTGGATGGCAATGTCAGCGGCTCGGGCGATCTGGTGCTGGACAGGCTGGAAGCCGGCCGCGTGGTGCTGGATCAATCCGGCCCCGGCGATGTGACCTTGCGGGGGCGGGCCAGCAGCCTGCAAGCGACCGTATCGGGCTCGGGCGATCTGATGTTGGCTGGCCTGGAAGGCCCGGCGGAGCTGCGCCTGGATGGCCCAGGCAGCGCATCGGTGCGAGGCAAGGTGGCCGGATTGCTGGTGCAGAGCAGCGGCAGTGGTAGTGTGGCGGTGGATGGCATCAGCGGCGGTACGGTCAAGGTGGATGGTAGCGGCCCCGGCGATATACGGCTGGTGGGCCAGGCCAGCAACATCAAGATTGCCCTCACCGGTAGTGGCGATCTGAATGCCGGTGCGCTATCCATGCAGGATGTGGAGCTGGAGATGCACGGCCCGGGTGATGTGATGCTGGGTACCGTAGCGGCTGAGCGCTTTCACGCGCAGATGTCCGGTTCGGGCGACCTGCAAGCTGTAGGTAGTGTCCGCGATCTGCTGCTGCAGGTGGATGGCCCCGGCGAGGCGGGTTTGAGCCGCTTGGTGGCACAGAATGCCAAGCTGCAGAGCACGGGGTCGGGCGATATCAGCGCGGATGTGCGCAACCGGCTGGAGGCGCAATCTGATGGGCCGGGCGAGATACGGGTGCAGGGCAAACCGGCAGAGCGCAATGTGCAGGGCAAGCGGGTGCAGGTGCAGAGTTAGCGATAGACGGCCTTGCTGATGGATACCAATAGCCCGGTTTGATGCCGGGCTATTTGCTGGTTGGTTTGCTAAGAGCCTGTTCAAAGTCTTTTCGCCGCGCGCCGGCCCTCCGGGTTCGCAGCCTTGCCGGCGAAGGGCGGCGTTGCAAGCCGCTGACGGTACCGATACCGGAACCGGTACCGCTGCGCGGCTTGCACC
Organism: Chitinimonas sp. JJ19; assembly: GCF_036961565.1. Taxonomy (NCBI): domain Bacteria; kingdom Pseudomonadati; phylum Pseudomonadota; class Betaproteobacteria; order Neisseriales; family Chitinibacteraceae; genus Chitinimonas; species Chitinimonas sp. JJ19. The sequence continues at coordinate 133,478 of NZ_JBAMDD010000001.1, forward strand.
TTGCCCTTCATCCGGCAAGGTTGCGAACGACGCGGCGAAAAGACTTTGAACAGGCTCTAAGGATCAAACTGGCTTTTTGCGCCACTGCGCCAGGAACTCCGGCACCTTGTCGGCGGGGATGGGCGGGGCGACCAGAAAGCCCTGCATTTCGTCGCAGCCCAGTTGCTCCAGGAAATCCAGCTGCTCGGCGGTTTCCACGCCTTCGGCAATGACCTTGAGCCGCAGGTTCTTGGCCAGGCTGACCACGGCGCCTGCAATGGCGGCGTCGTCTGGGTCGTCCAGTATGTCGATGACAAAAGAGCGGTCGACCTTGAGCTTGTCGAGGGGGAAGCGCTTGAGGTAGTTGAGCGAGGAGTAACCCGTGCCAAAGTCGTCGATGGACAGCCGCACGCCCATGCGCTTCAACGCGCCCAGGGTGAGGATGGCTTCGTTTACATCGTCCATCAGGGTACTTTCGGTCACCTCCAGCTCCAGCCATTCGGGTGCCAGGCCGGCATCCTGCAGGGCTTTGGTGGTGACGTCTTCCAGTTGCTCGGCAAACTGGCGGGCAGAGACGTTGACGGCAACCGGGGCGTGCAGCAGCCCGGCCAACTGCCAGGCCTTGTTCTGCCGGCAGGCCTCGTGCAGTACCCACTCGCCCATGGGCACGATCAGGCCGGTTTCTTCGGCCGCAGGGATAAAACGGTTGGGTGGAACCAGGCCCAGATCGGGGTGGCGCCAGCGCATCAGGGCTTCCATGCCGATGACTTCGCGGGTCTTGATATCGATTTGCGGCTGGTAGTAGAGCAGGAATTCCTTATTGACCAGGGCCTGGCGCAGATGGTTGTCCAGCAGCAGGAATTCGGCGCTGCGCTGGTTCATGTCCTGGGTAAAGAATCGGAAGGTGTTGCGGCCGGCCTTCTTTGCTGCCTGCATGGCGGTTTCGGCGTGCTGGATCAGCGTCTCGCGCTCGATACCATCGTCGGGGTAGACCGCCACCCCTATGCTGCCGGTGATGGTCAGGCTTTGCGAGCCGACCTGGTGCGGGGATGCCAGGGCCAGCAATAGGCGGCCGCACAGTGTAGAGGCCTGGTCGGGCGTATCCAGCTCGGGGTAAAGCAGCAGGAACTGGTCCGCGCCATAGCGGCAGACTGTCATCTCTATATTGGCGACATCGCGCAGGCGCTGGGCCACCGCTCGAAGCAACTGGTCGCCCTGGTGATTGCCCAGGGTGTCGTTGATGGCCTTGAAGCGGTCCAGATCGATAAACAGCAGGGCCATATGGCTGCCCATGCGCTCGGCCCGCGACATGGCCTGGGCGATGCGGTCGGACAGCAGCGCGCGGTTGGGCAGGCTGGTGAGCACATCGTAATAGACCAGCCGTTCCAGTTGCTGCTCAAAACGCTGGCGTTCGGTCAGGTCGGTGAAAATCGCCAGATAATGCTCTACCTCGCCGGCGGCATCGCGCACGCGCACTACGGTCTGCCAGGTGGGCATGAGTCTGCCGTCGCGGCGGCGGTAGATTACCTCGCCCTGCCAGGCATTGTCGTATTCCAGCGCGTGCCAGATATCGGGATAGGGGTTGGCCTCGTCCTGGCCGGATGGTGTGAGGTGTTCGGGTTGTTCGTTCAGCACATCGTCGGCGCTAAAGCCGGTCAGCTCGGTAAAAGCGGGGTTGACCAGCCGGATGCGCTTGTCCGCACCCAGTATCATCAGGCCTTCGGTGGTGTGCTCGAACATCATGACCGAGAGCCGGGCGCGCTCTTCTACCTCGGCCATTTCGGTGATGTCGCGTGCGCTGTGCATGGCGCCGGCGATATGGCCATCGGCGGTGAGGCAGGGCTCGAAGCGGAAATCAAGACAGCGGTGGCCTTGCGATGGGATATCCCGCCAGCCGCGATTGCGGGTGACCTGGCCACCCAGCGCGGCCTCCAGGGCTTTGTTGAACTTGTCTGCATGCTCGCTGGGGTAGAGCTGCATGGCGTGTTGTTCCAGCACGTCCTGCATCTGCCGGCCCAGCATTTCGGCGGCGGCTGTATTGGCAAAGCGGCAGACCAGTTCCTTGTCGAATACCAATACCGCATCCCCAAAGCGGTCGAGCAGCGCTTCTGCGTAAGACCAATCCGGCTTGGGTACTTGGGGTTCGGACATGACGAGTCTGATGCAAGGATGGTGTAAATACTTTAGCCGATTCTGTTGCTTCCGTCCGGTTTGCCTTGTGTGGCGCTACAATCGCTGGCGTTGGTAGAAAGGCTGCCCCCTTGTTTGTCCGGGCGGTGTTTTATCCGCCCTTATCTAATAGGTTCTCAATCAGGTTCTGCAAAAGGCCACCATGATCGTCACTTTTCCCGATAGCCCTTACCGCCTGCATCAGCCTTTTCCGCCTGCTGGCGACCAGCCCTCTGCGATTGATGGCTTGGTCGAGGGGCTGGAGGATGGCTTGCGTTTTCAGACGCTGTTGGGGGTGACGGGGTCGGGCAAGACCTACACCATGGCCAATGTGATTGCCCGCACCGGCCGGCCGGCCATCGTGATGGCACCTAACAAGACTCTGGCGGCGCAGCTGTATGCCGAGTTCCGGGAGTTCTTTCCCGAGAACGCGGTGGAGTATTTCGTCTCTTATTACGATTACTACCAGCCCGAGGCCTATGTGCCCAGCCGTGATCTGTTCATCGAGAAGGATTCGCAGATCAACGAGCATATCGAGCAGATGCGCCTGTCGGCCACCAAGGCCATTCTGGAGCGGCCCGATTGCATCATCGTGGCCACCGTATCGGCTATCTACGGTATTGGCGACCCCAGCGACTATCACAAGATGATTCTGCACGTGCGGGAAGGGGAGAAAATGCCCCAGCCCGAATTAGTGACCCGCCTGGTGCAGATGCAGTATGAGCGCAATGAGATCGACTTTGGTCGCGGTACCTTTAGGGTGCGCGGCGATGTGATTGATGTGTTTCCCGCCGAAAATGCCGATCTGGCAGTGCGTATCGGCATGTTTGACGACGAGATTGAGCAGATACAGCTGTTCGACCCGCTGACCGGCCATATCAAGCAACGGGTGGGGCGTTTTACCGTGTTCCCCTCCAGCCACTATGTCACCCCGCGCGCCACAGTGCTGCGCGCCATCGAGACCATCAAGGAAGAGCTGCGTACCCGGCTGGAGTTCTATCACAAGGAACATAAGCTGGTAGAGGCGCAGCGGCTGGACCAGCGGACCAAGTTCGACCTGGAAATGCTGCAGGAGATGGGCTTTTGCAAGGGCATTGAAAACTACTCGCGGCATTTCTCGGGCAAGCCGGCTGGCTCGCCGCCGCCCACGCTGATCGACTACTTGCCCGAAGGCGCCTTGATGTTCCTGGACGAGTCGCATGTGCTGATCGGCCAGGTGGGTGCCATGTACAAGGGCGACAGGTCGCGCAAGGAGAATCTGGTCGATTATGGCTTCCGCCTGCCCAGCGCGCTGGACAACCGGCCGCTCAAGTTCGAGGAATTCGAGACCATGATGCCGCAGACGGTGTTTGTCTCGGCCACCCCAGCCAAGTACGAGGCCGAGCACCAGGGCAAGGTGGTGGAGCAACTGGTACGTCCTACCGGCCTGGTGGACCCGGTTATCCATGTGCGGCCGGTCACCACCCAGGTTGACGACCTGATGAGCGAGATACGCAAGCGCACCGACGTAGGCGAACGGGTGTTGGTGACCACGCTCACCAAACGCATGGCGGAGCAGCTGACCGATTACTTTACCGAGCACCATATCAAGGTGCGTTACCTGCATTCGGATATCGACACGGTGGAGCGGGTGGAGATATTGCGCGACCTGCGCCTGGGCGAGTTTGATGTGCTGATCGGCATCAACTTGCTGCGCGAGGGCCTGGATATTCCCGAGGTATCGCTGGTAGCCATACTGGATGCAGACAAGGAAGGCTTTCTGCGCAGCGAGCGCTCGTTGATACAGACCATAGGCCGTGCCGCCCGTAACCTGAACGGCACCGCCATACTCTATGGCGACCGGATTACCGACAGCATGCGCCGCGCCATCGACGAGACCGAGCGGCGGCGGGCCAAGCAGGTGGCGTTCAACGAAGCCAACGGAATCACCCCACGGGGCGTGGTCAAGCGCATCAAGGACATTATCGACGGGGTGTATGACGAAGATGCCGCCCGCGCCGAGCGGCTGGAACGCCAGGGCCGTATCCTGCTGGAGGATATGGATGAGAAGACGCTGGCCAAGCAGCTCAAGCAGATAGAAAAATCCATGATGGAGGCGGCCAAGAACCTGGAGTTCGAGAAGGCGGCCGAACTACGCGACCAGTTGCACAAGCTGCGCGAGCGGGTTTTTGGCGCTGGTTGACGGCGTATCACCCCCGAAACAGGAGCGCCCTTGCGCAAGGCAAGGGCGCTTTTTTTATGCTGCGATTGCGGCATTGTTTGCCCGGTTTTGCCACCGTGCCGTAGTTGTCCCCAGAATTATCCACAGTCCCGCCAGGGGGCATCGGGCCTGCAAAAACGGCGGCCCTGGTGCCGATTGCGGCTGGCCTGTTGCGTTAGGCCCAGTATCTACGGGGTGGTAAAAACAACTGTTGCTTGCGGCGGGTCGCATCACTAGAATTAGTAGTCAGAGCAGTCAAAAAACACTACATATAGTGTTTTCCACATTTTCTACACAGAATTATGCACACCCCATTCCGGGCCTGCCGGAATGTACTTTTAGGGTGTGCGTTCAGGGTAGACGGGCTGAACAGGCATCTCCTGCCAGCCTACGCACCATCTGAACATCCCACCCAGCTCGGGGCCTTGGCGCGCATGGCGCCCAGGGTCTCGTAGGCAATCAACACCTAGAAAAGGGGAAGTCCTCACATGTACGCCACCACCGATACCGCCAGCACCACACGCGCCTCGTACCCACAGGGTAACGACAGCGTGGGTTCGACTGCCGCTCAGCAGGTTGCCGAGTACAAAACCATACGCCGCAACGGTGCCGTCGTGCCGTTCGAACCTATGAAGATCTCGGTTGCCGTGACCAAGGCCTTCCTGGCTGTGCATGGTGGTGCTGCTGCGCAATCGGCCTCGGTGCGCGAGACGGTGCAGCGTGTGACCGACCTGGTGGTGAACGCCCTGATGCGCCGCAAGCCTGAAGGCGGCGCCATCCACATTGAAGATATCCAGGACCAGGTTGAACTGGCCCTGATGCGCTCGGGCGAGCACGATGTGGCCCGTGCCTATGTGCTGTACCGCGAGCGCCGGCATCAGGAACGCCTGGCCAAGGGTGAGGCAGAGCATGCCCCAGTGGCCGGCATCAATATCAATGACGAAGGCGTGAGCAAGCCGCTGGATGTGGCCAAGCTGCGCGCCATTGTGCAATCGGCCTGTTCGGGCTACGAGACGGTGACCGACCCCGAGCACATCATTACCGAGACCCTGAAGAACCTGTACGACGGCGTGCCGGCCGAGGAAGTACGCAAGTCTGCCGTGCTGTCCGCCCGCCAGCTGATCGAGAAGGAACCCGCCTACAGCCGCGTGACCGCCCGCCTGCTGATGCACAGCCTGCGCCGCGAAGTGCTGGAAGAAGAAGTTACCCACGAGGAAATGGCGACCCGTTACGCCGAGTATTTCCCCAAGTTCATCAAGCAGGGTATTGAGGCCGAGCTGCTGGACCCGGAGCTGGCCCAGTTCGACCTGGCGCGCCTGGGCGCTGCCATGAAGTACGAGCGCGACTACCAGTTCGACTACCTGGGCCTGCAAACCCTGTTCGATCGTTACTTCCTGCATATCCACGGCCATCGTATCGAGCTGCCGCAGGCCTTCTTCATGCGCGTGGCCATGGGCCTGGCTATCCGCGAGATTGATCGCGAAGCCCGTGCCATCGAGTTCTACAACGTGCTGTCGACCTTCGACTTCATGTCGTCGACCCCGACCCTGTTCAACTCGGGCACCCTGCGCTCGCAGCTCTCCAGCTGCTACCTGACCACCATTGCCGATGACCTCGATGGTATCTATGAAGGCCTGAAGGAAAACGCACTGCTGTCGAAGTTTGCCGGCGGCCTGGGCAACGACTGGACCCCGGTGCGCGCCCTGGGCTCGCATATCAAGGGCACCAACGGCAAGTCGCAAGGTATTGTTCCCTTCCTCAAGGTGGTGAACGACACCGCCGTGGCAGTGAACCAGGGCGGCAAGCGCAAGGGCGCCGTGTGTGCCTACCTGGAAACCTGGCACGCCGATATCGAGGAGTTCCTCGAACTGCGCAAGAACACCGGCGATGACCGCCGCCGCACCCACGACATGAACACCGCGAACTGGATACCGGACCTGTTCATGAAGCGCGTGATTGAAGGCGGTGAATGGTCGCTGTTCAGCCCCAGCGAAGTGCCCGACCTGCATGAACTGTTTGGCAAGGCCTTTGAAGAAGCCTACGTCCGCTACGAAGCCAAGGCAGAGCGCGGCGAGATGCGCGTATACAAGAAGATCCCGGCCCTGCAGCTGTGGCGCAAGATGCTGACCATGCTGTTTGAAACCGGCCACCCCTGGTTCACCTTCAAGGACCCCTGCAATATCCGCAGCCCGCAGCAGCACGTGGGTGTGGTGCACTCGTCCAACCTGTGTACCGAGATCACACTGAACACCAACGACAACGAAATCGCTGTGTGTAACCTGGGTTCGGTGAACCTGGTCAACCACATGGTGAAGGGTGCCGACGGCCAGTTCAGCCTGGATGGCGACAAGGTGAAGCGTACCGTCCGCACCGCCATGCGCATGCTGGACAACGTGATTGATATCAACTTCTACCCGGTCAAGAAGGCACGCAACTCCAACCTCAAGCACCGCCCCGTGGGCATGGGCATCATGGGCTTCCAGGATTGCCTGCACATGCTGCGCGTACCTTACGCATCGGACGCCGCAGTCGAATTCGCCGACCGCTCGATGGAAGTGGTGGCCTACCACGCCTACTACGCCAGCACCGAGTTGGCCGAAGAGCGCGGCAAGTACCCCAGCTACGCCGGTAGCCTGTGGTCCAAGGGCATCCTGCCGCAAGACAGCATCGACATGCTGGCCGAAGCACGCGGTGGCTATGTTGAAATGGATCGCAGCGAAACCCTGGATTGGGCCACCCTGCGCGCCCGCATCGCCACCTACGGCATGCGCAACTCCAACTGCTTGGCCATCGCCCCGACCGCGACCATTGCCAACATCGTCGGCGTATCGGCCTCGATCGAGCCGAACTACCAGAACATCTTCGTGAAATCCAACCTCTCGGGCGAATTCACGGTGATCAACGAACACCTGGTGCACGACCTGAAGGAACGCGGCCTGTGGGACGACGTGATGATAGGCGACATCAAGTACTTCGACGGCTCGCTGTACCGCATCGACCGCGTACCGCAAGACCTCAAGGACATCTACGCCACCGCCTTTGAAGTGGAAGCCCAATGGCTGGTGGAATGCGCCTCGCGCCGCCAGAAGTGGATAGACCAGGCACAAAGCCTGAATATCTACATGGCCGGTGCCAGCGGCAAGAAGATGGACGACCTGTACCGCCTGGCCTGGGTACGTGGCCTGAAGACCACTTACTACCTGCGCACCCTGTCGGCATCCAGCGCCGAAAAATCCACCGGCCGTGGTGGTGAACTGAACGCCGTGCCCGTGGGCGGTGGCCAGATCGCCGCAGCCCCGGCAGCTGCCGCTAGCTATGCCGCAGGGGAGGGCGCCGCTGAGTCGGCAAAGTTTTGCAGCATTGACAATCCCGAGTGCGAAGCCTGTCAATGACAGGCTGAGCGTGAGGGATAGCGGCGAAGCCACAATCCCGGGCGGTCGTGAGACCGCCGCTGACGCAGTCGGTAGTGCAGAGTCTGTCAATGACAGGCTGAGCGCGAGGGATAGCTTTGAGGCCACAATCCCGGGCGGTCGTGAGACCACCGCCGACGCAGTCGGTAGTGCGAAGCCTGCCAGTGACGCAGTGGCAGGCTCGGCGAAAGCCGAGCTGACGCTGGGCGAGGTGCTGGCAGCTGCCCGCGCCGCCCAGCAGATGCCGACATCGCCGGGCCGGCTCAAGGCTTGGCGGGCCGCCTGGCCTAAGTGGTAGTAGTCAGTAAGTAGTTTTGAAGTCGCAGAAATGAGAAAGCCCGTGATGTTGGAGCATCACGGGCTTGATCTGAACGGCATGGTGGTGTGGGAGTCCCTCTGCCACCATTTGTGCGCATCCAAGACGAAGCCCGATGCTGGAGCCGACAAAGCAGTAAGGTAGGAAAGAAGGGTTCGGTAGAGCCCTTCCTGTTAAGCAAATCAGCTGATTGTTTGGTTTGCTTAACCGGAAGTGTTTAGTGGCTAGGCCGCGAGTGTTTTCAGCGGGAGTGCGTCCCGCAGCCGCCTTACTTTCTTTGCTTCGCCAAAGAAAGTAAGCAAAGAAAGGCGACCCGACGGTGTCGCCCGGCTGCGCCGGGTTCCCTGCTCGGCGACGCCGACGGGAGCTGGGCGCTCCGTAGCAAAGATTTTTGATCGTTCCTGCGCTGGAGCGGTCTTATTTGAAATTGATTGAGCAACGATAGAGATCGGGAGAAAACGACATGCTGTCTTGGGACGATACCCCCGCACAACCCGCCGCCAAGCCGGCCGCCCCGCAAGCCCCGGCCCAGCCGCAATATGCGTTCGCCGCCGCACCAGCCGCAGCCGACTACAACACGGCCAGCGTGCAAGCGCACACCACCAGCCGTGTCAGCGCCGTGGACAAACGCATCATCAACGGCGGCACCGACGTCAATCAGCTCGTCCCATTCAAGTACAAATGGGCTTGGGAGAAATACCTGGCCACCTGCGCCAACCACTGGATGCCGCAGGAAATCAATATGCAGCGCGATATCGAGCTGTGGAAGAACCCCAACGGCCTGACCGAAGACGAACGCCGCGTGGTCAAGCGCAACCTGGGCTTCTTTGTGACCGCCGATTCGCTGGCCGCCAACAACATCGTGCTGGGCACCTATCGCCACATCACTGCACCAGAGTGCCGCCAGTTCCTGCTGCGCCAGGCATTCGAAGAAGCCATCCACACCCACGCCTACCAGTACATCGTAGAAAGCCTGGGCCTGGATGAAGCCGAAATCTTCAACGCCTACCACGAGATCAAGTCCATCCGCGACAAGGACGACTTCCTGATCCCGTTCATCGACGCACTGACCAACCCCAACTTCAAGACCGGCACGCCCGAGGCCGACCAGCAACTGCTCAAGTCGCTGATTGTGTTCGCCTGCATCATGGAAGGCATGTTCTTCTACGTGGGCTTTGTGCAAATCCTGTCGCTGGGCCGCCAGAACAAGATGACCGGCGCTGCCGAGCAGTATCAGTACATCCTGCGCGATGAATCGATGCACTGTAACTTCGGTATCGACCTGATCAACACCATCAAGCTCGAGAACCCCCACCTCTGGACCGACGCCTTCAAGCAAAGCCTGACCGCGCTGTTCCAGCAAGCCGTGGAGCTGGAATACGCCTACGCCGAAGACACCATGCCCCGTGGCGTACTGGGCCTGAATGCCTCCATGTTCAAGGACTACCTGCGCTTCATCTGCAACCGCCGCATGCAGCAGATCGGCCTGGAACCGCTGTTCCCCGGCGCGACCAACCCCTTCCCATGGATGAGCGAGATGATCGACCTGAAGAAGGAAAAGAACTTCTTCGAAACCCGCGTGATTGAGTATCAATCGGGTGGGGCGTTGAGCTGGGATTGATTCGAAAGGCGGCCTTAGGCTGCCTTTCTTTTTACCCTTACAGAGCTGTAATAATAGGAATGTCGAAGATCTCCTGCTATCGTTAAGGAGCTAGTTGCCATGTTTTTACTGAATTATCAGATGGAGTGTCCATCTGATGAGCAGGATTTAAATATTTTACTGAGGTTTAGGAATAGCATAGCTCATGGTGATCGAAAGATGCCCATAGACTTTGATAGGATCGATAAAATTTCAAAAATTGCCATTAAAATTTCGACTGATTTCGCGGTCTCGGTTGATGAGGCTTGCAAACAAAAAATTTGGATGAAATAAATAGCTAATTTATAGATTATGGGTTGACCTGCCCGGGGATTTTCGGATCAGCTGAAACTTGAGAGGCTGGCCTCATGCAACCGGAGACTAGCAAAAGGGGGCAGGTCTCAATACTGTTCGGTTAGATTGATTTCAGCGGCCGCTGCCGCGGATGAATCAACTTGGGCTCAACCATGGCTACAGTGCAATCCAGTGGCTGTCGTCGTGGATAGCGGTGATCATGCGAGGCATACGGCGAATTGCGCCGAGTGACCTGTCGCGGCGCTCGCTGACCCAAGGTGCGCACAGCCCGCAGCTTTGCCGCAACGGCCAGCAACTCACGGAACCACTGCCTTCTTCATTTTGGCCGCCCCGGGGGGAAAGGCCTCAGACTGGGGTTGGCTGCGGCGCAGAAGCTGAACATGGCCGGTGAACGACAGTTCAGCATGAGACAGTCGATGCTCGCTGGCCACCTAGTGTATCAGCCAGCGGACAGCGTAATGCGCCAGCACCCAGCCATAGAACTCTTGGTATAGGTGAAATACGACTATCCAAACAGTATTGAGACCTGGCCCCAATTTGATCCCAATTCTGCATCTGAGATGGGAAAGTCCCTTTTATTCGTTAGAGTACATATGTCCTCCACCTACATTACTCGCTACGGATACTCCGCTTCGATCGACGAATCGAACCAGGAAGAAGTCATGTCCGAACTTCTGGAAGAGTTGAGAGAAGAGCAGTTTGATGAACCAGACGACGAACACTCCCAAGTGTCTATCGGCAATGAGCACTGGGCAGTTACTGCACAGGTATCAGGGCTCATCACCTTCGACAACATCGATCTCATAGAGGGGGTGCCTTCTGACCTCCCTGAGTGCATGTACCTTCGAAACGTCTCCGACGATACTCTCAAGACAATATGGCGCTCAATCGTCAATTCGGACGAGAAGACGCTTCTTTCATTCGCATGGGCTCAACTGAACGAACTCATGCCATACCAGAGGGATTACTACCGCAGTGCGCTCTAACCCTGCGGTCAACCGGACACCCCAACATCTGCACTTCGTTCCGCTGTCGGGCTCCCTCCGCGCTGCCTTCGTCGCGCCCCTTGGGCCATGCGGGCAGATCACATCCGCAACATCCGGGGTTGGCTTTGTGCTCGACATCATCCCAGTTCACTCCGCTAGCGCTGTGCGTCTTGACGGCTGAGGTGGCCTGCTACCACAAGATGAGGGCCGCTCCTGCACGCTTTTCTAGGAAAGGCAGTTGCTCAATCACTGGCGGCCAACCGCTTGCTTTCGATCTCGCGAGCCAAAGCGACGGCGTCTCGCAGATTAAGTTTCAGCATCGCCTGACCGCCAACATAGCCCACTAAGGCATTTGTTGCGCGACGCTCGATCTCATCTGCACAGGTCAGGCCAAGCCGCACCAAGGCGGCAATGTCATCCTTGTCGTTGTCGGCAAAGCGGGCGATTTTGCTCACCGCGAGATCGACGGGAGAAAGGACACGAACACGAATCTGATCTGTGCCGAGGTCCACCGGAATGGCGTCGTCCAAGTAATCCTCGTGCATCAGCGCAAAGGTCGAGTTGTAGTTGGTGTCGAGATAGATGACCTGCTGCGTGCCGTCCTCCAGCGTCACCTCAACCATCAGATCGTTTGGAAGGAAAACACGTGCTCCGAATTCCGCATCCACGTCAGTCGTAACGCGACTGGCCGTGTAGAGATGGACTGCCATCCCTCCGGCCAAGTAGACGTCTACCGGGCTGCTTAGCGAAAGCCGTTCCTCCAACTGCTTGAACAACTCTCGCAGACCTTCTGCCAGCGCGGTACGAGTATGAAATACGAGATTCGTCGCCATAGATTCAAGGCCCACAGAGTCGTTGGCTCAGCATGTCTCGCAGGCGAGGCAGGCTTAGAACCCAGCCCTTCCTGACGATATCTGCCGGAGCAAGTCTTTCGTTCGGGTGTGAGTCAAAGTAACGCTCGCTCGCTCGCATCAAATACATCGACTCGTTGGGAAATCGCGACTGGACGACCATCGCTGCCAAGCGGAACACATTGGCCTCGCGCTGATCTTGGGCGGATTGCGCAAGCTGCCGTGCGGCGGCAGCGCACCGGGTAAGTAGCGCAGATTCAACTTCTCTGGCAGTCATGGCTCAACCTCGGGACAACAAGAAACAACGATTTCTGATCCCCCAACTTTATAAGGAAGCGGTGAATGCTGCACCACTGTTTTGCGACTTTGGGTCGGCATGGCGTTTCCCGAATCATGGTCGGTGCCCATACACTTTACGAACAGCCAGATTTCATTCGAAGATTCCCCGTGGTTACGGGGAGAGTTGCATGAGTTGCTTCACCGCAGAGGCAAACTATTCACCGCCAGATTCGCGGTGAATAGCGGTGTATTCATCGCATTGTATGGGTGCGCGTTGGTAGAGATTGAGGAGAGATGTGCCTAGTTTTTAACGGCATTGACCACCCTGCTGGCCGCCTGCTGGCAACCGAGTTGTGCAGCTGAGCCAGTAGGGAGCAGGGGCGGCAGGCGTATGTGAGCGTGCTTCGTCGTGTTTTGATGGCGCCTTCACACTTAGTCGCCCCTACCGCAACGGCAACTTCAACGGCAGCGTGCGGTGGCTGAAGTGCTGGGGCAGCAGTGCCCTGCCATCTTCATGCTGAAAGCCCTGATGCCGGTAGAAGCCCTGTGCTTCGGTGCCTTCGGCGCCCAGGGTGATGGCGCGGGAGTTGTTGACGCGGGCGAGTTCGCGGGCGTGGCCTATCATGGCTGAGCCTACACCGGGGGTACGTTGGGGGTTTCTGATATTTCTGGGATGGGTGCCCAGAAAGCCGATGGCGGTGTTCTCGGTACGCTGCCCGGCCCAATCCAGATTGGTGCTTTGCATCAGCCCCTGTACGCGCCCACGCTTGCTGACGACGCTGAAGTCGGCCGGGAAGTTGTTCTGGGCGGCCATGGCGATGGTATCGAATACGCGGCTGGATTCCTCGAGCCGCCGTGCAGTTTGCAAATGGCCCATGACGGTGGCGCCATGAGTGGGCTGTGACCATGTGGGCTTCATGATGTCGGCCAGCCAGGCTCGCTGGGCGGCGTTGAGCGATTTGTTCTTGCCCAGTTGCGCTTCGCGGGCCATGGAGGTTGCGGCGCGGTCGACCAGGCCGCTTGCTTCGGCCGTATTGTTGAGCGTGACCGAGGTCAGCCTTTGGCCGCTTCGATTGACCATTGAGGTGCGATGGGCAACATTGGTCGGGTTGGCTGCGAATGCGCCCAGTTGTTGGGTGGCACTGCCGATGCCGCTGTTGTTGCGCTTGAAGTCGGCCAGTTGCACTCGTGTGGTGACGCGTTCCTGGTTTACCTGTTGCACCGTACTGGCAATGCCTCGATTCCGCGCGCCCATCGATCTTCCTCCAGTCATTCACTGTTTTTCTCTGCTCGGTTGACTACCACGCCTACGCTACCGGTGGCAGTCAGCCTGAGTACTATAGGCCAGCTTGGCATGGGCTGCGACCAGCCTCGTAGCAGCTATTCCGCCTGGTCGCTTGGCTTACTCTTCGAGCAGGCTACGTAGCATCCAGGCGGTTTTTTCGTGTACGTCGAGGCGCTGGGTCAGTACGTCGGCGGTGGGCTGGTCGTTGGCTTCGTTCACGATGGCGAACAGATTGCGGGCGGTACGGGCAGCGGCCTCTTGGGCTGATACGAGGTGGCGGATCATGTCGGTGGCCTTGGGCACGCCTTCCACTTCTTTGATCGAGGCGAGTTTGACGAATTCCTTATAGGTGCCCGGTGCGGGAAAACCGAGGGCGCGGATACGCTCGGCGATAATGTCCAGCGCGTTCCACTGTTCGGTGTACTGCGCCATGAACATATTGTGCAGGCTGTTGAACTGCGGGCCTGTTACGTTCCAGTGGAAGTTATGCGTCATCAGGTACAGGGTATAGCTGTCGGCCAGCAGGCCGGAGAGGCCTGCGGCGATCTTTTTGCGATTTGCATCCGAGATTCCGATATCCATGGCCATGGGCTTGGCTTTCTTTTCCTTCATGATGGTCTTTCCTTGCTAGGTGAATGGGATGACTGCGTTCGAAGTAAAAGTGTTTGAACAGGCTACGAGTGCGGGCTAGCCGAGGCTAACCCGCCGTGCCTGTTGCTACTGCTATCTGGCTCAGCTCACCTTCACCACGATACTCCCGGCGTTGTCGGCCAGGCCGGCGCCATACACATGGTTCAGGTCGTCGTTGATGCACAGATACAGCCGTCCGGTTTGCCCTGCGGGGGTGCTGGTTGGGCCATCTCCGACCAGGAATACGCCGTTGCTGCCTACCCGTGCGACCAATGCGCCCATGTTGACGCCTGTGAGGGGGTAGGCGGGCTGGGTGACGGTCAGGCCGGGGCAGCCGTTGGCATCGTACTGCTGGCCGGCATTGGTCTGTGGGTCGGCTGTCCAGGTTCCCGACAGGTACTGGATGGTTTTACCGCCGGTGGCGACGTTGACACCGGTGTCGTACCAAGCCTGGTTGGCCTGTAGCTGCACGATGCCCAGGGCGGGAGAGTCGTTGACGATGACTTCCAGCAGCACGGGCTGCAAGCCGCTGGGGGTGGGAGGCGGCGGGTTGAAGCCGATCAGCACACCGGATTCGAAGCGGTCGGTAAAGGCGAAATTGTAGGCGTTGGTGCCGCCGGCCACGTTGTAGAGCTCCCAGGCCCAGGTGTTCCAGAAACTGCTGATTGCTTGTCCGTTCCACTGCTGGCCTGCCCAGGCTGCGGCACCCCATACACCTTCGGTGTAGGGGTTGTTGCCGACAATAAACCAGTCGTCGGGCGAGTTGCCTACCGTCTTGCCGTTGGACCATTGCGCTGGCGAGCCGACCAGCCCGGCGTTGAGCGCGGCCAGCAGATCGGCAACGGCCCAGCCGAATACATCGTTCTGCAACGACAGGACATTGCCGTTCAGGCCGGCGTTGGTGCCGCTTAAGCCAGAGATGACATAGCCGGCATTGGCGCCGTAGATGCCGGCGGGCTGCGATAGCGTGGTCCAGGCGGTATTGGGCAGAAAGCTGGTGATCAGGCCGGCGCTGTTTACCTGCAGGGTGCAGCTGTCGCCGCTGGCGGGGGTGAGCGATAGGGTGGCGGGCTGGGTGGTATAGGTGGCGCTACTGAGCATGAAGGCATTACGCAGCAGGGGCATTTTTGCCAGGGTGACAGTAAAGGACTGGTTGTTGCCCAGCCCGGTGGCTGCGCTGGGGATAACCCACTGTGTTCCTTGCGCCATGGGGGATGACGTGCCGATGTCGTTGATCTGGAGGGTATTCAGGCTGCCGCTGGTGTTGGTGGTGATGATCAGTACGGCACCGCAGCTGGCTTGCTGGGTATAGGTTGCGCTAGCGGTGCAGGTGAGCCCGGTGGTGCCGGTCAGGCTGAGCCAGTCACCCTGGCCGCCTTGGTAGAGATCATCTAGCGTGTTGCTGAGCGGCTGGCTGTTCACGCTGTAGATCAGCTGCATCTGCGCCTTCCCCGAGGTCGGCACCAGGGCGGTGCCGGCGCTGTCCTGGGCCGTGACATTGACAGGGCTGTAGGTAGAGCTGGGCGCGGTGGGTGTGTTGCCTTCCAGGCTGAGCCAGCCTTGCGCCAGCGCATCGTTGGCCTGGGTGATGGTGGGGTTGGCGCGTAGGGCATAGGTGTCGCTGACCATGGCCCAGGGCAGGGTGATTTCAAAGGGGCTATCTGCGCTGCCCAGTAGGCTGGTGTAGCCACGCAGCACCACCTGGCTGGTAGGGGTGATCTGGGTGAGGTTGCCGCTGGGGTAGGTATAGCTGGCGGTTTGTATGGCGCTGAAGTCGATGGCGAGCGAGAAGGTCTGGGCCTTCAGTTGTACCAAGGTGGGGTGTTTGCCGACGCCGGCGAAGCTGCCATTCAGGGTGAACAAGCTGGCGTTGCTCCCCTGTGCTTGCTGCAGATAGCGCAGGTAACCATCCAGAAACGAATAGGGGAAGGGGTTGAGTGTGGGGTCGCTGTAGTAGCTGCCGGCAGCTGCCATGGTGGGTGCTGCCACACGGCGTGCCGAGGTGTTGCCGCCTGTGGTAGGGAAGCTGGTGCTGGGATATTGGTTGGACGGTGTATCGCCGCCGGTGGGGATCAGCAGGCTTTGCCAGATGGCGCTGCCATTGCCGCCGTTAAGGCTACTACCCGAACCGCTGCAACTGAGTGTGCCGGGTGTGCCGGTAAAGTCGTAGCTCCAGACCTTGAGCGTAACGGGGAAACTGAACCAGTCCACATCGGTGATATCGGCCAGATTGCCGGCGATGGTGGTGCTGCCCACTTGTGCGCCGATATAGGGCTCGAAGATGTCGTAGACCATGTCATAGGCCGGGTCGGTCGGGGCTGCCGGGGTAGGCTCGCCGCTGGCGCCCAACTGCAGGTTGCCGTTGCTGAGATAGACGCGGCCACCTGTGTATTGGCTCAGATACAGATTTGCGTAGGCAGTCTGGCCAGGGGAGGCCGCCTGGTTGGCAGCCCAGTTGCTAAAGGCCTGTGCCAGGCCGGTATTGCCCACGGCATTGGTGGGCAGCAATCCGGTGATGGGGCTGGCGGCATTGTTGAGTGGGTAGCTATTACCCAAGGTGAGGGTGTTGCTGCTACCGCTGCTGTAGCCATAGTACTGGTTGGCGCCAAGTTGCACGCCGTTACCGCCGGGCAGGGTCAGGTAGAAGCTGGCTAGAAAGGCCTGGTAGCTGGCGAACGCCTGCCCGCCATAGGTGAAGACGATGGGTATGTAGCCATTGGGGTTGGCGGCGTTTGTTTGAGTTGTGTCGGCCTGGGTGCCGGGGGCTGCCTGATTCATGGGTTTCCTCCTGGGTATGTGGGTGCTCAGGTAAGCAATGCAACGGCCCTTTGTTCTTCGATTGCGCTCGCCTGGGGCAAGCTGGTATGGCTGCATTGGTTCCGCTGATCAGCGTAGTCCACCGCAGGCGGCGCCGCAGAAATGCGCTGGACGGTGGGGCGGTCTCCCCCAGTTGGGTGACGTCAAGAGGCTATCCCACGAGTAGGCTTAGCGGCATAACAAAAGGTGGGTGTGTCAGGGGCAGGGCAGGGTGGCGATGGTTTGCTGCCTGGGCGCTGATTCGGGCTGGCGCAACGCTTCAGTTATTCATGTCGTTCCGCCATAGGCACAGCAATACACCTTCCTTTGCAGAAATCGGGACCGTTGGATCTCGACCCGACTGCGTGTTGCCCGCGTTTCAGGGCTCGCGCGGATATCTGTTAGGCATGTACAGCCAGGAGGAATTGACATGGCAACGATGAGTTTGGCGCTGATCAAGATTATTGCGCGCTTGCGGCCGCAAATCTGGGAGATCGTAGGGGGCGGGCCGCAAGGCTTGCGCGTTGGGGCGGTACAACAGGCGATGCAAGCTGCCCCGACGGAGATATTGCGTAGCCAGGTGCAGCAGGCCGACTTCTACCGTGGCGGCGATCCGCAGGAGGCTTGGCTGCTGAATGCGCAGCTCAGCGCGGTGGACTTGAGTCGGCGCCTGGCCGACGCCGCAGCTGTGATTTACTCGCAAGGTGGCGATCCGGCAGGTTTTTTGCGGACGACAGCGGAGGAGATGCGCGTTGAGGGCCAGCCGCCGGAACTGCGCCTGCCGGCCAAGTGGTGGTCGCTCTGGAAGGAGCCACCGCCGCGGCCGAACGATCGCGACCTGGCGTCGGTGCTTGCCACCATAGGGGTGACGTTGGCGACATTGGGCGATCAGGTCAAGGACGAGGTATTGAGCAAGGCCTTTACCCAGACAGGGCTGCATATCGTGGACAAGGCGGCGGAAAGCGGTGGCCGCCACGGCAATGCGCCACGCTAGTGGTTTGCACTGTCATTGAAATGTAGGCAGTTGTCTTGATGAAACGCTGGCGCGCCGATATGCAGTAAAGGCGCGCCAGTTTTTTGTCAGGCCCGTTTGGCCGGTTTGGCGTGAACTCCGCTGCGGTTCAGCTGTCCTTACTGACTGCCATCAGGTTCATGGTCATTCTTGCGCCCGGTTTGGGCAGGTCGGCCACGATGACGACGGTGCGGGCGGGGCGGTGGTCTCCCATGACTTCGGCGTAGGCACGGTTCATTTCGCTGAAGTCTTCCGTGTGCTTGAGAAACACGTTGATATGCATGACCTGGCCCAGGTCTGCCCCCACCGTGCTCAGCATATAGGCGAAGGATTCGACGATACGCTTGGCCTGGGAATAGGCATCGGGGCCGGCGAAGTCGCCGGTGGCGGGGTCTATGCCGGCAGTGCCCGATATCTGGATGAAGGGGCCTGCCTTGGCAATGTGGCTGTACGGCCCGATGGGTGTCATGACATCGGCGGGGGTGTAGGTTTCAACCTGCATGTAGCTTACCGTTGTTGGGTTGATTAATCTTGCGGCTGGCGTGGCAGCTTGGGGGCAGCTTCGTCTACCCGGCTGTATTCGCCTTCAAATACGCTGCTGTTTTTTGCGCCGTGGTCTGGCCGGTAGCCCGGCTGTTCGAATGGCGTCTGGCCGAATGCCGCAGCACCCATGGGTACGCTGCGGATGCCGGGCCAGGGTAGTATCAGTATCAAGCCGATCACGTCGCTGACCGGCCCAGGGAAGATGAACAGCAGGGCGGCGATCAGGGTGCGGCCTACCCAGAATAAACGGCCCAGCGGTAACTCGCCCTGACGCAGTCCGTCTACCATGGCCCAGGCGGTGGTAAGGCGCCAGCTTTTGAGTATACCCACGCCGATCAGGGCGCTGGCGAACAGCCAGAAGGCCAGCCACCAGCCTATCTGGCTGGCCAGCCAGATGCTGCTGACGAGCTCCAGCACAGGCAGGCCCAGTAGCAAGAGTCCAATAAACGGTAAAAGTCTGAGTAACATGGCTGATAAATATTCTGTCTTAGTGGTACTGTGCAACGCCCCCGATGAGGGGTGCGCAAAACAACTGGCCAAGGCGCTGATCACGCGCCAACTGGCCGCCTGTGTGAATCTGCTGGCTCCGGCTACTTCCCTCTACCGCTGGGAAGGGCGACTGGAGACGGCTACTGAGATACCGATGCTGATCAAGACCACCGCTGAAGCCTATCCAGCCCTGGAGGCGACCCTGCAAGAACTGCACCCCTACGATACGCCTGAAATCATCGCACTGCCGGTTGTTGCCGGTCTGCCTGCCTATCTGGGCTGGGTGGCGGCGGAGGTGGTGGCATGAATCGTTTCGTCTCTTTCCTCGCGACAGGGTTCCTGGCGCTGTGGGTAAATGTGGCGGCAAATGCCGAGGTAGACCCGAATGATTTGCTGCCGGTGAACGAGGCTTTCAAGCCCTCGCTGGTAAAAACAGGTGAAAACACGGCGAATCTGCACTTCGAGATTGCTGATGGCTATTACCTGTATCGCGATCAGCTGAAGTTTACCCTGCTGCCCTCTGGCGAGATCAAGGCGGAGATTCCGCCCGGCAAGAAGAAGCAGGATGACTATTTTGGCGAGGTGGAAACCTACCGGCTTGCGCTGGATATTCCGCTGACCAGCCCGGTGGCGTTCCCGCCGGATGCCAAGCTCAAGCTGGTGTCACAGGGCTGTGCCGATGCGGGGGTGTGCTACCCGCCCGAGACCACGGAGCTGTCGCTGGCGGGGGCGGTAAGTGGCGGGGCATCTGCTTCAGGCAGCAAGGCAGTCGCGGCGGTGCTGGTTGCCGCAGCGCCGGTGGCGGCTAGTGCGGCGGCCAGTGGGCCGTTTGCCGGGCTGGATGGCTGGGCGCTGCTGCTGGCATTCTACCTGGCGGGTCTGGGCATGGCCGCCACGGTCTGCATGTATCCGCTGATTCCCATCATCTCGTCGCTGATTGCAGGGCAGGGCCATAGCGTGAGCAAGCTACGCGGCTTTGTGCTGGCCATGGCCTATGTGCAGGGTATTGCGGTGGTGTATGCGGCGGTGGGGGCGGTGGCGGCACTGACGGGTTCCTTCCTGGTGGCGGCATTGCAGAATATGTGGGTGATCGGCGCCCTGGCACTGGTGTTCGTGGTGCTGGCCTTGTCCATGTACGGCCTGTTCTCGCTGCAGTTGCCGGCTGCCTTGCAGTCGCGCGTCAACGATGCGTCCAACCGTTTGGGTGGCGGCCATGTGGTGTCGGTGTTCCTGATGGGGGCATTGTCTTCGCTGATCGTGGGGGCCTGCATGGGGCCGCCGCTGGCTGCGGGCCTTGGCGTGGTGGGTGCGCGGGCTGATGTGCTGTACGGCATGCTGGCCTTCTATGTGATGGCCATGGGCGTAGGCACGCCTTTGCTGCTGGTGGGTGTGCTGGGGGGGCATGTCTTGCCCAAGGCCGGCGCCTGGATGGCGGCGGTCAAGAATGTATTCGGCACCCTGATGCTGGCTGTGGCGCTGTGGGTAGCCAGCCCGGTGCTGCCGGCCTGGGCCTATATGCTGGGTTGGGCCATCTTGGCTATCGGCGCTGGCGTGGCCCTGTCGGCCCTGGATAGCCTGCCGCGCGATGCCAAACCTGCGCAACGCCTGGGCAAGGCGGCGGGTGTGCTGCTGCTCCTGGTGGGTGCCGCACAGATTGTGGGCCTGCTGGCAGGCAACCGCGATCCGCTGCAACCGCTCAAGGGCTTGGGCGGTGCGCAGGCGGCAACCGAGGCCAAGCTGCCTTTCCGCTACGTCAATAGCAGTGCCGAGCTGGACGCGGCGATTGCCGCAGCAGCAGGCAAGACCGTGATGCTGGATTTCTATGCCGACTGGTGCGTCAGTTGCCGCGAGATGGAGCGCTTTACTTTCAGCGATGCCCAGGTGCAGCAGAAACTTGCGGGCATGGTGTTGCTCAAAGCCGATGTGACGGCCAATACCGACGACCATAAGGCCCTGCTCAAGCGCTTTGGCCTGTTTGGCCCGCCCGGCACGATATTCTTTGGCGCCAAGGGCGAGGAGATAGGGCAACGCCTGATAGGCTTTGAAGCGGCGGACGCCTTTTTGCAACGTATTGCGAAGCTGAATTGATGAAGAAAATTGCGCTGTATACCCTGGTAGGTGGAGCCGCCCTGGTGCTGGGCCTGGGCACGGCGTGGATGCGCCAAGGCCAGCAGCAGAGCCTGATTGCCGAAGCCAATGCGGCCACATTGCCGGCCCAGGCTGGCGCTGCCGGGTTATGGCAGTCTGGCTTCAATGATCTGCAAGGCAAGCCGCAAGCCTTTGCGCAATGGCGTGGCAAGCCGCTGGTGGTGAATTTCTGGGCAACCTGGTGCGCGCCCTGCCGCGAGGAGATGCCGGAGTTTGTGGCGACCCAAAAGAAGCTGGGTGACAAGGTACGCTTTGTCGGCTTGGCCATCGATAACCCGGCGGATGTGCAGAAGTTCGTCAAGGAGTTCGGTATCAATTACCCGGTGCTGGTCGGCGAGCAAGCTGCCCTGGAGCTGATGCGGGCCGAGGGCAACAAGGTAGGCGCCTTGCCCTTTACGGCCATTTACGACAGCAAGGGCAAACGGGTAGCTGCCCATGCAGGGCGGCTGGACCAGGCCAAGCTGGATGCCTATCTGAAACCACTCATCTAGGCATCCGCCATGCGCTTGCATGGCGTTTATCTATAGCAAGGCCCGGGCAGCCGTGGCGGCCATCCATTCCTCCTGGGTGGGCTCAACCACGACCTTGATACGGCTGTCGGGGCTGGATATCAAGGGGGCGTGCGCGTTGTTGGCGCTGTCGTCCAGGCTAATGCCCAGCCAGGCCAGGCCATCACAGATGCGGCGGCGTATCTCCGCGCTGCGCTCGCCCACCCCTGCAGTAAAGGCCAGCATGTCCAGCCCACCCATCACGGCGACCAGCGCGCCGCACTCCCGCACGATACGCCTGACATAGAGTGCCAGCGCCTGCCTGGCGCCAGGGTGGTCGGCTTCCTGTTGCAGCAGTACACGGGTATCGGCAGAAAGACCGGACATGCCCAGTAGACCGCTGCGCCGATACAGCAGATCGGCCAGTTGGGCGGGGCTGTAATGGGCGGTATCCAGCAGATGCAGCAGCACGCCAGGGTCCATGCTGCCGCTGCGGCTGCCCATCATCAGGCCATCTAGCGCCGAGAACCCCATGGTGGTGGCAACGCTTTGCCCTGCCTGCATGGCACACAGGCTGGCGCCGCTGCCCAGATGGGCGCAGAGCAGCCGGCCCTGGGCGGTATCACCGTGCCGTTGTGGCAGCACCTGGGCCAGATACTGGTAGGAGAGGCCGTGGAAGCCGTAGCGGCGTATGCCCTGTTGGCGCAGCTCGGGCGGTAGCGGCAGCAACTGTTCTACCTCGGGCAGGGTATGGTGGAAGGCGGTATCGAAACAGGCCAGTTGGGGTGTGCCGGGCAGCATGCCCTGGCAGTGTTCGATGGCCTCCAGCGCGTGGGGCTGGTGCAGTGGCGCCAGCGGTATCAGGCTGCGCAGGGCGGCCAGCGTGCTGCGATCCAGCCGGGTGGGGGTGACATAGCGGTCTCCGCCATGCACGACCCGGTGCACCACGCCAGCCAGCGCTTGGGCGCCCAGGTGGCGTGGCAGTTGGGCCAGGATATGCTGCAGGGCGCTCTGGATGGCTGAGGCTTGTTCTACTGGCAAGGGGTGGTCGGCCAGGCCATCCTGATAGCGTGGTTGCGGCCCATGCAGGCCACTGACCTGCCCCTGCCACAATGGGGGCATGGCCAGCGGTGTCTCTGCCAGATCGAACAGGGCGAACTTGATGCTGGATGAGCCGGCGTTGAGGGCTAGCAGCGCGCTCATGGTGGTGTGAGCCGGTAGCGGTGGGCCAGCAAGACAGCCAAGGCACAGGAGGCCAGCCGCGAGGCGAGGGAGTCGGCCCGGCTGGTCAGAACGATGGGCAGGCGGGCGCCGAGCACGATGCCGGCAGATTCGGCGTCGCCCAGGTATTCGAGCTGCTTGGCCAGCAGGTTGCCGCTTTCCAGATCGGGCACTACCAGTACATCGGCCTGGCCTGCCACGGGCGAGACGATGCCCTTGATGCGGGCCGCCGCGATGGAGACGGCATTGTCGAACGCCAGGGGGCCGTCCAGCAGGCCGCCGCTGATCTGGCCCCTATCGGCCATCTTGCAGAGGGCGGCGGCATCGAGGGTGGCGGGCATTTTGGCATTGATGGTCTCCACTGCGGCCAGAATGGCGACGCGGGGCTCTGCCACACCCACGGCATGGGCCAGATCAATGGCGTTGCGCACGATGTCGGCTTTTTCCTCCAGCGTCGGAGCGATGTTGACGGCGGCGTCGGTCAGGATGAAGGGGCGCGGATAGCTCGGCGTCTGCATCAGAAAGCAATGGGTCAGGCGGCGCTTGGTACGTAAATGGCTGCTGCGAACAATAGGGCCGAGGAATTCATCGGTATGCAGGCTGCCCTTCATGATGGCCTCCACCAGGCCCTTATCAGCCATGTCGACCGCGTGGGCGGCGGCGGCATGGCTGTGGGCGGCCTCCTCGATCTGTATACCAGCCAGGCTGCGCCCTAGCTTGTCGGCCAGGGCTTGCAGGCGGTGCAGCGGGGCGATCAGTACCGGCTCGATCAGGCCCAGCGCATGGGCATCAAGCGCAGCATTGAGGCTAATCTCATCGCAGGGGTGCACCACGGCCATGCGTATGGCGCTAAGCGGTTTGACGAATTCCAGCAGCCGGGTCGCGCCGGCACCGACATTGAGGCGTACCTCCGGCAGGGTGGCGCGGGGGCGGGCGATGCGTTCGGTCGGTGCAATTACATCGGCCTCGCCCTCGATGACGGTAACCCTTGCCTGGTTGATGCAGCGGCACGCCAGAGTCAGCCGTTTGTGCTCGGGGTCGCGGGTGGTGACTTCCACCGTGATGCGCAGTGTGTCGCCTATGCGAACCGGAGCGCGGAATTTGAGGGTCTGGCCCAGGTAGATGGTGCCAGGGCCGGGCAGGCGGGTGCCCAGCACAGCCGAGATCAAGGCGCCGCCCCACATGCCATGCGCGATAACGCCATGGAAGCGGGTAGAGGCGGCAAACTCAGGATCGACATGCTGGGGGTTGATGTCGCCGGACAGGATGGCGAAGAGCTGGATATCTTCGCGGGTCAGCGTCCGTTCTATGGTGGCGCTGTCGCCGATGGCGATTTCGTCGAATACCCGGTTGCGTATCAATCCCAGATCGTCGCTGGTATCAGGTAGGAGATTGGACATGCGTTGTCCTTTGTAACAAGGCGTCAGTTGAGTAAATGCAGGCCGCCATCGACATAGAGCGTGCCGCCGGTGATGGCCCGCCCGGCATCGCTGGCCAGAAAGGCGCATAGCGGCCCCACATCGGCGATACCCACTGGCCGATGCAGGGGGGCGCGCTGGTTGGCGTCCTGCAACAGTTGATCGAAGTGGGCGATGCCTGAGGCAGCGCGCGTGGACAGCGGGCCCGGCGAAATGGCGTTGACCCGTATGCCCTTAGCGCCCAGCTCCACGGCGAGATAGCGGGTGGCTGCCTCCAGCGCGGCCTTGACCGGCCCCATCATGCCGTATTGCGGTATGACTTCTTCCGCCCCCAGATAGCTCATGGTAATGATACTTCCGCCCTTGACCATCAGCGGCTCGGCCAGTCGTGCCATGCGCAGCAGCGAATGGCAGGATACATCCATGGCCCGGGCAAAGCCGTCGCGCGAGCAGTCCACCACCCGGCCGTGCAGGTCGTCCTTGGGGGCGAAGGCGATGGAGTGCAGCAGAAAATCCAGTTGGCCCCATTGCTGCGCTATGGCGTCGAACACCGCAGCCAGTTGGGCGTCGTCTTCTACGTCCAGTGGCAGGCACAGGCTGGCGCCCAGTTCCTGCGCCAGGGGCTCGACATGGGGCCGGGCTTTGTCGTTGAGCCAGGTGATGCCCAGCTCGGCGCCCCCCTCGCGCAATGCCTGCGCACAGGCCCAGGCTATGCTCTGGCGATTGGCTATGCCGACCACCAGGCCACGCTTGCCTTGCAGATTGATCAGGGTGTTCATGCGTAAACGTCCTGGGTAATCGTCGAAAAAGCTACTCCCAGCGATGGCGGGCGTAGGGTACGGAACGGTGACAAGCCGTTGAAAGCCGTAGTGTGACTGCTTGATACGAAGGAAATGTTGCGCTGCCGCAAGAATGCGCCAAACAGTGCCACAAGTCAGCCCGTATATATCAATAGGGCAATGATGCTGCCGAGGCCCGCCGCCAGCATGGGCCATAGCAGGCGCTTGCCGAAAGCGGCGCCGCCTATGGTGTAGGCCATGCCCAGTTTGAACAGCGTATTGGCCAGTACGGCCAGGGTGATGGCAGTGAGTGCGACTTCGCTGAGCAGCCGCTGCTGGTTGAACATGCGCAGGCTGGAGAGGGTAATGGCATCGACATCGGTCGCGCCCGACAGCAGCGCGACCACATACAGCCCGCTATTGCCGGCAATCTGGCTCAGCCAGCTGGAGGCCAGCAGGACGATGCTATAGACCAGCGCAAAGGCCAGCGCCGTCTTGAGTTCGGTCGGGTTGCTGGCGGCTGCTGCAGCGTGGGTATCAGCCTGCTTGCGCAGTTGCGGCAGGATGACCAGCAAGCCCAGCAGCAGGCCACTGCCCATGATGGTAGCCAGCGCGCCTGCCAGCGCCGGTGCTGCCACCGCACCCACGATGGACAGCCGTGCCAGTACGGTGAGGTTGGCCAGTGCCACTACCGTGGCATTGAACTGCATGTGGCTGGGGTCCTGCCTGGCTTGGCGGGCGTGGGCCAGTGTGGTGGCGGTGCTGGATACCAGGCCGCCCAGCATGCCGGCAATCAGGGTGCCGGCACGTTCGCCAAACCAGCGTAGCGCCAGGTAGCCGGCCAGCCCTACGCCGGAGATCAGCACCACCATCAGCCAGGTCTGGTAGGGGTTGAAAGCAGCATAGGGGCCGAAATCCTGATTGGGCAGGATAGGTAGTATCACCAGGCTGAGTACGGCGAACTGCAACATGCTGCGCAGATCGTCCATGCTCAGGCGCTGGGCCAGGCCGGAAAGTTCGGCCTTGAAGTGCAGCAAGACAGTGGCGGTGATGCCCAGCATGACGGCCAGGGTGCGCTGCTCATGCCAGCACAGCACACCCAGGCAGAAGCACAGTACCAGCGCGATCTGCGTGGTGGTGCCAGGGTCGTTATTGCTGGTGGGCTTGAGCAGGTAAGCACTGACGATGACCAGGGCGACGCAGAGCAGGCCGGCTGCAATCAGCCAGCTATTGCCAAGCAACTGCGCCAACAGTGCACACAGCGTGCCCAACATGGCGGTGAGGGCAAAGGTACGCAGGCCGGCGTGCGCGGCCAGGCTGCGCTCGCGCTCCAGCCCCATCAGCAAGCCCAGCGCCAGGCTGGTGATGAAGGCAGGCAGCGGCGCGAGCATTGGGTGACTCAATATCGGCATCAGTTCTGGCATGGCCGAAGTTTAGCGGGTAGCGGGATGTTTCGCCGGGCATGAGCGACCTGTCTGCATATCGCTGATGGCGTGATTCGCAGCTCGGCACACGAAAGTCGTACTTCGTCGCATCGGCTTGGTGCAGCCTGGCCTTTAGCAAGACACTGAGGGGCCCAAACAGGAGACCTGACCATGCAGAAGAAGATGTTGTGCACCTTGATTGCAACCACCATGGGCGTGATGGCGACTACCCCGCTGGTACTGGCCGATACGGCAGCAGCGCCGGTCGCCAAGCAGGCCAGGCAGGTCATCAGCAAGGCGGATGAGCTACCCCGTCGTAGCTATGTGATTTCCAAGCTGCCCAGCGAGCTGATTGAAGGCGCCAAGGGTGACATGGACGCAGTGCTGGCCGCGCTGGACAAGGACCTGGCCGATGACTTGGCGCAGTACGATATCCGCGACCGTGCTACCCGTACCGGCATGTTGTCGGCCCGGGCGCAGATAGCCACCTACCGTGGCGACTATGCCCAGGCGGCAACCTTGCTACGCGAGGTACGTGAGCAACAGGAGAAGGCGGCAGACAAGCTGCTGTCAGGTGTCTCCAGCGAGGCCATCCTGCTGGCGCGGCAACAGGGCGGGAATGACGAGAAGCAGAAAGCTGCTGTCAAAGCACGCCTTGCCGCGCAGTGGGGCGGCATGCCCTGGGATGTGGTGGGGGATAGCCTCAAGGGGGCCAAGGGCAGCCTGGAGTTGATGTCACGCAATGTTGTCATGGGCAGCATCAAGAACAGCCTGGACCCGGCTGCCAGCAACCTCAAGCTGAATGTGCCTGCCAGCGTGGTGACCGGCATTGTGTCAGTGCGCAATATGTTCGATCACACCCTGGTGTTCCGTGACGACATGGTGGCGGTACTGCAGCAGCTGGTGGACAAGAATCAGGTGGTCAAGCAGGACCTCTGGTCGCCACGCCTGGTGAGTTTGCCGGCCGAGGCCAAGGCCAGCCCGGTGGTGGTGGGCATATGGGACAGCGGTACCGATGTGGACCTGTTCAAGACGGCCAGCGTTCGTGGCATTGCCTTTGACCACGACGCCAAGCTGGTACCCGCGCTGGTACGCCCCATGGGCGAGGCGGCGTCACGCATGGGCAGCCTCAAGCAGTATATGAAGGGCTCGCTCGATATGCGTGCCGCCATCGACTCACCCGAGGCCAAGCTGCTGAAGCAGCGCATAGGGACACTGCAGCAAGGCGAGGTCAAGCAGTTCCAGGAAGATCTGGGCGCGCTGGGCATGTGGGTGCATGGCACGCATGTGGCGGGTATTGCTGTCGAGGGTAACCCGTTTGCGCGGGTAACCGCAGTGGGTATGCACTGGAGCCATAGCATCGTGCCGCAACTGCCTACCGAGGAGCGTGCCAAGCGTACGGCGGCTGCCTATCAGGCGGCGGTGGAGAGCTTTCGCAAGGCTGGGACGCGGGTGGTCAACATGAGCTGGCGTTATGGCCCTGGCGCCTATGAAGGTGCGCTGGCTTACCACAACGTGGGTAAGACGCCGGAAGAGCGCAAGCAGATGGCCAACAAGCTGTTCGAGATCGAGAAGCAGGCCTTGGAGTCGGCCATGAAGGGCGCGCCGGACATCCTGTTTGTGGCAGGTGCGGGGAATGAGGACAACAGCGCGGATTTCGCCCAGTACATACCGGCAGGGCTGGAACTGCCCAATCTGATTACCGTGGGCGCCGTGGATCAGGCTGGCACCGAGACTGGTTTCTCCAGCTTTGGCAAGACCGTTGTCGTACACGCCAATGGCTTTGAGGTAGATAGCTATATGCCGGGTGGCGAGAAGATCAAGCTCTCGGGGACTTCAATGGCATCCCCGCAGGTGGCCAACCTGGCTGGCAAACTGTTTGCCATCAAGCCCGCGCTGACGGTGGCCGAGGCCAAGGCGCTGATACTGAAAGGCGCAGAGCGCAAGGGCAGGGTCAACCTGATCAACCCCAAGGCCACGTTGGCCTTGCTGGGCCAGCAAGGTTGATGAGGTCGCAGCAAGCGATAAGCGCAGCGGGCCTGGTAGCGCGACTGCCAGGCCCGCTAGCCTTTGCGCATTGCTTCGAAGCGGGCTTGTAGCTCGCCGTCCAGAAGCAAGGGGCGTGGGCTGCTGGCCGACAGGCAGGCGACGGTCACATCGGCCATCGCCACGGTCTTGCCATCACGGCTGATAAGTTGCTGCAGCACGCCGTGGCGCTCGCCCAGTTCAATCAGTTCAGTCTCTATGGCCAATCTATCGCCCAGCTTGGCAGGCCTGACATAGCGGATATCGATGCGACTGACTACCACCATGATGCCCTGCGAGCCGAACCAGGACAGGTCGGCCAGGCTTTGGCGGGCTTCATCCAGAAATTCCAGGTAGCGGGCATTGTTGACGTGGCCGTAGGCATCGCAATGAAAGGTGCAGACGGTTTTATGCAGGATAGGGGACATGGCTTAAAGTGGCGCGCACAGTTCGGTGGCTTCCTCCAGCCAACCCTGCGCCGACAGCCTGGCAAGCTCACTGCTACTGCTGCTGAAACGGTAGTTGAGGTCGCCTCCACGGAGGTGGGCATTGTTGTAGCTGCGGCTGATCGCCAGTGTGCCACTGGGGCAGCTACCGTCTGGCCCAGGCAGGGCTAGGTAGAATGGGTGGCCCATATAGAGCCAGTCCGGCAAGGTCTTGCCCCATTCGCACAGTGCCTGGTCGGGTGAGTAGTAGAGGCTGTCGCCCCCGCCCAGTACCACCGGGCCTGCGTGGTAGAAGCGGCAGATGGCCTGACTGTTCAGTCCCTGTGGCGCTGCCTGCCAGGCCTTGAAGCGCTGGCCGGTGGCAACCCAGCCTTGGCTGGCATAGGCGGTCATCAGGTCTATCTCGGCAGTATCGATAGCAGTCAGGTAGTTGCCGGTCTGGCTGTTGACGTACTCGGTAATCAGTATCTGGCCTGGCGCTACGCTGCGTGGCAAGGTGGCATCGAGCAGCAGGCTATCGGTCTTGCCATTGGCGATGCTGGCCGTTTGTACCAGCTTGCTCAGTGCCGTGGCATCACCTTTGAGATAGGCGTCGAAGAAGGGGATGGTCCAGCCGTAGATATCGTTGGCATACTCGGGCAGGTATTGATGGGGCACGTCTCTCAGCTGCACGAAGTAACGGCTGCCACGCATCTTCTCGACCGCCTTGAGCGACATGGACAGGGGCGCTACCAGATCGGCCGTGCCGGCAATGGCCATGACGGGCCGGGTGATGCGGCTGGCGCTCTCCTGGCCACGACCGAAGGCTGGCAGGAAGCTCTGCCCGGCATAGGGCACAAAGGTGGCGACCGCCTTGATGCGGGCATCCTGCGCAACAGGGCGGGAATCCAGATTCAGATTGCGGGTCAGCTCGGCACCCAGGCTGAGCATCAATGCCTCGCCACCCAGGCTGCCGCCAAAGCCGCCTATCTGGTCGGGGTGGATACGGTCGCGATAGCCAGGTCGGTTAAGCAGGTCGGTAATGGCGGCGCTGATCGCGAGCGGCCGCAATGCCTGTAGTTCCACGTATTCGTCGAAGTTGAAGATCAAGTCGCCCAGATCGGAGAGGTCTTCGATTTCCACCTGCTTGATACGGGTATCACCATGAAACGGGTTGATGACCACATAGCCGTGGCTGGCAAAGCGGGTAATGCTGCCCAGGGCATGCTCATTGAGCGGACTGCCGCCCATGCCGTGGGAGTACATGATCAGGGGGTAGCGGTTGTTGTCTGGAAACAGGGGCAGTTCGCCCGCGCCATCCATATGCGGTATGGCCCTGCCATCAGGCAAAAGGTAATCCGGCCGGGGATTGTTGGCGGTGGTGGGGTAGCACACCAGCGAGACCATGGGCAGGGCAGTATTGGCAAATCGGGGATACAGGCTGTAGTCGCCTGGGACAGCCAGATTGAAGTTGATGGCCGCCTGTGGCTGGGCTAGTACCTCGGTGAGGTAGCGCATCTGGCCGTTGATAATGGCGCCGTCCCATAGCTGATCAAGGCTGACACCGGCCTGGGCGATGGCGGCCGTATCCAGCGCAAGATTGCTGCAGGCAACAGGATAGGGGCCGGTCGCAGCAGGCGTGGGCATGACACGCGCGTGGTTGCCTGTGGCGCTGGCCAGGTTGGCAAACAGGCTCAGCATCAGGGCAATCATGGATTTGATGGGCATGGGGTCGCTAGGCAAGGAAGTGGAACGGTGCAGCGGTATTATCCACCGACTTGGGTTTGGACAGTACTTTTGCCACCCGGTTCTGCAGATGCTGCCGCAGGCGGGGGAACCTGCTACTCTGCCGGGCATCCAAGTTGGGTTGTTTTGGCAGGATTGAAGAAGATGATGAAGATCAGGACGTTTTTGGCCTTTTTGCTGCTGGCGGTGGGCATGTTGGCCCGCGCCGATGTCAGCCCCGGCGACGGCATGCCGGCATTTGCCTTGACCGACCAGACGGGCAAGCTGCGCAGCAGTGACGAATTCAAGGGCAAATGGCTGGTGCTGTACTTTTACCCCAAGGCCGATACCCCCGGTTGTACCGAGGAGGCTTGCAGCTTCCGCGATGATATCGTGCTGCTGCGGGCGCTGGGCGCCGAGGTGGTGGGCGTGAGCACGGACGACGTGGCAGCGATCAGGGAGTTTGGCCGTAAACATGAACTCCCCTTTACCCTGCTGGCCGACCCTGATGGCAAGACGGCGCAGAAGTACGGTGCGTTGGTGAACCTGGGGGTGATGAAGTTTGCCAAGCGCCATAGCTTCCTGATTGATCCGGATGGGCGCATCGTCAAGCGCTACAAGGACGTGGATACCAAGGACTACGCCAAGACCATTCTGGTGGACTTGCGGGCGCTGAACAAAAAGAGCTGAATCGACAATTGCTGGGCTGTCCTGCCGCTTGGACAGGACAAACTGTGTCGTCTAAATCACCCAAATCGTATTGCGAAGGCTGTCCTGCATGGAAATCAGTGTTCCTGCCCTGCTGTTCCCTGCCATATCCTTGCTGCTGCTGGCATATACCAACCGTTTTCTCGGCATCTCCAGCGTCATACGCAAGCTCTACGAGGATTACAAGACCGCGCCTGATCCCAAGATCGTGCGGCAGATTGCCAACCTGCGTAAGCGGGTAACCCTGATACGGCGCATGCAGGTGGTGGGGGTGGGTAGCCTGTTCCTGTGCGTGCTGTGCATGTTCCTGATTTTCTTCGGCCTGGCGACGGCCGCCCATACCGTGTTCGGTATCAGCCTGATCTGCCTGCTGATTTCGCTCGGTTTGTCGATCACCGAGATAGGCATGTCCAGCGAGGCCTTGAATATCCTGCTGGCGGATATGGAAGAAGACTTGGCTCGCCACGATGGTGAGTAGGTGACGTTTATGGGTGGCGCGGCGGTATGAAGTTGTTGAGTCTACGCGGCCAAGGATGAGTAAAAACAGCCCCCGAGGGGGGGCTGTTTTTATTGGTGCTGGCAGCGCAGTAGAGGTGCTTCGCTACTGAGCCTAGCGGCGTTTAACAGCCTTGGCGGAATGCGCCCAGCTCCAGCCGCTTGATGATGGCCGTCAGCCCCAGCGATTGGGCTGTAGGGCAGACCTTTTCGGGGGTCTGGCCCTCTTCGACATACTCCAGTGCAAACACGGGTCGATTGCTCTGCAGGTAGGCATTCATATCGCTGCACCAGCCCTGCTTGACGCATTGTTCGACAATGGCGAAATCGTAATAGCCTTGCAACTGGGCGGTAAGCGCCTGCACATTCTTCTGGCCCACGGCCAGGCCACGGGCATGGGCCTCGCGGGCAATCCAGCGGTTATAGGCCAACTGGTCGGTCTGGGTGATGGGGAAGCCGGTGTCCTGCAGGTAGTTGTCCAGGTTGTCGGGATCTATGCCGTCAAAGCCCTTGCTTTTGCAGAGGTCCATGCGGGCGCGCATGATGGGCGCCAGAGTGGCGTACTGGCGTATGTCCAGCCACTTCTCGCCGGCCCAGCCTGCATAGTTCTTACCCAGCACGGCGGCCGGGAAGGCGTCCTTGTCACTGCGCCAGTTTTCCCAGGCACCCACGTTGATGTAACACAGCAGGCGCCGGCCCTTGGCCTTCAGGTTGGCGATGGTGGCGGCGTCTGTGTCGTATAGGTCCAGATCGTAGACCTCGGCATTGACGTTGGTATCGATCGTGCCATCGAACTGTATCTGGAAGCTGACGCCACGGGCGGGCTTCCACCAACTGGCTGCTGCTGGCGGGGCAGGGTAGACCGGTACTGGGTCGACTGGCTCGGGATTGGTGCCACCACCGCCGCTGTCGCCACCGCCACCACAGGCAGCAAGCATGAGGGTCAGTGTCAGTGTCAGAGGCAGGGCAACTTGGCGTAGGCTGGGCATGGGGTGGCTCAATGAAATTATCGCGGCATGATGGCTTGCCTGACCTGTACAGGCAAGTGCGCAGGATTCTCCTATGATCAAGCATTGCCTGCCTGGAGAAACAACACCATGAAGCATGCCTTGCTCCCCATTCCGATGCTACTGGGACTAGCAGCAATGCCAGCATGGGCGGCCAGCCCGGCACCACAGGCGCAAGCCTGGATGGATCTGGCTACCTATAGCGGCGGTATGCCCGGCATGCCGGGCGGTGGTGGCATGCTGGGTTCGCTGTTGGGCCGTGGCAAGGGCGGTAATGTGTTTGGCAATACCCAGACGGGGCCGGCAGGGCGTTGGATGGATGTGACCCTCTACAGCCGCAGCAAGCCTGACCTGCGTGAGGCCACGCAGCAGGTGCCGGAGAGCAGCCGGCTGGCGCCTGTGCTCAAGCTGCTTAGCCCGGTGGAAGGCAAGCCGGTGCCACTGGGGACGCCGGACGAAGTGACCGAACAACCGGAGTATCACAAGCCCAAGGGCAAGATTTTGCTGTATTGGGGGTGCGGCGCCGAGGTACGCAAGGGCCAGCCCAGGGTAATGGATATGGCCAAGGCCAACCCGGCCGAACTGGCAAAGTTCTTCCAGAGCCGGCGAGCGACCACGCGTGGTGCCCATAGCACGCCGGGTCGGCCGATCTGGCCCAGCAAGCCGGACAACCGGCTGATACCCGAGGGGGCATCGCTGGTGGGGGAGCATGGTTTCAGTGGCGACGGCGTGCCGGAAGGATTCCGCTTTACGCTGGGTGCTGCTCACGATTTGATGCCGGCCATCGTCTTAAAGCAGCAAGACCAGGGTAGCGCCTGGGCGTTGAGCTGGCAGCCCATGGCGCAGGCACAGGCGTGGTTTCTGGCAAGCATGAGCATGCGGGGCGAGGATGAGATGGTGGTCTGGACGTCAAGCGAGCAGGCGGACATGGGATTCGGCCTGCTGGACTACCAGCCCAATGCGGCTGTGCAGCGCTGGCTGAAGGACAAGGTGTTGCTAAAGCCGGCCACCACCGAATGCAGTGTGCCCAAGGAGGCCATGGGTGAGGCTGGTATGCTGCGGATAATCGCCTTCGGCGAGGAATTGAACCTCGTCCACCCGCCTCGGCCCAAGGATGTGAAAGCACCGTGGCAGCCGATCTGGGCGGTGAAACTGCGGCTGAAATCGGTGGCTACCAGCATGCCGGGGATGGATATGGGCAAGATGATGAAGGATGCCGCCAAGCAGGAGGCGGAGGATACCAAGCAGGCGCCCGGTGCAATTGACTTGCTCAAGGGCATATTCGGCAAGTAAGCTGCGAGTCCTTGACTGTTAGGACGTTGCCATAATGAGGGTGAAATACGTCAGGGTTATAAGCGGCAGTAAAATTTCTTGCTTGGCAAGAGTTTCTAACTGGTCGTATTCCGCAACATGGAAGTCGTGATAGCCGAGCTAAAATACACAGATGGATAAACTCGGGCACTACCGTATCGACGCTACCCTTGGGCAGGGGGCCATGGGCGTTGTTTATCGCGCTGTTGACGAGCGGCTCGATCGCACCGTCGCGCTCAAAGTCTTGCGCCTCAACCTGAGTGCGGAAGAGCGGGCGGAGTATGCGCCGCGTCTGCAGCAGGAGGCCAAATCTGCCGCCAGGCTCAACCACCCCAATATCATCACGGTCTACGACTGCGGCGATGTGGATGGACAGACCTATCTGGCCATTGAATATGTGGAAGGCAAGACCCTGCAGCAGTTGCTGGAGAACGGGGTCAAGATTTCCAATGGCCGGGTGCTCAAGCTGGCTGGCCAACTGTTCGGTGCGCTGGCCTATGCCCACGAGCATGAGGTGGTGCACCGCGATATCAAGCCGGCCAACCTGATGCTGACCGCCGACGGCCGGCTCAAGATTACCGATTTCGGCATTGCCCAACTGCCTGCCAGTGATTTGACCCGTGCTGGCACCCTGGTGGGATCGCCCCGCTATATGGCGCCCGAGCAGATCGAAGGCAAGAAACTCGATGGTCGCGCCGACATCTTTGCTGCAGGCATTGTGTTGTATGAAGTGCTGACGGGTGTGCGGCCGTTTGATGGCGAACATGTGGCGACCATTGCCTACCGCATACTGCATGAGCAGCCGACCGATATTCGCAGCCTGAACCCGGAAGTTTCGCCCTGGTTGGCCGAGCTGGTGATGCGCTGCCTGGAGAAAGACCCGGCCAAGCGCTTCCAGACAGCACGCGAGGCCCGTAGCGCCCTGCGCGAGCAGGCTAATCAAGCCAAGACGGGTGCGCACCCCGAGTTGGCGGATACCAATCCGAGCGCAGCTGCTCCTGAATTACCCGCAGCGCCAGAGGTGGCGGCGACACCGTTGCGCCGCTATGCCCCCTGGGCGGCCGTGGCCACCATCGTGCTGGTGGGTGGCATCAGTGCGGCAGTATTGCTGGGCCGTGGAGCAGGTAAGGACGCGGCTGCAGCAGATGCCGCCGCTGCCAAGGCCATGGTGCAGACCGAGGTACTGGAGCCGCCTGGCGCCCCTGGCTCATTACCTGCCAAGGCCGCCATGCCGGTGATAGACCGGACGGCAGGGCAGGGCGACAGCGTAGCAGCTACTACGCCGGCACCCACAACGGCACCGGCGACGACGGTGCCTGGCAAGCCCATCGAGGTTATTACACTGAGCGATGACGGCAAGGTCAAGACCACGGCGAACAAGCCCAAGCCCAAACCCAAGCCGGGCGATGCCACGGTGGCCGAGCCCGTGCGCGTAACGCCTGTACCCAGGCGCGAGTCCCCGCCGGATCGCGGCACCGAGGAGAAGCCCCGTACCGAAAACCGTACTGCGGCGGACAAGGCAGCTTGCAAGGATGGCGCAAACTGCGCCAAGCCCGCACCATTTAAGCGTGATCGCTGAGCGGGTGCTCATGTGACAAGCCAGAACCGCTAAACGAGGTTGATGGCGGCGCCAATTGCCGCGCCCTTAAAAAAAACGCCCCATCGGGGCGTTTTGTTTTTGGGCTGTCCGGTGGGCAGTGCGCCTTATTGCACGGCCAGCGGAATCTTGCCTATGCGGGCTTGCCATTCGGCGGGGCCGGTCTTGTGCACCGAGCTGCCCACAGAATCTACGGCCACGGTCACGGGCATGTCCACCACGTCGAATTCATAGATGGCCTCCATGCCCAGGTCGGCAAAACCCACCACCTTGGCGCCCTTGATGGCCTTGGATACCAGGTAGGCGGCACCGCCTACGGCCATCAGATAGACCGACTGGTGCTTCTTGATGGCATCGAGGCCGGCAGGGCCGCGCTCGGCCTTGCCCACCATGCCCAGCAGGCCAGTGGCGGCCAGCACCTGCTCGGTAAACTTGTCCATGCGGGTGGCGGTGGTGGGGCCGGCTGGGCCGACGACTTCGTCACGTACCGGATCAACCGGGCCGACGTAGTAGATAAAGCGGTTCTTGAAATCCACCGGCAGGGCTTCGCCCTTGTTGAGCATGTCTACCATGCGCTTGTGGGCGGCATCGCGGCCGGTCAGCAGCTTGCCATTGAGCAGCAGGGTCTGGCCGGGCTTCCAGCTGGCGACTTCTTCGCGGGTGACGGTATCGAGGTTGACACGGGTCGCCTCGGCCGAAGGCGTCCAGGTCACTTGCGGCCAGTCTTCCAGCTTGGGGGCTTCCAGCTGGGCAGGGCCGGAGCCATCCAGCTCGAAGTGCACA
Source organism: Chitinimonas sp. JJ19 (assembly GCF_036961565.1). Classification (NCBI taxonomy): domain Bacteria; kingdom Pseudomonadati; phylum Pseudomonadota; class Betaproteobacteria; order Neisseriales; family Chitinibacteraceae; genus Chitinimonas; species Chitinimonas sp. JJ19. Next base: position 169,931 of record NZ_JBAMDD010000001.1, read on the forward strand.
TGGCGGGTGGCGGCGCAGTTGGGGATCATGGCCACGGGGAGCGAGGCCGCGTGGGTGGGGTAGTCCAGTATCTTGATATCCAGCACGGTGGCCAGGCCGCCCAGGCCTTGTGCACCTATGCCCAGGGCATTGACCTTCTCGAACAGCTCCAGGCGCAACTCCTCCACCCGATTTTGCGGGCCACGGGCAATCAGGTCCTGGATGTCGATAGGTTCCATCAGCGACTTCTTGGCCAGCAGCATGGCTTTTTCGGCCGTACCACCTATGCCTATGCCCAGCATGCCTGGTGGGCACCAGCCTGCACCCATCAGGGGGACGGTCTTGAGCACCCACTCGACGATGCTGTCGGAGGGGTTGAGCATGACGAACTTGGATTTGTTCTCGGAACCACCGCCCTTGGCGGCAATGTGCACTTCCACGGTGTTGCCCGGCACGATCTCGAAATGCGTGATGGCGGGGGTATTGTCGCGGGTGTTCCGGCGGGCGCCAGCCGGGTCGGCCAGTACCGAGGCACGCAGCTTGTTGTCCGGGTGCAGATAGGCCTGGCGGGTGCCCTCGTTGACCATATCCTCAACGCCCATGGTGGCGTCGGCCCAGCGTACATCCATACCAATCTTGACGAAGGCGCAGACTATGCCGGTGTCTTGGCAGATGGGGCGGTGGCCTTCGGCACACATGCGGCTATTGGTCAGTATCTGCGCAATGGCGTCCTTGGCGGCTGGCGACTGCTCCAGTTCGTAGGCGCGTCCCAAGCTCTGGATATAGTCCTTGGGATGGTAATAGGAGATGTACTGCAGGGCATCGGCAATGCTGTCGATGAAGTCCTGCTGACGGATGATGGTCATGGCGGGGCTCCGTGAGGGGCGATCGGGGGAATAGGCAATTATACCGGATGCAGGCGCCAGGGCCGAACGCTCACGGTTGCCGCATGGCAGCCTCGGCCCGCTTGTAGTCGGCAGAGTCGCGTACCGTGGGCAGGGCCTGCCAGATTCTTTGGGCCAGCGCCTCGTCCCGGGCGTAGAAAGACTTGGAGAAAAGCAGGTAATAGGCGCGCTCGGTCAGCGGCGGGTAAAGCCGTTCTATGCGTGCGCTGAACTCCGGGTTGGCTGCAATGGAGGCATCGCCTTCGCTGCTTAGCAAGGCTACGGCTACAACCCGGCCCAGCAGGAGCTTGCGCAGATTGTCATCGGCGCTGGCCGCGCCGGTGTCCACGCTCAAGCCGGCGGTCTTGAGCTGTTCAACAATGGAGTAACCGGCCTGTGCGCCGACATTGCCCTCTATCCCGCTAAAGCGCTTGCCGTCCCAACTGGGTGTGCTGCCCTTGAGCCGGAACAGGCTGTAGCTCTCGGCACGCATGCGCAGGTTGGTGTCCGGCACACTGCCGACCATGGGGTAGACACCTACTTCCATGCGCTCGGGCCGGAAGCTGGCAGCGACGGCGCCATCATGGCGGTTTTCGCCCAGTTCCAGCAGACAGCGCTTCCAGGGCAGGGCCTGCAGCTCGAAATGCACATTGACGCGCCCTTCCAGCAGCTTGAGCAGGGTGAAGTCCAGCCCTTGGCCACCCTTGACGCGCCAGGGGTAGACGTCTTCCTGGTCGTAGCACAGCCGCACGGTAGCAGGTGGTGCGGCCTGTGCCGTAGTCAGCAGCAGGCTGGTCAGCAGGGTCAGCAGGCTTGAAAGGCGCATGGCGGGGCCGTGGAGAGAGCTATTGCTCTCTTTGTAGACGTTTTCGCGGGTAGTCGGTTCGGTTTGACTACCTAATCGGCTGCCCGGATGATCGGCGGTCTGAACTGTTCCTCGATGGACAGTCGTGCAAAACATAATGAGATCGGAGTGACCTGTGTTTGAGCAAAATCGTCGTTATCTGGCCTGCCTGGCCGCCCTGAGCCTGGCTGCCTGTGGCGGAGGTGGTGGCGGTGGCGGTGGCGGTGGAGATGGGGGTGGCACCACTCCCCCACCCACCACCCCAACCCGCCCGGTGCTGGACCCTACCTACCGCGCCAGCGGCCGCGCTGCTGCTGGTGACACCTTTGTCCACCTGTTTGAATGGAAATGGACCGATATCGCCAGCGAGTGCGAAACCCAGCTGGGGCCCAAGGGTTACAAGGCAGTGCAGGTGTCGCCGCCGCAGGAGGACATACAGGGCAGCCAGTGGTGGACCCGATACCAGCCGGTGAGCTACAGCATAGGCCTGAGCCGCTCGGGCAGCAGTACCGAGTTCGTTGATATGGTGAACCGCTGCAAGGCTGTGGGTGTGGGCATCTATGTGGATGCCGTGATCAACCATATGTCGGCCGGTAGCGGTACCGGTCGCAATGGTACGGTCTATAGCAAGTACAGCTATCCGGGCCTCTATACCCAGGCGGATTTTCATCCGGCCTGCGGCATCAACAACTACCAGAGCGCCGCCAATGTGCAGGATTGCGAGCTGGTAGGCCTGGCCGATCTCAAGACGGACTCCGCCACCGTGCAGCAAAGGATTGCGGACTATCTGCTGGCGTTGTCACGCCTGGGCGTTGCCGGTTTCCGCCTGGATGCCGCCAAGCATATTCAGCCGGTGGAACTCAACGGCGTGATCAGCAAGGTCAACCAGGCGCTGGCGGCAGAAGGCCGGGCCTTGCCCTACTACTTTGCCGAGGTGATCGATTACGGCGGTGAGGGGGTGGCAGCCCGTGATTACTTTGGCCTGGGTTACAGCACGGCTGGGGCCGTGGATATCACCGAGTTCAAGTTCCGTGGCATAGGCGACAAGTTCCTGGGGACTGGAGGCCAGAAGCTGGCGCAACTCAACCCCACTGGCGCCAGCGGCAGCCAGTTCTCCGAGACCGCCTGGGGGTTGATGCCGGCTGACAAGGCGGTGGTGTTTGTGGAGAACCACGATAGCCAGCGAGAGGGTGGGATTTCCTACCGGGACGGCACGGCTTACCGGCTGGCTAATGTCTGGATGCTGGCGCAGCCTTACGGCTATCCGTCGGTCATGTCCAGCTATGGCTTTGACCGCAACAGCCAGGCTGGGCGCGATGCGGGCCCACCGGCGCCGGCCGCCTGCGCCAGTGCGCTGGAAGCCGCCAGCGTGGGTAGCTGGGTGTGCGAGCACCGTGACCCGATGATTGCCAATATGGTGGCTTTCCGCCGCGCCGTTGCCGGCACCCCGGTGGCAAACTGGTGGGACAATGGTGGCAACGCCATTGCCTTCTCGCGTGGCGACAAAGGTTTTGTGCTCATCAATCGCGAAACGACCGACCTCAACCGCAGCTTTGATACCGGCTTGCCGGCTGGCAGCTATTGCGATGTGCTGGCGGGTGGCAAGCAGGCGGGCACCTGCCTGGGCCGGGTTGTGGTGGTGGGGGTGGACGGCAAGGCCAGCCTGAATCTTGGCGGCAATGCGGCTGTGGTGCTGCAGGCCGGTATCAGGCTGTAGTGCTGCGCCCTGCGTAGTCGAGCAGGGCGTTGAGTTCTGCCATCTCGAAGCCCGCCTGCAGGCGGGCTTCGACATTCAGTTCGCCTATGCTGCGCGAGATGTCGAAGTCCTCCAGGTATTGGCGGAAGGTGGCGATTGGGTCCAGCCCGCGCTGCGCGCAGGCCCAGCGGAACCAGCGATTGCCTATGGCCACATGGCCCACTTCGTCGCGGAAGATGATGTCCAGTATGGCGACGGCCCTGGGGTCGCCTGCTGCCTGCAGGCGGGCCTGCATGCCTGGGGTGACATCCAGTCCACGGGCTTCGAGCAGGCGCGGCACCAGGGCCATGCGGGTCAGCATGTCGCCAGCTGTCTTCTCGGCCATGGTCCATAGGCCGTTATGTGCCAGGAAATCGCCATAGCGATGGCCCAGCGTGGCCAGGTGGTCTGCCAGCAGACCAAAATGGCCTGCCTCCTCGGCAGCAACCTGCAGCCAGTCCTGGTAATACGCGCGGGGCAAGCCAGGAAATCGACAAGCCGCATCCAGTGCCAGATTGATGGCATTGAACTCGATATGGGCTATGGCATGGATCAGCGCGGCGCGGCCCGCGACCGTACCCAGGCGGCGGCGCGGAACATCCAGTGGGGCAACCAGTTCTGGTCTGGCAGGCCTGCCTACCGTTGCGGGTGGCGCTTGGTGGGGGCCGTCGTGATCCAGCCGCCCACCCTGCCAGTCTGCCCACAATGCCTGGGCCATGCGGGCCTTGGCATAGGGGTCGGATTCCGCCAGGGCAGCGTGGAGGGCAGGGTAGAGCGATGCCGCCATCAGCCGGCCTTGGCAGCCCGCCGCTTGGCCTTGGCCTCATCTACCGCCGCCTGTGCCGCAGCCCGGTCGCCTTGCATGGCGGTAGTGACTTCGGTGGCCGAGATAGGCGTGAAGCGGCTCTCGAATTCCTGCCGATCACGTACCCACAGGCCTTGCTCAAAGGGCCAGAGGTGTTCGTAGACGACCACGTCGCCGGTGGTATCGGCCGAGCGGGCGTGGGCGACAAAGCGGTAGAGGCCGCCATCGGTATGGCGATAGTGCAGATGGGACATGATATGGACCTTGGGGCAAAGTGCCGCATTTTATCGCTTGCCGTGGTATATGGTGCCGATCTTGCGATAAAGAAAGGTAGCTATGGGTTTGCTTGAGCAACTGCAGTCCATGACCCTGGCCGAAGTGGCGGGTTTTGCGCTGACCCTCTCAGCCATCTGGCTGCCCGCAACCATAGGCTGACCTGGCCACTGCAGATGCTGGCTGGCGTGCTGTACATCTGGCTGTTCTGTAGCGTCAACCTGTTTGGCGAGGCCGCCCTGAACGGCCTGTATGTGGTGTTAGCCGCCTATGGCTGGCGTGCCTGGCGCCGTGGCGATGCGACGCCCGTCCTGCCCATCACACCCATGAACCGGCGAGATTACGCGATGCTGCTGGGCCTGGGCGGTGCGGGTACGGTGCTGGTGGCGCAGCTGCAGCTGAGCTTTCTGCCTACCGATCTGCCTTGGCTGGATTCCACCGTCTTTGTCTTTGGCGTATTGGCTCAATGGCTGCAAGCCCGGCGCAAACTGCAGAACTGGCTGCTATGGATAGCCCTGGATATCCTGGCTGCGGGTATCTACCTCCATAAGGATCTGCATATTACCGCCTTGCTGTATGTCCTGCTGGCGGGGTTGGCGGCCTATGGCTGGCTTGATTGGCGCAAGCGCCTGGCACAGGGCGGCGTGTGAGCCATGCGCAAGATTGCGGTGGTGGGCGCCGAGTCATCCGGCAAAACGACATTAAGCCAGGATCTGGCACAGGCACTGGGTGCGGCCTGGCTGCCTGAGTATGCGCGGCACTATCTGGCGACACGCGCAACTGTCGCTTATGGCCTGGCGGATATCGTGGCTATTGCGCAGGGGCAACTGGCTGGCGAGGCTGATCCGCTGCGTTGGCAGGCCAGCGGCGGGAGCGATTGGCTGGTGTGCGATACCAACGCCTTGGTCTGCATGATCTGGGCCGAGGTGCGCTTTGGGCATTGCCCGGCAGCGATTCGAGCCTGCTGGCAAGCCGATGACTATGTGCTGCATGTGCTGCCCACGCCCGATATCGCCTGGGAGCCCGACCCATTGAGGGAGAACCCCGAGGACAGAGAGGCCTTGTTTGTACGCTATCGCGATGCCTTGATGCAGGCTGGCGCCGCCCATGTCGTGGTACAGGGCAGCCCGGCGGCGCGCTTGCAGGCCGTGCTGGCTGCCTTGGGGCTACCAAGCCCAGGCTAGGGTTGGCAGCCCCCTGGTTGCATTGCACAGGGTAGGGGGCTGTCCAGGAGGTAGTATCAGAACCAATAGCCAAAGCTGAGGCTGAAACCCTTGGCGTGAGGTGCGCGGATATAGCTCAGGCCGCCGCGCATGCTGCTGGTGCGGGCATTGGCTGCCCGCTTGCTGCCAAAGGTGACGCTGACCTCCTGTTGATTGCGGTTGAACAGGCGGGTGCCGGTATATCGGGTATCGACCAGGGCGTATTCCCAGGTCACAGGCTCGTCACCCAGCATCATGGTGGTGTTTTGCTCGATCAGCACCCCGTTGCGGAATACCGTGTTGCGTATGTCGGGGTCGTAGGCGACATCGTTGACCTTGAGCTTGAGCGCCTTGTAGAAGCCCACCATATTGCCGATGGTGAAGCTGAAGTCCTTGCCCGGTATCACATAGCTGCTGGTAATGGTGGCATTGCCCATGGCCACGCCAGAGCCCAGATCGGGCGAGCCGGTGGCGCGCAGGCCACCCGTGAAGGCCAGATACCATTGCTCCGATATCGGGCCGCGATAGGTCACCGACATACCCACATCGTAGGCCTTGGCACCTTCCACATCGGTCTGTGCCAAGGGCACGTAGATGGTCAGCTCACGACCCGGTGTTTCAAACTGGCGTGAGTAGGACAGCGGCAGGCTGGCCGCATCGCTATCCATATCCCGTGGATTGCTCACGCCATTGGCCACCAGCTTGGTATAGCTGGGCATGAATCCCACCAGCCCACTGGGCTTGTCGGCCTTGCCACTGGCCTGGCTGGGACTGACCAGGCCCAGGCCGTAGTCTTGCGCCGCACCCCGGCTCATCATGCTGTTGGGGTTGCCGGCCACCGGGTCTACCGGCGAGGTTTCGACCAGAGCCCGCTGCAGCCGTGACAGCAGATCCGGGTTTTTCTTGAAGTAATCCTTGAGCAAGTCCTCGCTGGCATCGCGGCTCGCCCCCTGGAAGGTCTGGCTGAGGTTGAGCACGGGGATATCCAGTCGCAGCAGGGTACTGCCCTGGGTCGGATAGGCCAGCAACATGTTCACGCCACGGAAATCCAGCTTCAGGCTGGCCGTTTCGGTGCCGTTGTAGTTGGCGATCAACGCGCGCATGCCGGCATCGGTCGTGGCGGCCAGGGCATCCTCGGCCGTATCGTACTGGCGGGATTGAGTCTGGCCATTCACGGTAGCGGTGATATCGAATACCCCGGCCCAGGCGGCAGGGGCTGCCAGTGCCAGGCCAAACAGGCAACTGCGGACGATACGACGGTGTTTCTCCATGATATGCCTCCTGCTGCAGTGTGGTTATTGGATAACACCGGTATGGTCGAGCGCCAATGGCGATGGCAAGGCCGATTTGGGCTTAAGGCGATGATCGGTAGCTGCTTGTTGCGCAAAAGAAAAAGCGGCCCGTAGGCCGCCCTGTGGGTTTGCGGTATCAGCGCACCTGGTCTAGCACGGCCAGGATGGGTTGCAGCACCGATGCCCCCAGCTTCTTCGAGCGCTCGCCGCTCCAGCCGTATTCTTCGTCCGGCAGGTTGGCGTTGTCCTTGAACGGCATTTCTATGGTGTAGGACAAGCAGTCGAAGTTTTGTCCCACCCAGTTGGTCGCCAGGGTGAGATTGCCTTCGCCGGCCTTGTCGCGCTCGTAGCCGAACTTGTCCTGGAAGTCTGGGCTGGCGTTGATCCAGGCTTGTTTGAAGGCATTTTCCAGCGCTTCCAGCCGGGGTGTGTAGCCAGGGTTGCCTTCGCAGCCGGCCACGAAGTTGTAGGGCAGGGCTTCGTCGCCGTGGGCGTCCAGGAAGAGGTCGACGCCGGTGGCCTGCATCTTCTGGCGTACCAGCAAGACCTCGGGCGAGCGTTCCAGCGTGGGGTTGCCCCATTCGCGATTGAGGTTGGCACCGGCGGCATTGGTGCGCAGGTTGCCTCGGGCGGCGCCGTCGGGGTTCATATTGGGCACCACATGGAACACACATTGGCCCAGCAGTACCCGGCTGACTGGGTCGTCACTGTCCAGCAGGCGCTCCAGGAAGCCTTCCACAAACCACTCGGCCATGGTCTCGCCTGGGTGCTGGCGGGCAATCAGCCACACCTTTTTCTTCTGCGCCAGCGGCGTGGTGCTTTCCTCGTCGGTGATGCGCAGCAGGGTCATGTCGCGGCCATCCAGCGTCTGGCCCAGGTGCTCGACCTCGACCTTGTCCGATTCGGTGGCAAAGCCGATCAGATCGAGGTGGCGCTCGTACGAGTAGGGTTCGAAGTAGGCAAAGTAGACGCTTTGTGCCAGCGGGGTGAGCTGGGTGGTCATTACCTGGCCATCAAATCTGGTGGGCAGGCGGAACCAGTGCTGGCGATCGTAGCTGGCCACTACGCGGTAATCGGGCCAACCCTTGGGATAGGCACTGCTGCCTGCATTGAGAAAGCGCATGCTGACGGGCAGGCCAGTGGCGCCCTGCAGGCGGAAGTGGAACCACTGGGCGAATTCGCTGGCGTTGTCGGGCTTGATCTTGAGCTGGATATCGCGATGATCGGCCAGGCTGACCACCTCGATGGCGCCGGAATCGAAAGCGGTGGAGATATGCAGTTGGGTCATGGGCGTACTCTGGGCTATGCCGCCGTAGCGGCAGGTTGGACGCGCAGAGTTTAGCGATTACCGCGACGAATTGCTTTTTATATCGTTTGGCCCAGTGCCTTGGCCATCAGATGGCATCGCTGCGGAAATTGCGCCGGTATTTCACGAATCCGCGCTTGCGCTCACCATCGTAGCCCTGCGCGGCAAAGAAGCGATGGGCATCGAGGCGGCTGGCGGTGCTGAGTAGCATGATCTTGGAGCAATCGCGCGCCAGGCAGCGTCGCTCTACCTCTGCCAGCAGCAAGGCGCCTATGCCCTGGCCGCGCGCGCTGGCGGCGACCACCAGGTTCTCCAGCAGGGCATAGGGTTGGCGGGCGTACATGGTGTCTGGGCAGAACTGCAGGTGGACAGTTGCCAGCAGGCTATCCTGCTGCTCGACCACCAGCAGGGCCTGGTCTGGGTTGGCGGCCAACTGTTCTATCTGTTCCGGTAGTACCGTGATGGCAGGGTCGTCTACCAGCTCATGGTAGAGCGAGGCGATGGCGCCGGCATCGGCGGCTTGGGCTAGGCGTATGTGCATGGTAGTGGGGGGCGGTGTAACCGTGCCGGTGGAGTGGCAGGGAGCATATCGGGCCCAGGAGGCAGGCACGCCGGTATAGGGTCGGCCAGCGCCTGCATGACATCGGTGCGCTGGCCTGTTGTGCCCGCAGTTGCGAGGCGCAGTATTTACTCTTCTACCTTGCCATCCAGGTAGACCCAGCGGCCCTTGTAGCGGACGAAACGGCTTTTCTCGGCCACCTTGGCGGCCTTGCCGCCTATCTTGTACTTGGCGACGAATTCCACCGTACCTTCTTCGTCATCCGGGCCGCCGGCTTCGCTGCCCTTGATGGTCAGGCCTACCCATTTGGCGGAGTCATCCTTGAGGTTGAGGTCGTCCGGACGGGTATCGGGGTGCCAGCTATAGAGCAGGTAGTCGGCCTTTTTCATGACATAGGCGCTGTAACGCGAACGCATCAGTGCCTCGGGATTGCGGGCGCCTTCTTTTTCCATATGGAGCATGAAGCAGCATTCCTTGTAGGGCTTGCCGCTACCGCAAGGGCAGTCTGTGGGGAATTCGTGTTTGGACATGATGCATTCCTGATGGGTAGTGCACGATGACGGTGCGGTGGTCATCGTGTCGGGTAAGGTGGGCGTGGTGTTGCTAGGGGCGGCTCTGTGGTGGCTCAGCCTGCGCCCAACTGCAAATAACCGTAGTTGTAGCACTCATACAGCGCTGCCAGTACCGACTCCTCATACTTGCCGGGCGGCAGTTTGCGCTGGTTGGCCAGTTGCCGGAGTACGGCGTGGGCTGCCTGGCCTGCCTCCAGGGTGTCGCCATTGATGTAGATATGCTCGTCATCGAACAGCATGACGGATTTGAGATCCAGCGCGACACCCTGCTTGGCGACGGCTTTGGCAAACTTCGCCTCACCCAAGTCATCGTCCGGGCCATCGTAGAACACATGGGCCTTGGGCTCGCTGAAGTAGCGGCCGACAAAATCGCGCACGATGGTTTCATCCCAGCGGATGCCCTGCAACATGCCAGCTACCTGCCGGACAAAGTCGGCGTGCAGGCGTGCCGGGTCGGCCGGCAGGGTCAGGCCTGGGTCGGTATAGATGCCATCGAGTTCAATACGGTCACGCAGGAAGTCGAGAAAGGCACCGCCCAGCTCCTGTGCCGTGGGGGCGCGGAATCCCACCGACCAGGTCTGGCCGGGCTCCAGCGCCACGCCTTCATGGGCATAGCGGGGTGGCAGGTAAAGCATGTCGCCATGCTCCAGCACCCATTCCTGCTCGTGCTCGAAATGCTGCAGCACCTTCAAGGGGGCATCCTCGACCAGGGTCAGGTCGGTCTGCGATGAGATGCGCCAGCGCTTTTTGCCGCCTACCTGCAACAGGAACACATCGTAGCTGTCGAAGTGAGGCCCCACGCCGCCACCGGCCGGGGCGTAGCTGATCATCAGGTCATCCAGCCGAACATGGGGGATGAAATCGAAGCGATACAGCAGTTGTGCCGCGAAAGGGATGTGATGGTTGACGTTCTGTACCAGTACCGTCCAGTCCGCCTCCGCCAGCTTTTTGAAACGGGATGGCCGGAAAGGGCCGGACTCACAGGTCCAGCGACCTTGTTTCTGTTCGATCAGGCGCGATTCGACGTCTTCTTGTTCTGCGAGGGCAAGCAGGTCGGGCAGTTCAGGCAGCCAGTCGAATTGGGTGACGGCCTGGCGTATCAGCAGCGGCTTTTTCTGCCAGTAGTCGGCCAGAAACTGCTCGGCCGTCAGATTGCCGAGTGGCGGATTGGGCATATGGGCTATATAGAAAAAAGTGGTATGGGCCGGATTATCTCACCCGGCGCCGCGCTGTGCAGCAGCAGCTGTGGGAGGGTAGCCGCATGCCCTGATGCTGTTCGAGGCCGAGGGCGTGTAGACAAGGCACAGGCGGGGTCTGGATTGGTATCGCTACGAGGGTTGGATGTGAGTTCGTTCAAGACGGGGGTGCATGCATATGCTTGAAGCCGGCGGGCCTGCGCCCGATTTTGAACTGCCCGATGCCGCCATGGACATGGTCAAGCTGTCGGATTTTAAGGGCGACAAGACGGTAGTGCTGTATTTTTATCACCGTGACGATGACCCTGGCTGTACGCGCGAGGCCATCGAGTTCTCGGATCTGGCCGACCGTTTTGCCAAATCCAATGCCGTGGTGTTGGGCGTGAGCCTGGATGACCCGCTCTGCCATGAGGTATTCCGCGACAAGCATGGCTTGATGGTGAGGCTGTTGTCGGATTCTGAAACAGAAGTGTCACGTCGATATCACACACTGCGGGAGATGGAACGCAATGGCGTGGTAAAATTCGGTACCGTACGGTCGACATTCATTGTTGATCGCAACGGCACGTTGCGTCATGCGCTCTACAACGTTACTCCGCGTGGCCATGCCGCAGACGTGCTCAAACTTATTCAGCAACTCGACGCTTAGGCGTCGTCCAAGGAAAGCCCTCATGGAAATCGTCAAGAATTCGGTTGTCTCGCTGCACTATGAAATGTTCGACGCAGCAGGCGAACTGCTCGACCAGACCCAGGCCGATGAGCCCATGGTCTATCTGCACGGTGGCTATGACGGCATTTTCCCTGCCGTTGAAGAAGCCCTGCACGGCAAGAAGGTCGGCGACAAGATCGATGTCTCGATGGAGCCTGATGATGCCTTCGGCGAGTACGATGCCGAGCTGGTTCGTATCGAGCCGCAGGATGTGTTCCCTGAGGAAATCGAAGTCGGCATGATGTTCGAGGCTGATGATCCTGAGACCGGCGATGTGATGTTGTTCACCGTGACCGAAATTGCCGATGGCAAGGTGGTGGTGGATGGCAACCATCCTCTGGCCGGCAAGCGCCTGCGTTTTGTCGCCACCGTCTCGGAAGTGCGTGCCGCCAGCGCGGAAGAGCTGGATCATGGCCATGTGCATGGTCCGCATGGTCATCACCACTGAGAGCCGCATGACCGTAGTGGACCGCAGCGCGTAAATTAGCGCAGCGAGGGAACCCGGGAAACCCGGGTTCTTGCACATTGGGGGTGCTCTGGCAGCGGCTCTCCCCTGATTGAGCCCCACCCCTACGCCCCGCCCGCTGGCGGGGAACCTCGCTACGCTCGACGGGCCGCTTTGCCGCAGCAGACCGCAGCGCGTAATTAAGCTCAGCGAGGGAACCCGGGAAACCCGGGTTCTTGCGCATTGGGGGTGCTCTGGCAGCGGCTCTCCCCTGATTGAGCCCCACCCCTACGCCCCGCCCGCCGGCGGGGAACCTCGCTGCGCTCGACGGGCCGCTTTGCCGTGGTGGACTGCAGCGCGTAAATTAGCGCAGCGAGGGAACCCGGGAAACCCGGGTTCTTGCACATTGGGGATGCTCAAGCAGAGGCTCTCCCCTGATTGAGCCCCACCCCTACGCCCCGCCTGCCGGCGGAAGGCTCTCTGTGTGTTTTGGGCTTGGTCTCTCTGTTGTCGTAAGTCCGTCGCGGACGCTAAGCATTTGATGCGGCAACAAGAAACGGCGAGCGTTGCTTGCCGTTTTGCTTTGTAGGCTGTCCGCTTGCCGTCTATTGTTCAAGACAATGGCACCCCAGGCAGGGTGTCGGGCTAACGGGTGGCGGGCGAATTGCTGCAGGGCGATGATGGCTGAGAGGGGTTCTCGTTTTATATCTTCAATACGGGAAAACCTATGCTGTATGCGGGCTTCAGAGCAAAAGCTCGATTGCCCACACTGCCGTCATGGCGGTAAAATTGGTGCGTTGCAGCAGCTTTCTACGATTTCTTGCAGGTGGTTGTCCGCCACTGGGGCGTATTTGACGACCGCTTGACGCATATCAATAGAGCCGGCGGACGGAGTTTGCATACTCCGCCTGCCAGTCGCCTGCTGATGGCCCGGTAGCCTGCGTAGCCATGGGTATTCCATGGCCTGCATTGCCAGGGTAAACAGCATCAGAGGCTGGATAACCAGCCCTTACAAGAATATGTGCCAGACCGGCGCGGAGAGAAGAACACGGCGACACGTTTCGTCGTGAGCTGACCCGTTTTTGCGGTCGAACCGGATTTTTTGCGTTCTCGGAGAGTTTCATGCAGGCCAATTCTGCGCTTGAGCCCCATGGCGGGGTGGAGACCTTCAACTATCGGGTGGTGCGGCAGTTCAGCATCATGACGGTGGTTTGGGGGATAGTCGGTATGCTGGTGGGGGTGATCATCGCCGCCCAGATGGCATGGCCTGAACTGAACTTCGGTCCCTATTTCCATTTCGGTCGCCTGCGCCCGCTGCATACCAATGCGGTGATCTTTGCTTTTGGTGGCTGCGCGCTGTTTGCTACCTCCTATTACGTGGTGCAGCGTACCTGTGGGGTGCGGCTGATATCCGACAAGCTGGCGGCCTTTACCTTCTGGGGCTGGCAACTGGTCATTGTGGCGGCCGCCATTACCTTGCCGCTGGGTTACACCTCGGGCAAGGAATACGCTGAGCTTGAATGGCCCATCGATATCCTGATCACCGTGGTGTGGCTGTCCTACGCCTTTGTCTTCTTCGGCACCATTGCTCGCCGTACCCAGAAGCACATCTACGTGGCCAACTGGTTCTACGGAGCCTTTATCCTGGCTGTGGCGCTGCTGCATGTGGTCAATAGCATGGCTATACCGGCCGGTGCCTGGAAATCCTACTCGGCCTATGCCGGCGCCGTGGATGCCATGGTGCAATGGTGGTACGGCCACAATGCCGTGGGTTTCTTCCTGACCGCTGCCTTCCTCGGCATGATGTATTACTTTGTGCCCAAGCAGGCTGGCCGTCCGGTTTACTCCTATCGATTGTCGGTGGTGCACTTCTGGGCGCTGGTGTTTACCTATATGTGGGCCGGTCCTCACCATCTGCATTACACCGCACTGCCGGACTGGACGCAGAGCGTGGGTATGGCGTTCTCCATCATCCTGCTGGCGCCAAGCTGGGGCGGCATGATCAACGGCATCATGACCCTGTCTGGCGCATGGCATAAGCTGCGCACCGACCCCATTCTCAAGTTCATGATCACCGCACTGTCGTTCTATGGCATGTCGACCTTTGAAGGCCCGATGATGTCGATCAAGACAGTGAATGCGCTGAGCCATTACACCGACTGGACCATAGGCCATGTGCACTCCGGTGCCTTGGGCTGGGTGGCGATGATCTCCATTGGTTCGATCTACTACCTGATTCCGCGCCTGTTCGGCCGCGAGAAGATGTACTCGACCAAGCTGATCGATGTGCACTTCATGATGGCGACCATAGGCGTGGTGCTGTATATCGCCGCGATGTGGATGGCCGGTATCACCCAGGGCCAGATGTGGCGCCAGACCAATATGGACGGCACCCTGACCCACGCCTTTATCGATAGCGTGAAGGCAACCTATCCGTACTACTACGTCCGTGTGCTGGGTGGTGCGCTCTATCTGGGTGGCATGTTCCTGATGGCCTACAACATGGCTCGCACCATCATGCAGGGCAAGGCATTTGATGCGCCCGTGCCCGCTGTGTCGCAACACGCCCACGCCTGAGCCTAGGAATCGTCATGGATAAGATTCAGAAACTGATCGAAGAAAACGTCGCCTACCTGATCGTGTTTACGCTGCTGATCATCAGTGTGGCCATGCTGGTGGAGATACTGCCGTTGATGTTCTCCAAGTCCACCACCCAGCCCACGCCGGGTGTGAAGCCCTATAACGCGCTGCAGCTGGCTGGCCGCGATGTCTATATCCGCGAGGGCTGCTACAACTGCCACTCGCAGATGATCCGGCCTTTCCGTGCTGAAACCGAGCGCTATGGTCATTACTCAGTTGCCGGCGAATCGGTGTATGACCACCCCTTCCAGTGGGGCTCCAAGCGTACCGGCCCGGATCTGGCCCGCGTGGGTGGCCGCTACTCCGATGAATGGCATGTGGTGCACCTGATGAACCCGCGTGATGTGGTGCCGGAATCCAATATGCCGGCCTTCCCGTGGCTGGCGGTGAACAAGGTGGACCCCGCCAAGGTGCAGGCAGGCATGACTGCGCTGACCAAGGTGGGCGTGCCCTATACCAAGGAAGAAATCGCCAAGGCGCCGGAGATGGTGGAGGGCAAGACCGAGATGGATGCGGTGGTGGCCTATCTGCAGGGCCTGGGCTTGGCGCTCAAGGGCATACGCTGAGGAGTGACGGACATGGATATCAATATCCTGCGTGAAATTCTCACCGTGGCGGGCCTGACCTGCTTTGTCGGCATCGCCCTGTGGGCCTATGGCAAGCCGGCCAGCCAGCGCTTCGATGAAGCGGCCATGCAGCCTATCAATGACGACGACCTGCCGCATGAGCAGGCCGGGAGTAAGCAATGAGTGATTTTTTCAGCGAATTCTGGGGCTATTGGGTAGCCGGCATTGTTGTCGTATCCCTGGTCTGGCTGACTTATCTGCTGATTTCGCAGAGCGTGGTCAAGCTGCCCAAGGGACAGCAGGCCGATGTGACCGGCCATAAGTGGGATGGCGACCTGGAGGAGTACAACAATCCGCTGCCGATGTGGTGGATGGGTTTGTTCTATCTGACCATCATCTTCGCCGTGGTGTACTTGGCCTTGTACCCTGGCCTGGGCGCTTACCAGGGTAGCAAGGGCTGGACGGCCGTGGGGCAGTATGAGCAGGAGTCGGCCGCCAAGGACAAGGACGTCAAGCCCCTGTACGACAAGTATCTGAAGGTGGATGTGGCAACCCTGGCCAAGGATCCGGCGGCACAGAAGTCGGGCCAGAGCCTGTTCCTGACCTATTGCATGCAGTGCCATGGCTCGGATGCGCGTGGCGCCAAGGGCTTTCCCAACCTGACTGATGCTGACTGGTTGTATGGTGGTAAGCCTGAGCAGATTCTGGAGACGCTGAACGCCGGTCGTGCAGGCCAGATGCCTGCCTTTGGTGTGGCTTTTGGCGAGGAGAAGGTCAAGGATGTGGCCAACTACGTGCAAAAGCTGGCCAGCAAGAAGTATGACGCGGTGCGCGCTGCCCGTGGTCAGGCCACCTACCAGCAGGTGTGTGTGGCTTGCCACCAGGCGGATGGCAAGGGTAGCCAGCTGATAGGCGCGCCCAACCTGACGGATACGGTCTGGCTGTATGGCGGCAGTGAGCGTGCTATCACCGAAACCATCACCAATGGCCGCAAGAACCGCATGCCGGCCTGGAAGGATGCGTTGGGTGAAGGCAAGGTTCATCTGCTGGCGGCCTATGTCTACGGTTTGTCGGACAAGCCTGAAGCGGGCGCCAAGCCCTGATAAGACATCCCGCCTGCGACCATCGGTCGCAGGCGGGATGCTGCTGCCATCCGGCACAATGCATTGCGGTGCAGGACAGCCATAGCGCCCCTGCCGATAGCGACAGCCGCTCCCCTGCAGACGTTTGCCGAAAGCACCGCGCTTTCGAGAGATGTTTGAGAGCCTAAGCCATGTCCAAGACCTTCAAGACCATACCCATCAAGGTGGTGCCTGCCACCCCGGCCGATAGCCCGGTCGAATTGGAGGAGGTGGTACTGTACGAGAAACACAAGAAGGTCTATCCGCGCTGGGTGACCGGGCGGTTTACCCAGTGGCGCTGGTTCTGGCTGGTGGCCACCCAGTTGTTCTTCTATGGCATGCCCTGGCTGCACTGGGGTGACCGGCAGATGTTGCTGTTCGACCTGGTGCATCGCAAGTTCTACATCTTCGGTTTTATCTTCCTGCCGCAAGATCTGATCTACCTGACGGCCCTGTTGCTGGTCAGCGCCTTTGGCCTGTTCGTCTGGACCTCGATAGGCGGGCGGCTATGGTGTGGCTATTCCTGCCCGCAAACCGTCTACACCGAGATATTCCTGTGGGTGGAGAAATGGGTGGAAGGCGATCGCCTGGCTCGTATCAAGCTGGACAACGGCCCCATGAACCTGCGCAGGCTGCGGCTCAAGTACACCAAGCACGCCATCTGGATAGTCATCGCCCTGTGGACCGGCTTTACCTTTGTGGGCTATTTCACCCCCATACGTGAGCTGGCCAGCAAGGTACTCATGCTCTCGACCGGCCCATGGGAGACCTTCTGGATACTGTTCTACGGTTTTGCCACCTATGGCAACGCCGGCTGGATGCGTGAGCAGGTATGCAAGTACATGTGTCCCTACGCCCGCTTCCAGAGTGCCATGTTCGACCCGGATACCCTGATCATCAGCTACGACGCCGAGCGGGGTGAGCCGCGTGGCAGCCGCAAGAAGACGGATGATTACAAGGCTGAAGGCAAGGGCGACTGCATCGATTGCAAGCTGTGCGTGCAGGTTTGCCCGGTAGGTATCGATATCCGGGATGGCCTGCAGTATGAGTGTATTGCCTGCGGTGCCTGTATCGACGCCTGTGACAGCATCATGGACAAGATGGGTTATCCGCGTGGCTTGGTGCGCTACACCACTGAGAATGCGCTGGCGCATAAGTACCCGGAAAAAGAGATCGCCAATCACATACTGCGGCCTAGGGTGATCATTTACAGCGCAGCCTTGTTCCTGGTGTTGGCCGCAGTGGCGGTATCGCTGGTGCTGAAGTCGCCCATCAAGGTGAATATCCTGCGCGACCGTAATGCCTTGGTGCGAGAGACGGACGAGGGGCTGGTGGAGAATAGCTATAGGCTGCAGATTGAGAACACCGATGAGAAGCTGCACCGCTTTGTCATCCGTGCCGAGGGCCTGCCTGATCTCAAGGTGTTGAGCGACCAGGGCGATATCGTCGAGGTGCCGGGGAATGGTTCGGCCGTGGTGGGCATCCGGGTGCAGGTGGAACCGCAGCTGGTTACGCGGGGTTCCAAGAAGATCTACTTTGTGGTGCAGGCAGCGGACGACCTGACGCTCAAGGTGCGCGAGAAGTCGAGCTTCATCGGCCAGTAACAGACCGGGCCCGACCGGGTCCGGTATTTCATTGCGGGTTTTTGCCATGTCT
This sequence comes from Chitinimonas sp. JJ19, assembly GCF_036961565.1. Classification (NCBI taxonomy): domain Bacteria; kingdom Pseudomonadati; phylum Pseudomonadota; class Betaproteobacteria; order Neisseriales; family Chitinibacteraceae; genus Chitinimonas; species Chitinimonas sp. JJ19. The sequence continues at coordinate 187,715 of NZ_JBAMDD010000001.1, forward strand.
GATTCCAATCGCTGGTATCGCCAGCCTGTCGTACTGCTTTTCCTGGGCTTGCTGCTGGTGACGGTGCTGGCTTGCATACACCTGATCAAGGTGGCCATACAGAGCAATGATGGCCTGGTGGTTGACGACTATTACAAGCGTGGCAATGAGATAGGCATGGAGATGGCCCGCGATCGGCAGGCCAGCGCCTTGGGTTTGTCGGCGCAGCTATTTATGGCCGAGGATGGCCAAAGTGTGCGCGTGTTACTGGTGCCCCTGCCGGCAAGCCCTGCGCCCTTGAAGTTGCGGTTTGCCCATCCCACCCGATCTGGCTTGGATCAGGTGGTGACCTTGCAACCGGCGGATGGCGCCATGCTGGCCGGTCGTCTGGCGAGCCCCCTGGTCAACCAGCGTTGGTTGGTACAGCTGGAAGACGAGGCGGCCAAGTGGCGCTTGCGGGCCGAAGCCAAGGTAGGGCCGGGTGCGACGCTGGGCCTGAGCAGCACGCCCGCGTCTGCGGCGCCTGTAGCTGCACCCGCGCAATAACATCAGCGCACCAGTGCGGCTGGTGGGTGGTGTAGTCCTGACTTGACCGCGCTAGGGCGTGGCCGTGGGGCAAAGACTGGGCTGCTTGCTTGGCGGTTCATCCACCCAGTTGGGGTAGTAGCCCAGTTTTTCCTGCACGGCAGCGTCGTGGGCGGGCACGATCTGCAGCTGTGGCATCTCGCTGGCCATTTGGGCCAGTTGGCGTATCTGGACCGCCGTGGCGTCGCGGTCGTTATCGGCCAGTTGCCGGGCAAACCAGGATTTTTCCTTGGCCCCGTCCAGCGCCTGCGTGGTCCAGATGGTATCCCCTACAAAAAACAGGCTGCGGCCCGAAGCCAGTCGGGTGAACAGGCCGACGGAGCCTGGCGTGTGGCCGGCCATGGGTACCAGCACGGCGCTACCATCCCCAAACAGATCCAAGCTGAGTGGATACCCCAGCCAGGCCTGGGGCGCGAAGCTGTATTCGCGCCATTTGATGGGCGGCACATGCACCTGTGAAGGGAAGATGGTCGGTGGTGTGCCGCTGGCAATGAACTGACGCTCGGCCGAGGTGACCCAGACTTCGCTGTCGGGGAAATCAACCAGGCCGCTGACGTGATCCCAATGGGCGTGGGAGAGGATGATGCGGGGAATCTTGCGCCCGGCCAATTGGCGGACGGCAGGGCAGGGCTGCTGGTAGCGCAGGAAGGGGCCTGCCCACCAAGGCATGTCAGCATCCACCTGGGCGTCGACCTGGGTGCCGAGCCCCGTATCGAACAGCAGTTCACCTTGCGGGTGGGACACCAGCACGGCGGTGTGCACCAGCGGCAGTTTGCCCCAGCTGCCGCCCGCCACCGCTAGCATGCCCCGTGTCTCTGCATCGGCCGTCTTGATCAGCGCGACTCTGACCGAGGGGGCAGCCTGGCCGGCCAGGCTGCAGAGCAGGAGCAGCCAGTGGATGGATTTCATGCGGCGGCCTCGTCATCGGCCATCACGGCGCGTTCCTGAGCCCATTCGCGCATGGCGGCGATGCGTTCGGCCATGACCAGTGATAGGGGGCGGGTGCGTGCCAGCTCAGCCAGCAGGTGTGCTTGAGTCAATGGCTGTCCTTCGGTTTTGGCTGCAAAGCGGCTGGCTACGACGGCTTGCTCGATCTCGGCACCTGAATATCCCTCGCTGGCATCCAGCAGCTCAGACAACTGTGCAGGTGTGAGGCTCTCGTTACGCTGGCTGAGGTGGATGCGCCAGATTTCCTGTCGTGCTTGCTGACCGGGTAGATCGACAAAGAAGATTTCATCCAGCCGGCCCTTGCGTATCAGCTCGGGAGGCAGGCTTTCGATATCGTTCGCCGTTGCTACGATGAATACCGGGTGCTTGCGCTCGGCCATCCAGGTCAGCAAGGTGCCCAGCACCCGCCGGGAGACCCCGCTATCGGCGCCTGTGCTGTCTGTGCCCAGGCCTTTTTCTATTTCGTCTATCCACAGCACGCAGGGCGCCATGCGATTGGCGGCTGCCAGTGCACTACGTAGGTTGCGCTCGGTCTCGCCAAAGAACTTGTTATAGAGCACGCCAAAATCAAGCCGCAGCAGCGGCAGGCCCCAGCTACCCGCTACACATTTGGCGGCCAGGCTTTTGCCGCAGCCCTGCACGCCGGTCAGCAGGAGGCCCTTGGGGCTGTCCTTGGGATTCTGGGTATCGCCAAAGGCATGCTCGCGCAGTGCCAGCCAGCGCTTCAAGCCGGCCAGACCACCCAACTCTGCAAAACGGCCGGTGTCAGCCTCAAAACTGAGCATGCCATCCTGGTTGAGGATATGGTTCTTGGCCTGGGCCACATGGCGGAGATCGGCTTCGGTCAGCATGCCGTCGTCGTCTATGACTTCACGCACCAGGCGATGTATGTCGTCCATGTTCAGGCCGGCCAGCAGGCGTACCAGTTGCTCCAGTATCTCGCTGGAGGCCTTTACCCTGGCACCACCACGCAGCTTGGCGTAGACCTGGGCCTCCTGGTGTATCAGTTTGCGGATGTCGTCTGGCGACGGCGGGGATAGCGTAAAGGTGGTCGAGAAGCGTTTCAGTTCGCCTGGCAGATCGACATCGGGCCCAAAGAAGATCAACGTGCGCTGGGTTTGATGGCGTTGATGCACCAGCGACTTGATCAGCCTGATGGTGACGGCATCGTCCAGGAAGGGGTGGGCGTCAAAAAAGACAAACACGCCATTCTGCGGCGACTTGTATAGATGTCGCAGGGCATGGTGCAACTCGTAGGTATCGGTCGGGCGCTGCGTTTCGGCGGTGATACGGCGTATCAGGCCGTCTACGGCTGTCCATGAGAACAGCGGCAGCTCCTGGCGCCGTGCCAGTTGTTCTATCAGGGCCAGGAAGCGCGGCTCTTCGTCGCTTTCTACAGTGATGATGGGGTGTCTTGCATGCAGCAGCACATCAAGCTGATGCTGCTCGGAAGGCTTGTCTTGGAGGTCGAGTGCGGGAAACATATGCGCATTCTAGCCACCAGCCCACACTAAGAGCCACTGACAAAACCCTTCTGGCATTGTTATGCGAGCTTGCCGTACCCACGACTGTCTGCTGCGCGCCTTTGCACGCACGCCTAGCCAGAACCGCAACGCTGGGTTTTGTTTGTGGCGCTAACTGCAGCATATTGCGCAGCGCTGGCGGCCGATAGGCTGGGGCGGCTTCCGCGCTGCACAATAGTCGAGTAAAATAGTCGGCCTTTTTCCATGCTTCCCAGAGCCTACCGAATGTTCGCACGCCTACGTGAAAACATTGCCGTCGTGTTCGACCGCGACCCCGCAGCCCGCTCGACCTGGGAAGTGATGACCTGTTACCCCGGCTTTCATGCACTGACCTTTCACCAGTTGGCGCATGGGCTTTGGCGTGCCAATTTCAAATGGCTGGCCAGGCTGGTATCGCATTTCAGCCGTTTTGCCACGGGCATAGAAATCCACCCTGGCGCCACTATAGGCCGCCGGGTGTTCATCGACCATGGCATGGGCATCGTGGTGGGCGAGACGGCCATCATCGGTGACGATTGCACGCTCTACCACGGGGTGACCCTGGGTGGCACCAGCTGGAACAAGGGCAAGCGCCATCCCACGCTGGAGCGTGGCGTGATCATCGGTGCCGGGGCCAAGGTGCTGGGGCCGATTACCCTGCATGCGGGTGCCAAGGTGGGCTCCAATGCCGTGGTGGTGAAGGATGTGCCGCCCAATGCCACCGCTGTGGGCATACCGGCCCGCATTGTGGCGGATGATGTGGCCCAGGCGCGTGAAGCCAAGGCGGAGAAGATGGGCTTCTCGGCCTATGCGATCTCCAGCAAGATGGACGACCCCATGGTGCAGGCCATACACGGCCTGGTGGACCACAGTACCAATATCGATGCGCGCATCGAACTGATACTGCGCCGACTGGAGTCCTTAGGGGTGAATTGCGCCGAGGAACGGGCTACGGCAGACAAATTTGATGCGAACTATTTGAACCGTATTGTTGACTAATTTAGTAGGATAAAATCTTGACTAAAAAAGTCGGGTATTTTATCCTTCGGGCTCAATCAAGGTCGCTCGCCAACCCACCAGACACCGCCTCTGCCCAGCGGCGCGCTTGCCCGGGCAGACAGTACAAACAGGTACACCCATGCGCTTGACCACCAAAGGTCGCTTTGCCGTAACCGCCATGCTGGATTTGGCCCTGCGAGAGCAGAAGGGGCCGGTGACGCTGGCGGGTATCTCCGAGCGGCAACAGATTTCGCTGTCCTATCTTGAGCAGCTTTTCGGCAAGTTGCGCCGCAACAGCCTGGTGGACAGCGTGCGCGGCCCCGGTGGCGGCTATTGCCTGGCGCGGCCTGTGGCCGATATATCGGTGGCCGACATCATCACGGCGGTGGATGAGCCGCTGGACGCCACCCAGTGCGGCGGCAAGGAAAATTGCCTGGAAGACAACAAGCGTTGCATGACGCACGACCTGTGGTCTGACCTGAATCGCACCATTTATGAATACCTGGCCTCGGTAACGCTGGCCACCCTGATAGAGAAGCAGCGCACAGCCTGTGCCAGCACCCAGGCCACCACTGAGTGCGTACTGCACGACAAGCGCAAGAGCACGCAAGAACACCAGGCCCTGGCCTGAAACTGTTGACACACAGAGGCCATAAGGCCCGCCTGACCGACTGGGCGTTGATGCATCGTATGGAGCGTAGTAAATGAAATTGCCGATTTACCTCGACTATTCCGCCACCACCCCGGTGGACCCACGCGTTGCGGAGCAGATGATTCCGTGGCTGACCGAGCAGTTTGGCAACCCGGCCAGCCGTTCGCACCCCTTCGGCTGGGCTGCCGAAGAAGCCGTCGAGGCCGCACGTGAGGAAGTGGCCAAGCTGGTGAACTGTGACGCCAAGGAAATTGTCTGGACCTCGGGCGCGACCGAATCCAACAACCTGGCGATCAAGGGGGCGGCACATTTCTACAAGGACAAGGGCAAGCACCTGATCACCATGAAGACCGAGCACAAGGCGGTGCTCGATACCATGCGTGAGCTGGAGCGCGAAGGCTTTGAGGTGACTTACCTCAGCCCGATGGAAAACGGCCTGCTTGATCTCGAGCTGCTCAAGGCCACCCTGCGCGATGACACCATCCTGGTGTCGGTGATGGCGGTGAACAATGAAATCGGCGTGATACAGCCTATCGCGCAACTGGGTGAGCTGCTGCGTGAGCGTGGCATCCTGTTCCATGTCGATGCGGCGCAGGCCACCGGCAAGATTGCCCTTGATCTGTCCAGCCTCAAGGTGGATCTGATGAGCTTCTCGGCCCACAAGACCTATGGCCCCAAGGGGATAGGCGCCTTGTATGTGCGGCGCAAGCCACGGGTGCGCCTGGAAGCCCAGATGCATGGTGGTGGCCATGAGCGCGGCATGCGCTCGGGCACCCTGGCGACTCACCAGATCGTGGGCATGGGCGTGGCGTTCAAGCTGGCGCGCGAAGAGATGGCCACCGAACTGGAACGTATCCGCATGCTGCGCGATCGCCTGTGGCATGGCGTGTCGGGCATGGAAGAGGTCTATCTGAACGGTGACATGGATGCGCGCGTGCCGCACAACCTCAATGTCAGCTTCAATTATGTAGAAGGCGAATCGCTGATCATGGCGCTGAAGGACCTGGCGGTGTCGTCGGGCTCGGCCTGTACCTCGGCTTCGCTGGAACCCAGCTATGTGCTGCGCGCCTTGGGCCGTAATGATGAACTGGCTCATTCGTCCATACGCTTCACCATCGGCCGCTTTACCACGGTTGAGGATATCGACTACGCCATCAAGCTGATCCACGAAAAGATAGGCAAGCTGCGCGAACTGAGCCCGCTGTGGGACATGTTCAAGGAAGGCATAGACCTGAACACGGTGCAGTGGGCTGCGCACTGACAGGTGCTGAAGGATGGCAGCCGGTAACCTGGTTTTCCCGGCTGGTAGCAATGGTTTCTAGGGTGGCTGTTGAGCATCAGCGAGGACTTCCCGCCTCGTACTCCACCACCCCTTACAGGAGTAAACGACATGGCATACAGTGACAAGGTCATCGACCATTATGAAAATCCGCGCAACGTCGGCGCCTTCGACAAGGGCGACGAGTCGGTAGGCACCGGCATGGTTGGCGCACCTGCTTGTGGCGACGTGATGAAGCTGCAGATCAAGGTGGGTGAAGGCGGTGTGATTGAAGACGCCAAGTTCAAGACCTATGGCTGCGGCTCGGCCATTGCCTCCAGCTCGCTGGTGACGGAATGGGTCAAGGGCAAGACGCTGGATCAGGCCCTGAATATCAAGAACACCCAGATTGCTGAAGAACTGGCACTGCCACCAGTCAAGATACACTGCTCCATCCTGGCTGAAGATGCCATCAAGGCAGCGGTAGCCGATTACAAGGCCAAACACGAGGGCTGATCATGGGACTGTCGCTGTCTGAAAGCGCTGCCAAGCACGTCGCCAAATACATTGCCAAGCGCGGCCGTGGCGTAGGTGTGCGCTTGGCCGTCCGTACCTCGGGTTGCTCGGGCATGGCCTACAAGCTGGAGTTTGTGGACGAGGCTGCGGCTGAGGATCTGGCGTTCGAGAGCTTTGGCGTCAAGATATTTACCGATGCCAAGAGCCTGCCCTATATCGACGGTACCGAACTCGACTTTGTGAAGGAGGGCTTGAACGAAGGGTTCAAGTTCAATAATCCTAACGTCAAGGACGAATGCGGTTGCGGCGAGAGCTTCAATACCTGAGGCCTGAGCCGCACCGTAGGCTAGCCGGGCACCGCCATGCGGTGCCTTGCTTTTCGGTCGGTACGCTTTGCCACGATGGCTTCCCACCATGAACCACTTCGATTTCAGCCACGACCACTTTACCCTGTTTGGCCTGCCTCGCGCCTATAGGCTCGATATGGCCACCATGGAGACAGCGTTTCGTGGGCTGCAGACGCAATACCACCCGGATAAGGCCGCTAGCCTGACCGACGCCGACAAGCGTATGGCCTTGCAGGCGGCAACCAGGGTGAACGAAGCCTTTCAGACCCTGAAGTCTCCCCTGGCACGTGCGCGCTACTTGCTGCTGCTGGCTGGGGTGGATACCCAGGAAGAAACCAATACGGCCATGCCGGTGGATTTCTTGATGCAGCAGATGGAATGGCGTGAAGCGATTGCCGATGCCCGAGCGGCCGGCGATGTGGATAGCCTGGAAGCGTTGGGTCGTGAGTTGCGGGGCGTAGGGCGTGCCATGGAAACCGAGTTGGGATTGCTGTTGGACGAGCAGGCCGCCCATACCCAGGCCGCTACCGTGGTGCGCAAGCTCAAGTTCATGGAGAAGCTGGAGCAGGAAGTGGGCGATGCGATTGAGCGTCTGCTGGATTGAGCGGATAACTCTCCTGCCTGCTACTGCACAGCTGAGTTGAGTACGAGTTGAATGTCTATGGCACAGGATGCCAGCATTCGGCCCGCAAGCATTAATCGAAATGCCGGAGTAAACCGGCTTTAGCCCGGTGCGCTGCTTTTGCTTGGCGTGCCAGAGTGGACTGACATGGCTCTTTTCCAGATCGCCGAACCCGGCCAAGCTGCCGAACCCCATCAACACCGCCTGGCAGTGGGGATAGACCTGGGCACGACCAATTCGCTGGTGGCGACAGTGCGCAGTGGTTCGGCCACCGTATTGGCCGATGAGACCGGCGCTACGCTGCTGCCCTCGGTGGTGCACTATGCTGCCGATGGCCAGACCACGGTCGGCTATGCTGCCCAAGTGCGGCAGAGCGAAGACCCGCGCAATACCATTGTTTCGGTCAAGCGCTTCATGGGCCGGGGGGTGAAGGATCTGCCCGATTCAGCCGCGACACCTTACCGTTTTGTCGATGCGCCAGGCATGCTCAAGATCAAGACCGTCGCGGGGGAAAAAAGCCCGGTCGAGGTGTCGGCCGATGTGCTGCGCCACCTGAAGCAGCGTGCAGAGGCCAGCCTGGGCGGCGAGCTGCTGGGTGCGGTGATTACTGTGCCGGCCTACTTTGACGATGCACAGCGCCAGGCCACCAAGGACGCGGCCACGCTGGCCGGACTGAACGTGCTGCGATTACTGAATGAGCCTACCGCAGCAGCGGTAGCCTACGGTCTCGATAATGCTGCCGAAGGCATCTATATCGTCTACGACCTGGGCGGCGGCACCTTTGATGTGTCCATACTCAAGCTGACCCGAGGGGTGTTCGAGGTGCTGTCTACCTCGGGCGATTCGGCGCTTGGTGGGGATGACTTCGATCAGCGCATCTACTGCTGGGTGGTGGAGAATGCAGGCCTCAGCCTGCTGGGCGATCACGACACCCGCCTGCTGCTGACCCACGCGCGCGAAGCCAAAGAGGCGTTGACTGATCATGCCGAAACCCGCATCACTGCCAAGCTGGCCGATGGCGAAGTGGTGGATCTGGCGTTGAGCGCCGAGGTGTTCCAGCAGATTACCGCCCCACTGGTGCAAAAGACCATCAGCCCGGTACGCAAAGCGCTGCGTGATGCCAAGCTGGGCATGGACGAGATCAAGGGCGTCGTGATGGTGGGCGGTGCCACCCGCATGCCGCATGTACGCCGCGCCGTGGCTGATTTCTTTGGCCGGGAGCCGCTGACCAATCTGGACCCGGACAAGGTGGTGGCGCTGGGCGCTGCCATGCAGGCCAATGCCCTGGCAGGCAACAAGGGCGATGACGAGTGGCTGTTGCTGGATGTGATCCCGCTTTCCTTGGGCCTGGAAACCATGGGGGGGCTGACGGAGAAGGTGATTCCGCGCAACAGCACGATTCCTACCGCACGCGCACAGGACTTCACCACCTATAAGGATGGCCAGACTGCCATGGCTATTCATGTGGTGCAGGGCGAGCGTGAGCTGGTGGCAGATTGCCGCAGCTTGGCACGTTTCGAATTGCGTGGCATACCACCCATGGTGGCGGGTGCTGCCCGTATCCGGGTGACCTTCCAGGTTGATGCAGATGGCCTGCTGGCGGTATCGGCACGGGAGCAGTCCACCGGCGTAGAGGCCAGCATTGCCGTGAAGCCATCCTATGGCCTGGCTGATGATGAGATTGCCCGTATGTTGCAGGATTCCATGCAGCACGCCAGCGAAGATATGCTTGCGCGCACCCTGGCCGAGGCACGGGTGGAGGCAGAAAGCCTGATTGCGGCGACACGTGCGGCGCTCGCCAGCGATGGCCAGTTGCTCGATGCCGAGGAGCGTGCCGACGTGGAAGCGGCGCTGGCTCGCTTGCAGGCCGCTAGCGCGGGTGAGGCTGCTGCCGAGATTCGGGCGCAAACCGATGCACTGAACCAGGCGACCAGTGAGTTTGCTGCCCGCCGCATGGATGCCGCAGTGAAACGGGGCCTGGCTGGGCAAAAGCTCAGCGAGCTGGGATAAATAGACCAAATACCAGCGTGGGCGGGGCAGCGGTAGTTGCCGCTGCCACCTGCGCTGCCTTCGCCCCCATGCGGGATGAAGCCAACCAAGACAGAGGCGTAGCACCATGCCCATCATCACCGTACTGCCGCACGACCAGCTTTGCCCCAAGGGTGCCACCTTTGAGGTGGATACGGGCATCACTGTTTGCGATGCCTTGCTCAACCACGATATCGCCATCGAGCATGCCTGCGAGAAATCCTGCGCCTGCACCACCTGCCACGTGATTGTGCGGCAGGGCTTCAACAGCCTGACGCCCAGCGAGGAAGAGGAAGACGATCTGCTGGACAAGGCCTGGGGCCTTACCAGCGTGTCGCGGTTATCGTGCCAGGCCGTGGTGGCCGCCGCTGACTTGACCGTGGAGATTCCCAAGTACACGATCAATCATGCCCGTGAGCATTACGACAAGGACTGGGATATCTGATATCCGCCATACCACCCGCCTACAGCGAGAAAGCACGCCGTGAACCTGCCACTGAGTAGCCAGCAACGTGTCGAGGCCGCCCTGGCGGCCAAGGGCGTCAATATCGATATCAAGGTTTTTCCGGCGGGTACCCGTACCGCCGCCGATGCCGCCGCCGCCATAGGTTGCCAGGTGGCCGAAATCGCCAAGTCCATCGTGCTGCGGGCAGTCAGCTCGGACAGGGTGGTGGTCGTGGTGGCCAGCGGCAGCAACCGGGTGGATGAACACAAGGTCGCCCAACTGCTGGGTGAGCCACTGGCCCGCGCCGATGCGGACTTTGTCCGCCGCAAGACTGGCTTTGCCATTGGTGGCGTTGCACCGGTAGGGCATCTGGAAGCGCCCTTGCTGTTGCTCGATCAAGACCTGCTGCAGTATGACCATGTATGGGCGGCTGCCGGTACCAGTGACAGCGTATTCCGCCTGACACCCGCCGAACTACAGTTGCTGACGGATGCCCCGCTGGCGGACATCAAACAGGAGAACGAAGCATGAAATGGGTAGACTCCCGCGATATCGCCATCGAACTGGCAGAGAAGTTTCCGGATACTGACCCCAGGACGGTACGCTTTACCGACCTGATGCAATGGGTGCTGGAGCTGGAGGGCTTTGATGATGACCCTGCCCATTGTGGTGAAAAGATACTGGAAGCCATACAGCTTTGCTGGATGGATGAGGCGGAGTAAACCAGCACATCATGGCTGTGTTGCCTTGTTGCAAACCAGCTAAGTGACTGTTTGATAATCGGTTGCGGCTTGGCGTGCACTTGCTGAGTACTAAAGGGCGTAGCAATACGCCCTTTTGCTTTTTCAGCCGGGCGCCTCGCGGTACGATGGTGTTACAGATAACCATAAGGAGACGCCCATGCTGATGCACCCTGATGCCTGTACTTTGCTGGTGGTAGACGTGCAGGAGAAACTGGTGGCTGCCGTCAATGATGCACCGCGGCTGGTGGCCTCGCTGAAGTGGCTGATCAGTGCGGCACGCCTCAATGGTGTGCCGGTGGTGTTCTCCGAGCAATACCCTCAAGGCTTGGGTAGCACCTTGCCCGTGCTGAAGGCTGCGGCGGTGGACGCCCCGACGGTGGACAAGACCAGTTTCTCTTGTGTGGCGGCAGACTGCCTGAAGGGTACGGCTGCAGAGACGCGGCCACAGGTTGTGGTGTGTGGGATGGAGGCGCATGTTTGTGTGCTGCAGACAGCCTTGGAAATGCAGGCTGCCGGCAAGCAGGTATTCCTGGTGGCGGATGCCATCGGGTCGCGTAGCCGGGACGACAAAGCGGCGGCGATTGCGCGCATGACTGCGGCGGGTGTGACGGTTGTCACCCGTGAGATGGCGCTGTTCGAATGGATGCGCGACAGCCGCGTACCGCAGTTCCGTGAGGCCAGCAAGCAACTGTTGCAGACGACACCCAGCCTTACCTTCCCGGAGGTGCTGGCCTGCCTGCCGCGCATAGACCACCTGGGTGGCATGCAGCTTTGGCGTGAGGGCAAGCTGGAGGCCATCATCGAGAACCGGCCTGGCCAGACGGGCTCGCTGGCGCTTTACCACGCCTTGTATCGCGATTTTGGCGCCATCACCCCCAAGGCTGCCCGGCTGGGGCAATGGCTGTATGCCGAACATGCGGAGGATGCTCGTAAGCATCCTGGCAAGCACCCCAATATAGACAGGCTGTTCTCGCTGGAGGTGTTGGGGGGCGGCTACGGTGTGCGCTTGATGCCGCATTGATCGTTACCGCGCGGCCATCAGCATGCGTTAGCCCTGATTGCACAACTACCCGTTGGTACCGGTGGGTACGCTAGGCCAGGGTAGCGTGGGTGTGGGGCCTGCGGTGTTGGAAACAGGCCACCTGTGCAGGTGGCCTGTTCCGTTCAAGCCTGGTGCTTTAGCAGCAAGGCAGCTCGCAGCATATCGACACGCCACAGCAACTGGCGGCATAGGCCAGGCTGGGCAAGCTGAGTGCGCAGGCGATGATCAGGAGTTTGCGTTTCATAGGATGTCCTTTCAGGAGCAGGCCCATGCAGACCCGGCATGGGCAAGCGGTATCGTGGGAGTAGGTCTGCTGCGCCCGATATCGGTGCCTGTGCCTGGCCGTATGGCAGGCATGGCTCAGTGGCGCACGGCAATAACAAGGCGCGGCCAGGATGGGCGGCTATGGCAAGACCTAAGGTAAAACCTAAGGTAAGACGAGTAGGGTCAGATCAGCCGGGGTGGCCGGTCAGGCGTGGGGAGGTAGGTGTCGCTGAAATTGTCGGCCAGCGAGCGAGGTTGGCAGCCGGGACGGCTCTCAAAGAAATCGAACAGCAGCCCCAGGCTGCCGAGCTTGCCGCATTGATTGCCGCATCTGGCAGTGCAGTCGCTACTACCGCCAGCCGCACAGCAGTCTGACTTCTTGGCAACCTTGGGTGCGGCCTTCTGCGCCTGTTTGGCGACGGTCTTGGCATCGATATGGCAGGGTACCCGCGACTGCGTCATGGCATCCATGCGTGACGGCGGTACACCGCGCGGCTCTGCCTGCGCCGGTACAAGCAGCATCAGCGCTGCAATGAGCGCGGGCCACAGCTTGTAGAGGGAAGACATGAGAGCGGACATGGGTGGATTTTAGCCGAGCAATTCGGGCTAGGACTAGTCCGTTGGGCGCCAAGTTCCCTGCCATCGCAAAGATGGGCGGGAATACCACAGGCGGGTAGCTGAAATGGTGCATGACAGGGGCTGCATGGGGTGCAATCGTGCCATCCAGGCACTAGGCTGTAGTGGTTAGCCCACCTGGATGGAGTTGCGATGAAACGGTTATGCCTGATGTTGCTGCCCTTGCTGGCGCTGTTGGTTTGCGTGACTGCGCGAGCTGAGGAGCGGCATGCAGACCATGAAGCGCTGCGCAATATACTGAAGACCGGCACACAGGCGCTGAACAGCGGCAAGCTGGATGCAATGGCCCCGTTGCTGCATTCCCAGTTCACCATCATCACGGTCGATAACCAGAAGTTCAGTTCATTGGAAGCCTTCAAGGCCTATTGGGATAGCTTGTTCCAGGGTGAACACAGGCTGCTGGACAAGCTGGAAGCCGCACCAGTGGCAGATGAGCTGACCCAGTTTCTCAGCGAGGATGTGGGTCTGGTCCATGGTGTTTCCAATGACGTCTACACCTTCCGCGATGGTAGCGTGCGCACCATGCCCACCCGCTGGACGGCAGTCGTGGCCAGGGAGGGGGGCAGCTGGAAGCTGGTGAAGCTGCATTTCTCGGTCAATCTGCTGGATAACCCCATGCTGACGGCAACCAAGGAGTACGCCCTGCGCGGCGTCCTGGCCGTAGGCGTGGTGTTGCTGTTGCTGGGCGCGATACTGGGATACTGGCTGGGGCGGCGGCGTAGCAGGGTGTAATTGCCGCGACAAACCTTCTCTGGCTGTGCGAGTCTGCCCTGGCCACGTACTGCCTGTTCGCGTGCCCGTCAAAACCACTACGCTGGGCTGGGTTGGCGACTCACTGTGTCGCCAGCAAGGCTGTGGCACCGAGGTGCTACGGCCATGATCACAGTTTGCGTATGCGCATATCGCCGGTGACGTGTACCTGGCAGGCCAGGCGGGCAAGCGGTTGGTCGGGGGCGTAGATCTCCAGGGCCTCCCTTTCGTCGGCGCCTGCGGGGGCGATGCTGCCCTCGGTGCCTGGCTGCAGCTCTATCAGGCAGGTGCCGCACAGGCCGGCGCGGCAGCCGAATAGCAGGGGCGAATTGAGGGCGGAGAGCTGCAGCGACAGTGCGCTGCCCTCGGGCAGCTGGATGCTGGGATGGGGGCTGTCGGGAAAATCCAGGGTGTAGTGCGTCATGCGCGGGCGGTCTGCAGAAGATTGTGGGTGCGCTCCAGCGCGGCTGCCTGGCCTTTGAAGCGGGCATAGGCCTGGCGGTTGGTGCGTAGATAGCGCTGGGTATTGTTGCCGGCCATGTGGCGCATTTCGCGATTGCTGGCGCTTAGCCAGCTGATGGAATCGACAAACAGGCGATAGGACGCCACCGCCTCACTATGTGTCTGGGCGGCGGCCTGTACGCCTTCGGAGTCCTCGCAGAAGCTGCGGTGCAGCATCTGCATGGCGCCACCATGGTCCAAGCCAAAGGTAGGTGAGCGCAGTACCTGGTAGATGGGGCGGTACAGTGCCGGGTCGTACCAGAAGATGCCATTCACCGCGCTGGAGAAGTGGTAGTGATCGCGCTGGCAGCCCGCCACTCCCTGATTGACCACCCAGCGCTCGAAGGCGGTGGGCTTGGGTAGCACGCGGGGCACCTCCACACCCACCAGGCGGGAGGTGTGGAAGTGAAAGCTCTCATCCGAGAAATGGTACCAGCTGATGGCAGCGGGTATGGGGGCGTTGGCCTGATCCGGATGGTGCTCGTAGTACTGGCTGAGCTTGTGCTGCACGATCTTGCCATTGAGGGTACGCAGGCCTCGTATCAGCAGATACTGGCTACCCAGAAAGGGGTTGCCGGCCATGGCGGTGAAGGCCCTTAGTTGTATGCCTTTCCACCAGGTTCTGAGGCCATTGGTATCGGCAAACACCATGGTTTCGGTCATGGGGTGGCGCATGGGGTAGGTGAAGATGCGGCGGCCGAACAGGCGGTGCTCCACGTCCTCGCCTATGGTCTTGAAGGCATGGATATGGGCGCGCTCCTGGCGCGTCTCGAGATCCAGGCTATCGCAGATGGGACGAAAATCCTCTACCGCATAAAGCCCCGCAGCCGAGACCTGGTTGAGGAAGATGGTGGCAATCTCGGCAGACATGATCTGGCTGTAGTAGGCCACCCAATACAGTTGGTTGAGTAGACGGCGCTGGCTGGGGCTGGATTCATGCCAGAGCGCGGTGCCCCAGAGCAAGGCGTATTGCTCGGGGTTCCAGGCGCTGTGCTGGCAGTCTTCGAAGCGATAGGCCGCAACGGCGGCTTCCATGGCCTCGGTGGCATCCTGGGCGCGATTACGTTTGAGATTGAGCGCTACCTGCTTGCCCAGTTGCGGGTCGTCCAGCAGGGAGTGGGGCAGCGATTGTTCCAGGCCGCGATGCATGTTCTAGCTTTCGTCCGGCTTGTGATGCCAGGGGGTAAGGAGTTGTTGCCAGGCACTTTGCCGTGTCCTGGCGCCATAGCGCAAGGGGTAGCCTTGTGGTGGGGCGTAGCTGCCGAACAGCCTGTCCCAACAGCTGAGATTGGCGCCGAGATTGATGGCGGTGTTACCGGCCGCGTGGTGCAGGTGGTGGCTGGCTGGGGTGATCAGCAGCCAGCTGAGCCAGGCATGGCGCTGTTGCAGCCAGTGCGGCCAGCGTATGGCGCTATGGCGCCATAAATCCAGGCTGGCCGTCAGCAGGGTGCCGGCCAGATAAGCCTGTTTGTCCTGGCACAGCAGCGATAGCAAGGCACTGGGCAGTACGTAGACAAACAGTGGCTGCAGCCACAGCGTATTGCGGGCACTGGCCCAGGCGCCCAGTTGCTGGCTGCTGTGGTGTGGCAGGTGCAGCCACCAGGCATGGCTGTGCAGGTAGCGGTGCTGGGCGTAATAGAGCAGGTCCAGACCGACAAAGCTGAGCAGAAAGGCACCCAGGGTACCCGGCAGGATGCCGTTCAGGCTGGGTAGCTGCATGGCCAGTTGCTGCCCCAGCCAGAGTGATAGCAAGGGTATGAGCAAGCCCTGCGCCAGCAGGCCGCTGCCGTTGAGCAGCCAGTCCCCGCAGCTGGCCTGGCCCGTATGCAAGGGTCGCAGGCGCTCCAGCACGAGCAGTAGTACAAAGGTGCAGAAGGGCAGGCTGGCCCAGAACACCAGCGCTGGCGACATGAGCGGAAAGGCAAGCTGACTCATGCCAGCCATGATGCCCGGTTTGACCGGTGCGTGCCAGCAGGGGCCATATGCCCTATATTCCGGCTGTCCATCGTGCCGGGAAGAAAACCATGCTCCACCGCCTTGCCCTGTTGCTCGCTGCAGCCATTGCCCTGTTCGGTGCTGTTATCCATTTTGTTGCTCCCCTGTTCGGGCCGGGCTGGTATGCGTTCTTTGGGGCGCCGCCACAGGTGGTGGCCTCGGCCGTGGCTGGCAGTTGGCTGGCACCGGTCAGCACCCTGGCGATAGGCGGGTTGATGCTGCTGGCAGGGTTGTATGCGTTTTCGGCAGCAGGTGTGATGCGGCGCCTGCCCTTGACCGGTGCAGCCCTGTGGGTGCTGGCGGTGTTGTGTACCTTGCGCGGTTTTATCCTGGTGCCGGTATGGCTGTGGGCGCCGCAGTTGCTGACGACCTTCGAGGTGGTAGCCGCCCTGGTCTGGCTGGTGGCTGGCCTGGGTTATATCGCCGGCGTGCTGGTGGCGCGGCGCCCTCCGCAGCCGGCTTGATCGGCGGAATACACCTGCATGCCGCATTTTCGCTGCTTTTGGTATATCGCTGCCGAATCCAGGGCGCTGGGCCAGCAGCCCTTGCGTTGCAACGTGCTGGACGAAGAGCTGGTGCTTTGGCGGGCTGAGGATGGCCGTGCCATTGCCATGCTGGATCGCTGCCTGCATCGCTGTGCGCGGCTCTCCAGCGGCAGGGTAGAGGGAGGACGGCTGCATTGCCGCTATCATGGCTGGGGTTATGATGCTGCCGGCCAGGTGGTGCATATTCCGGCTGAGGGGGGCTGCCCAGCGGGTGGGCGCAAGCTGGAGAGCCCGCCGTTCGAGACCTGCGAGCAGGATGGCTATGTGTACGTGAGGCTGGCCAGGCCCGCTAACGCCGCCCGTGATGTGCCCCCCTTTGCCATGCCGCACTGGCAAACGCCGGGCTGGGGGCGGGTCAGGCTGGTCAACCGCTTCGATGCCGATGTAGCGGACTGCATAGAGAACTACATCGACGTGCCACACACGGCCTTTGTGCATGCCAAGCTGTTCCGGGTAAGCCAGGGTGAGCGTATTGCGGCTACGGTGATACGCGAGAACGGCATGGTACGGGTGGTGTATCACGGCGAGCGCGGCAATCTGGGTTTCTGGCGGTATTTCCTCAACCCCGGCAATGCGCCGGTGGTACATGAAGATCACTTCTATCAGCCCAATATCACCTCGGTGCGCTATCACCTGGCCAATGGCTATCAATTCATCATCACCTCGCAATCTGTGCCCTCGCAGGGCCGCCAAACCCTGGTTTACACCGACCTGAGCTATCGGTTCGGCTGGTTTACCGCGCTGGCGCGGCCTTTTGTGCGGCGGGCGGGGCAGCAGGTGATAGACCAGGACATCGATATCCTGGCGGAGCAGGGCGAGGTGGTGGCTCGCCATGGACGGCACTATCGCTACTCCGCGCCTGACCGCATACATCGCTGTGTGGACGAGATACGCGATGCCATTGCCCGTGGCGAGGATGCACGCTGCTTGCCGCCGCAAACCTTCGAGATCGAGTTCTACGTATGACCTGGCGCAGCCGGATATTCTCGCTTTTCCCCACGGTTTTCCTGTTGCTGGCGCTGGCATGCCTGGTCTGGCTGTTGCTGGCGCCCGGCATGCTGCCGTTGCTATGCCTGCTGGCGCATCTGTATCTGCTGCCCATGCTGTGCTACCGCTTGCACCAATATTGCTGGCCGGTGCGAGAGGGGGTGAGCCGGCTGGACCTGCCCGATACCTATGTGCCCTGGTGGGGCGGCCATATGTGCCAACTGCCATATGACGCCCTGCCGCAGCTGGAGGCCTGCCTGCGCTTGGTGCCGGGGCTGTACAGCCTGTGGCTGCGTGGCTGGGGCGCGCGTATCGGCCGGCAGGTGTACTGGACACCGTTGGTGGAGATTACCGATAGGGCCATGCTGGATATCGGTGACTACGCCGTGATAGGGCATAAGGCCGGTTTTTATGCCCATGTGGTGTCGCGCAAGAACAACGGCGAATTACGCCTGTATGTGCGGCGCATACGCCTGGGCAGTGGAGCGCTGATCGGAGCTGGATCGCGCTTCGGGCCGGGTGCTCGGGTGGCGGCGGGGGCGCAGCTAAATGCCCTGACCGACAGGTGGGCGGGGGGCCGGCCGCCACAGCAGGATGCCGAATGAGCTGGCTGCTGCTGCCGGTACGATGGGCGCTGACACAGCTGAGCCGACCTGCCTGGCACCGTATGCAGCAGCAATTGCAGCAGCCCGAGCAGACCCAGCGGCAGGTGCTGGCGCGCTTGTTGGCGGCGGCGGGCCGTAGTCGCCATGGCCAGCGACTGGGCTTATCTGGACCGGGGGCGATGGCGGCATTCGAGCAACTATCGCCCATGGCCTATGAGGCGTTGCGCAGTACAGTCGACGCCGATATGGCGACAGGTGGCAATAGCTTCTCGGCCCAGGCGGTGCGCTACTACGAGCGGACCTCGGGCAGCAGCGGAGCCGCCAAGGCCATCCCCTACAACCGCGCGCTATTGGGCAGCTTTGACCGGCTGTTTCGCATCTGGGCCTATGATCTGCTGCAGGCCGGGCTGACGCTGAATAGTGGCAAGACCTTTATGAGCGTGTCGCCACCCCTGCTGGGGCAGGGCGCCACGCCGCATGGCGTGGCCGTGGGCAGCCAGGACGATACCGACTATGTCAGCGGCGCCATGGCGGCGCTACTGCGGCCTTTTCTGGTGGCGCCGGCTGCGGCATTGCGCCTGACTGCCGCCGAGGATTTCAAGGATGTGCTGGCGGTACACCTGCTGGCCGAGGACAGGCTGGAGGTGGTGTCGGTGTGGAACCCGACTTTCTGGTTGTTGCTGCTGGAGCATATGGGGCAGTCGCTGGACAGGCTGGCCCCGGCCCTGTTGGCCGGCAAGCTGGAGCGTGGTGGCCTGGTGTTCCGTTTTGCCCCGCTGGCCCCGGCAAGGCTGGCAACGATTGCCCAGGTGCATAGGTATGGCTGGCGGACAGTCTGGCCGCAGCTGCAGTTGATTTCCTGCTGGGATGAGGCAACTGCGACAAGGCCGGCAGGCCAACTGAGGGACCTGTTTGCCGGGGTGATGGTGCAAGGCAAGGGCCTGCTGGCGACAGAAGGACCCATGACGGTGCCGCTGCAGGGGGCACCTGCCCCTGTACCGCTGCTGGGTGAGGTGTACCTGGAGCTGCAGATGGCAGACGGTAGCCTGCGGCCACTATGGCAATGGCGCGAGGGCGACGAGGGTGAGCTGGTGGTGAGCCAGGCTGGTGGCCTGATGCGCTATTGCCTGCGCGACAGGGTGGCCGTGGCTGGCCTCTATGGTGCTACCCCCTGCTTGCGCTTTCTGGGCAGGGCTGGCAGAGGCGTAGACCTGGTGGGGGAGAAGCTGTCGGAGGCGTTTGTCCAGCAACTGCTGGCGGAGACAGGCTCGCGCGCCGGCCTGCTTTGCCTGTGCCCATTGGAGCGGGCCAGCCCTGCCTGTTATGCCTTGTTGTCTGATGTGGCCGAGGCCGGCCTGGCCGAGCGCCTGGATGCAGCGTTGATGGCCGCGCCGCATTATCGTCTGGCCCGCGCTCTAGGGCAGTTGGGGCCGCTGCGCGCCATCTGCAGGCCTGATATGGCTGCATTGCTGCATGGCGTGCAGCAGGCGCGTGGCATGCAGGCAGGCAATATCAAGGATGTGGCGCTGTTGTGCGACCTGGCGCTGGCCCAGCAGGTGGCGCTAGCCCTGGCTCAACCGTAATAGCACAGGCCCATCTCGGCTGGCATGGGGCTAAGCAGGCCTTCTGCGGCCAGCCAGTCTGCCTCGGCCTCCATGCCGTTATGGCGTATGTAGCGCGCCAGTTGCTGCAGCTTTTCCTCGGTCTGGGCCGGGTCGGCCAGCGCCACAAGCGTTCGCAGCCGCGTAGCCTCGTCGAAGCCGCCAGCCACGGTCTCCACCACCCCCAGGACGCTGAGTGGCCCGCAAGCCAGCATGGCGCACAGTTCAGCCAGGGCGGCACGGATAAAGCCTCGCTCGGCCTCATCCAGGCGCGCGGCATCAAAATGGGCCACCCCTGCTGCATAGTGCAGCGCCTCATCCTGGGCAATGCCATTCATGACGGCACTGACTGCAGCATCGTTGGCGTGGCGGGCCAGGCGCTGATAGTGATGGATGCCCCAGCCCTCGAGAATGATCTGCAGCAGATAGGATTGGACCTGGGGGCTACCCTCGGCCACCAGCCGCTGCAGAAAGCGGGTAAAGCTGTCCGGCTCAGCCGCAATGCTGGCCGGGTCGGCAATTGAACATAGCCAGTGGTAGTGGCGCGCTTCATCGGCGCCGGTCAGGCTGTAGACCTGTTTTTCTAGCGCATCTTCTGTCGCCAGTACCCGGCGGGCACAATAGTCCATGGCGGTACGTTCTATGCCCAAGGCCTCGCGCAGCAGCGCGCCGGCGCAGTGGTGCAGCAGCTGATCATGCTGCGCCGCCGTGGCCTGCTGCCAGAACGCAGTGGCTGGCAAGCGAAAGAAGTCGGCTGGCCAGAGCGTAGCCAGGGAGGGCGCCTGAGTGGCCACATGGTTGGCCGGCAGGCGTGTGGCCAGTTTGCGGCAGACCTGTTCCAGCGTACTCATGATTGCTCCTTGGCCGGCAGGTGCAGCAGCTTGCGTGCCAGCAGGCGATTCAGCGCGATATATAGCGATGACGGCAGGCATGCCAGCAGCAGCCCCGCCAGGCGGGCGTCGGTTCCCACCAGTTGGCGGAAGGGCGCGCGCCGGGCCTGGGCCGTCCGTACGATTGCCCGCGCAACTTTCTCGGATGGCTGGGCGCGGCCCGCCAGGCGCTGACGCAACTGGGCAAAACGCAGGGCAGTGGCGGTATAGGGGGCGGGGGCCTGCCGTATCTGCAGCATATTGGCGCCAAACTCGCTGCGCGTGGTGCCGGGCTCGATCAGGTGTACCCGTATGCCCTGGCCCTGGGTTTCCAGCATCAGGGATTCAGTCCAGCCTTCCATACCGAACTTGGCGGCGCAGTAGGCGCCCTGCCAGGCATAACTGGTACGCCCCAGCACCGACGAGACATTGATCACGCAGCCACGACCCTGGCGCAGCGCGGGCAGCAGTGCGGCGGTCAGCAGGGCTGGCGCAATCACATTGGTCTCGAGCTGGCTGCGCCAGGCGGCCTCGTCCAGCAGCTCTACCGGACCGCTTTGGGCATAGCCGGCATTGTTGACCAGGCAATCGAGCCGGCCGCCGTAGTCACGCGCCAGGAGTTCGACTAGGGCGGCACGATCGGCAGCCGAGGCTGGGTCCAGCTGTATATGCCGCAAGCCTGCGGTGGTGGCCGGCTGGCGGCTGGCGGCCAGTACCTGCCAGCCGGCGGCGGCAAAGGCGAGGGCGGTGGCCTTGCCTATGCCGCCTGATGTTCCGGTGATCAGGACCAGCCTAGGTGTCATGGTGTTCCCAGTTGATACGGGCTTGTTGCTCATAGTGGCGGATGAAGGCGATGACCGAGCGATCGGCCGGTGTGGGGTTGCGGAAGTCAAAGCGTATGGTCTGGAATACCCGTGTATCGCCCAGGGCAAAGTACCGGGCGCCTACGCGGGTGATCAACAGGGCCAGCTGGTCGCGCAACCAGCCCAGCGGGCCGGCGTGGCGACGGGTCAGTGCGATGGCCCAACCTTCGGTCTTGCCTTCCTGGGTCCGGCGTAGCGCGAACATCACATGCAGGTGGAGGAAATCCGGGCCGAAGCTGGCTACACCGACATGGCCATACCAGTAGGTGGTCTCGTAATACAGTGGGCCGCGATAGAAGCGTCCCAGCAGGCGCCCCAGCCAATGATGGCGGGGTAGGGTGCCGGTATTGCGAAAATGCAGGGTGTGCTGGCCCTGTGGCGTGGCCGCCAAGGACAGGATATGGCCGGGCAGCTTGTGTACGGTCTGGAAGTGGTGCTCGTCGATGGCATTGACCATCACCACATTGGGGTGACAGCCCTTGATGAAGTGGTTGCCTAGCTGGTAGCGCAGGGGTTGTGCAGCTAACTCTGGCGGGACGGGTAGGAAGGGGCCGGCCTGGGTGCCGGGCCAGATCCAGATCAGCCCGTAGCGTTCCTCAACCGGCCAGGATTGTGCACGGATGCCACCACCATCACGCTTGAGGCAGGGAATGTCGGCACAGCGGCCATCGGCCTCAAAGCGCCAGTTATGAAAGAAACAGCGCAAGGACTCGCCCATCACCCGGCCCTCGGCCAGGTGGGCACCCATATGGGGGCAGTGGGCGTCGAAGGCATGGACCTTGCCGCTGGCCGATCGCCAGACCGCCAGTTGCTTGCCGGACAGTTCGACCGCTTTGACCTGGCCTGGCTTGAGCTGGTGCGAGGGCAGCAGCCAGTACCAGCCCTCGACCAGCAGGGGCTGGTTGAATTGCTTCAGCTCGCTCATGCCTGACATGGCTTGCTCGCTCCTTTGTGCAGCAGGCGCTGTGCCAGTGGCCGCAGGTTGTCGGGCGCCAGTTCGCACAGGCAGCATAGTTCGTGGCCTTGGGCATAGCCGGGGTTGCGCTCCAGAAAGAAACGCACGGCTGGATGGTGCTGCTCCCGTATGCTGACCTGTGCAAGGTCATCCTGCAGGTGCCCCAGCGATTGCGGAAAGCGCACAATGCCCTGTTCGGCCTGGTAGTGCGCGCCAAACCGGTCTTGTGCCAGCCGGTGCAGCAGGCTGGCTTCGAAAGCCGGCGTGGGGTGTTGCCAGTGCGGATAGAAG
Source organism: Chitinimonas sp. JJ19 (assembly GCF_036961565.1). NCBI lineage: Bacteria > Pseudomonadati > Pseudomonadota > Betaproteobacteria > Neisseriales > Chitinibacteraceae > Chitinimonas > Chitinimonas sp. JJ19. Next base: position 210,243 of record NZ_JBAMDD010000001.1, read on the forward strand.
CAGCGGGCAAATGCCGGTAGATAGCGATAGGTACGATGGCCCTTGGAGATAAGGAACCAATACCAGCGCGCCTGGGGTGCTTGGCTGCGCAATTGGCCTGCCAGCCGCAGCCAGTTGAAGGCCAGCCCCTGCTCGCCCCAGTGGGCTCGGTCTATCACGGTATCGCCGGAGTAGACGATGCGGCAGTCCCTGTCCTGATGCATGACAGCGTAGACATGCAGCGTGGAAAAGCCCTGCAACTGCGCCTGTGCATCGGTCAGCAGCAATACCCACTGCTTGGCCGCCAGATCCTGCTCGAACCGTTGCCGGTCGGTGGCGGCGTAGTGGCGGGCCAGCAGGGCATACATCTGGTCGCGTGTGGTATCGTCCAGTGTAGCGACGTCGTGTAAGCGGCAGCTCAGCATGCCAGCCTCGGCTTGGTATCAGCCAGGCGTAGACATAGGGCAGCCACGCATAGCCCACCCAGTACATCAACAAGGCGGTGCTGTCGGGTAGTAAGTACCGACAGCATGATCAACGCCGCCCAGCCGGGAGCCAGCAGGCGCCAGACACCGCCACGGCCCGCCAGTAACCAGGCGGCCAGGCTGGCCAGCGACACATGCAGGGAGGGAAAGCAGTTGCCTGCGACATCCAGCTGATAAAACCAATGCCATGCCTGTTGGGTCCAGCCGCTGATTGCCCGCATTTCCTGGCCCACCGTGGTGGGCCAGGCCAAGAAGATGGTGCAGCTGATGAGGGTGGCGGCCAGCATGGCATAGTAGGCGCGGCTGAGCCTGAGGCTGTCGCGCTCCAGCATGAAGGCCAGCGGCAATAGCAGGAACTGCGACAGGTAGAGCCATAGGCTGGCAGGCCAGGCGGGGATCAGGGCGTCCAGCGCGGTGAGCGGCAAATAGTTCGCGCGCGCGTATGACAGCGCATGGCTGCCCAGATAGCACAGGCAGAATAATAGATAGCCCAGGCCCAAGGCGGCCAGGCGATTGCCGGGGGTGATGGCGGGCAGGGATATCATGGCTTTACCTTGGCCTGGACACGCGCCAGCTCGGCCGCGTAGCGGCCGCTGAGTGCCAGCGCCGCCAGCTTGAGCAGGGCGTGCATGGCGCGCCATGAAAACAATGCGTCGCGGCCATCCACATGGCTGGGCTCGAAGCGGGCGTGTCCAAACTGGCCCAGCAGGTTGGAGAGCGGCACACCCAGCAGCCACCAGGGGTTCAGGCTGAATACGGCAATCAGGGCCGAGCCATACATGAGGATGACAGCCAGCACATGCAGCCAGATATTGGGCCAGCATTGGTGCTTCATGACAAAGATATCCCAGTACTGGTCCAGGCCGTGGTCGTACTGCAGATCGCTGATGCGATCGCGATAGCGTTGCTGCACGGCGGCGCGGCCGTGGATGGGGGTACGGGGGCGCAGCAGTTGGCCGGCCGGCTCGCGGCCTAATGCGGGTAGGGGTTTACCTTGTTCCAGCAAGGGCTTGCCGGCTACCCAGACTGCCCTGACTGGTGAGGTCTGTTCACGGTTGACCATGCGGGGCATGCCACCCAGTTCATCGGCCTGCTCCAGCAAGGGCTCGGGCCGCGCCTGTGCCAGGGCGGCGGGATCCAGCAGGGCAAGGTCGGCACGCTTACCGATGGCCAGTACGCCGACATCGAGATTGAGCCAGGCAGCGGGCTCGCCCGTGACACGGGCGACTGCGCGCTCGACAGGCATAAAGCCGGTTTGCACGGCTTGCCTGAGCAACGAGACGGCACCATCAAAATAGGCCAGGTTGGCGCCATGGGCACCCGCATCAGTGAAACCAGGCAGGATGTAAGGCTGGGACATCAGCTGCTGCCGTATGCCGGCGCGGTTATTGGCGCCGGAGGCCTGCCAGCGGAAGGCGGTGTCGGCCTCGCTTAGTAGCTCGATGAACAGCGTCATGGCGGGCATGCCCAGCTCGGCTGCCACGGCCGCCACCGTCTGGCCCTGCCAGGCAGCCTGTGGGGCGGTAACTATCAGGATGCGGGCAAAATCACGGTGGAAGGTCTTGATGCCGGGGCGCTGCCAGTCGGCGGCAAACTGTGCCTTGAAACCTGGTGTCTGCCATAGCGCCCGGCGTTGTGCCGGGGTATCGGTATTGTTGAGCTGCACCCCGCTGGGGAATTCTTCGAACAGCGGGGTGATGGGCCCGTCGGAATACAGGGTGAACGGCTCGGTCAGCGTCTGCATGCGCAGATTGTTGCCGAGCAGGCGGTTGTAGCACCATAGCAGCGGCGCATAGAGTCGCCACAGCAGCGGCTGGGTGTCGATATCGAGCGCAGACAGCAGTGTCATGCGCAGCGGTGGCCGGCGCCAATGGCCGGCGCCTAGCCGCAGTATGTGCCAGACCGATTGCTGTCGTTCCGGATTGGGCGTGACCTGGAACACCGCATCACGCTCGCGGCAGGCATCGGCCAGGGCGGCGTATTCGGCGTAGTCAGCATGGTGCGAGGGCAGGGCGCGGCCGGCCCAGGCGCCATGCACCTTGTGCCAGTGCACCATATCAACCGACAGACCGCAGAAGCCGGCCGCCAAGCCTTCGTCGGCCAGGGTGCGCATGGCGGAAATTTCGGCGGGCGTGGCATGGGCGCTGACGCTGCGCGCCAGCCCCATGACCTTGACCCGCAATGCGCTGTGGCCGAGGAGTACGGCTACATTGGGGCCCAGTGGCAGTTGCGCCAGGTGGTCGAGATAGCGGCCCAGGCTGGTCCAGCTGGCAGCTTGCGCCAGCCAGCGCTGAATCAGGGGCCGAGGCAGGGTTTCCACACGCTGGAAGATGTCTGCCAGGTCGGCCGGGTCGCCGCAGGCGACAGACAGGCTGCAATTGCCCATCAATACCGTGGTAACACCATGCCGTACCGATTCAGCGAGGCCTGGTGCGACTTCCACCTCCAGATCGTAATGGGTGTGGATATCGACAAAGCCGGGCGTGAGCCACAGGCCATCGGCCTCCACCACCTGCCGTGCCGGCGCGCTGATGGCGGGCGCCAGTTGGCTGATCTTGCCCGCCAGTATGCCGACGTCCAGCTTTTGCGGCGCATGGCCCCGGCCATCGAAAACCAGGGCATTGCGTATCAGGACATCAAGCATGGTGTGTGCGGGCCAGGATGGGCTGCAGACGGGCGCACGTCACGGTGCATCCTGGCGATATAGATAGAAGCGCTCCTTGCGATCGCCAGGCCGGTTTCCCTGCCAGACCAGTTGCCAGCCGGGCGGTGGATTGAGGGCTTCGCTGCCGCCCTGGCGCAGCAACCAGTCGCAACCATGATTGGGGTGTGTCTCGCGGCGCAGGGTGGACAAGCCCAGGTAGTAATGCAGGATGGCACGCTGGCTGGCTTGCAGGTTTTCGCTGGCGATGCAGCCGGTTTTGGGCAGCGCGGGGGCAATGGCGTGGGCGAAGTCGCGGTAGCTGGTGCGGGCATTGACCCAGTTGCCGGCAATCAGCACCGCCAGGCCCCAGCACAGGGTAATGCCGGCTGCCCAGTTGGTGACCGCTTGCCGGCCCACCGGGCGGCGGCGCGATACGGCCCATAGCCAGGCCAGGGTAAAGCCCAGGCAAAGCAGCAGGGCCAGGATGCTGAAGGTGGGGCTGAAGCTGGGTGCCAGTTCCTGGATACGACCGCTGAGCCGCACCGGCAGGCCGAAATGCATGGCCAGCCAGCAGACCCACAGGAACAGGGCCAGCAGGCCGAAGGTCATGACGCCGAACCAGTTGACGAAAGCCGAGGCCCCGCGCCGCAATACGTCCAGCCCTACCGCACCTATCCAGGCCAGAGGGGGCAGCAGCAGCAGGGCGTACCCAGCCCGGCCGCTATTGGAAAGCAGCAGGCATAGCAGTGCCAGGGCGGCTGCTACCAGTGGCAGCTGGAAGCGCGGTTGCATCAGTCGCTCACGCTGCATCCACAGGGTCGCCGCCGCGAGGAACCAGGCGGGCCAGGCAAACCAGGGTAGCAACCGCAGGTAGTAGCCAAAGGGGTGGCCTAGCTGCACCTGCGCAAAGCCGCCAAAGAAGCCCAGGGCATAATGATCACGCCACTGGTCGTAGGCTGCGCCGGAGGCATGGCTGAGGGCCAAGGGCCAGGCAGCCACCAGTGGTAGCGCAATAGCCAGCGCGATCAACAGGACAAGGCCATAGCGGGGAAAGCGCCAAGCGCGGAAGAGCGGCAGCAGCAACGCCAGCAGGAGCAGCATGGCGGGTTCGGCTAGACTGCCGGCCAGACCACAGGTGACCAGGGCTGCACCCAGTATGGCGGCGGCCGGGTAGGGGCGACGCGGCGCCAGCGCCAAGGCGTAACCACCCCAGCACCAACCGGCCAGGACGGCCACATCGGTCGTCAGGGCATGGCCAGGCAGCAACAGCCCCGCGCAACCTATCAGTATCAGTACGGCACTACGGCCATGCCGGCGGCCGATCAGCTCGCGCGCCGTCATGCCGGTTCCCCATAGGGCCAGGGCCATAAAACAGCCTGTGGCCAGCCGGGCGCCTTCATGCAGGCTGAGCCCTAGCCACTGGCCCAGCCAGGCAAAGCCTGTGGCGACCCAGTAGAACAGGGGCGCGCGTTCCACCCAGGCCTCGCCGGCCAGCATGGGCAGGCTGAGTGGGTGACCATCGATAAAGTGCCGGACGATATCGGCGACGATGGGCTCATCAGGCTTGAGTGGTTCCAGGCCCAGCAGGCCAGGCAGCAGCCAGGCCAGGCATAACAGCAGCAGCAGCCAGGGTTTTTCGGTGGCAGGCGGCAGATCCTGTTCGTGAGGCGGGGTATAGGTCAGCATGGTGCAGCGGGTTGGGGCAATGTGCGCAGTCTAGCAGGGAGCACAAAGCGTGAGGCGTATCGCTTGGTGGGTGGCGGGTGCAGCCACAGTGCCGATAGGCTGTTGAGAGTGGCCGGCTGAAAAACAAAAAAGGCAGCCTGGGCTGCCTTTTTGCATGCGTAGCAGGAATTACTTCTTGCTGTACATGGAGAACTTGTTGTTGAACTTCTCGATACGGCCGGCGGTATCGACGATCTTTTGCTTGCCGGTGTAGAAGGGGTGCGATTCGGACGAAACGTCCAGACGAACCACGGGGTAGTCCTTGCCGTCGGTCCACTTCATGGTTTCGGCGCCACGGGCCTTCATGGTGGTACGGGTCAGGAATTTGAAGTCAACGCTTGCATCAAAGAAGATGATTTCGTTGTATTCGGGGTGAATGCCAGCTTTCATTTCGGGAGTCCCTTAGCTAAAGGTGGGCCTGGGTTGTGCAGTGCCCGGTCTTACGTAGAAAAGTCCATGATTATGCGACATAGCCCTTTGATTGGGCAAGGTAAAACTTAGCCGCTGCTGTGGTGTTCCAACCAAATCAGCTGGTTGGTGATGACTGGGTTAAGTCGCTGCTGCGAGTCGCGGGGCTATGAAGTCGTGCGGCTGTGACATGCAAAGTGCTGCAAGCCCAATAAAAAAGCGGGTGACGCTGTCACCCGCTTTCTGAACCTGCGACGCCTTAGCGGCGCATGGAGTCGAAGAAATCGTTGTTGTTCTTGGTCTGCTTGACCTTGCCCAACAGGAAGTCCATCGCCTCCAGTTCGTCCATCGGATAGAGTAACTTGCGCAGCACCCAGATTTTTTGCAGCTGTTCCTGCGGGATCAGCAGCTCTTCGCGGCGGGTGCCGGAACGGTTGACGTTGATGGCCGGGTAGATGCGCTTCTCGGCCATGCGGCGGTCGAGATGTAGTTCCATGTTGCCGGTGCCTTTGAATTCTTCGTAGATCACGTCATCCATACGGCTGCCGGTATCGGTCAGGGCTGTCGCAATGATGGTAAGCGAGCCACCTTCTTCAATATTGCGGGCAGCGCCGAAGAAACGCTTGGGCTTTTGCAGGGCGTTGGCGTCCACGCCACCCGTCAGTACCTTGCCGGAGGCCGGGATGACGGTGTTGTAGGCGCGAGCCAGACGGGTGATGGAATCCAGCAGGATGACCACATCCTTCTTGTGCTCGACCAGGCGCTTGGCCTTCTCGATGACCATTTCGGCCACCTGCACATGGCGGGTAGGTGGCTCGTCAAAGGTCGAGGCCACCACTTCGCCGCGCACGGTACGCGTCATCTCGGTCACTTCTTCCGGGCGCTCATCTATCAGCAGGACGATGAGAATGACATCCGGGTGGTTCGAGGTGATGGCGTGGGCAATATGGGTCAGCATCACCGTCTTGCCTGACTTGGGCGGGGCGACCAGCAAGCCGCGCTGTCCCTTGCCTATGGGGGCAATCAGGTCGATGACGCGACCGGTGATGTTCTCATCAGCCTTGATGTCACGTTCCAGCGTCATGCGCTCGGACGGGAACAGCGGCGTCAGGTTTTCGAACAGGATCTTGTTCTTGGTGGCTTCGGGCGTGTCGTTGTTGACACGGTCCACCTTCACCAGGGCGAAGTAGCGCTCGCCATCCTTGGGCGTGCGTATCTCGCCTTCGATGGTATCGCCGGTGTGCAGGTTGAAGCGACGTATCTGGCTGGGGCTGACGTAGATGTCGTCGGGGCCTGCCAGGTAGCTGGTGTCGGGGCTGCGCAGAAAGCCAAAACCATCGGGCAGCACTTCAAGGGTGCCATCGCCGAAGATGCTCTCGCCTTTCTTGGCCTGGCTTTTCAGCAGGGCGAAGATCAGGTCTTGCTTGCGCATCCGGTTTGCACCGTCGATGTCGGTGGCCATATCGACCAGTTCGGACACGTGTTTGTGCTTGAGATCGGACAAATGCATGTGCGGGTAGACTTTCCAGTCTTGGTGGAGGGAGTTTGTTTTTTGGAGGTAAGGATAGATCGGCTGGGAGCCGGAATCGCCGGAATGGGTTCATCGGCGATTGAACAGGTTTGAACGCAGCTTAGTTGCGGCTTGTGCTGCTGTCAATGCTGAATGCAGGTTCTTGCAACAACGCCGCTGCTTGTGTTGCACAAGTAGCGGCGTTTGAGCCAGCTTGTGGGCCTTCCGGCCACCCCATCAGAACGCGGGTGGCGGCATGGGCCTCACTCAGGCTGCGGCTTGCAGGTGGCTGTCGATAAAGGCAGTCAGTTGCGACTTGGACAGGGCGCCCACCTTGGTGGCAACCACTTCGCCGCCATTGAACAGCATCAGGGTGGGGATGCCACGGATGCCGTACTTGGGGGGGGTAGCCTGGTTCTCGTCGATATTGAGCTTGGATACCTTGAGCTTGCCGCTGTATTCGTTGGCCACTTCATCGAGGATGGGGGCGATCATCTTGCAAGGGCCGCACCATTCGGCCCAGTAGTCAACCAGCACGGGGCCGGCAGCCTGCAGGACTTCGGCTTCAAAACTGGCGTCAGAGACGTGGTGGATCAGTTCGCTACTCATGGATTTTCTCCGATTCGTTGGACGTGGCCGGTGCGAATCCGGCGATGGCTGCATCGTACCCGATTGGGTACTCAACCGAAAAGCGACAGCTGATTGATTGTTTGTATGGGGGCGATAGCGGGGTGAGCAGGATCAGTGGAACGCCTGCTGGTTCGGGTTGCTTCGGCGTCTAGCGCCAGGGCTTCCCTGGAGTCTGTTCCAGCGTCATCAGCCAGCTATGAGCTGAGTGCATAAAGGCGCTCAAGCCTCGCGCAGGGCACCCACCGCCTGCTCCAGCCGCTCCACTGCGATGACGGTCATGCCTGCAATAGGCCCCTTGGGGGCATTTGCCTTGGGGATGATGGCGGTGGTGAAGCCCAGTTTGGCGGCTTCCTTGAGGCGCTCCTGGCCGCGCTGTACTGGCCTGACCTCACCAGCCAGGCCCACTTCGCCAAACACCACCAGCTTGGCAGGCAGCGGCTTGTTGCGTAGCGAAGAGACGATGGCCAGCAGTACGGCCAGGTCGGCGGCGGGCTCGGCAATGCGTACACCACCGACGGCATTGACGAATACATCCTGATCGAAGCAGGCCACACCAGCGTGGCGATGCAATACCGCCAGCAGCAAGGCCAGGCGGTTGTTTTCCAGCCCCACGGCCAGGCGCTTGGGGTTGGGGGCGTGTGCTTCGTCCACCAGGGCCTGTATTTCTACCAGCAGGGGGCGCGTGCCTTCCTGGGTGACCAGTACACAGGCGCCCGGTACTGGCTCGGCGTGCTGCGACAGGAATAGCGCGGAGGGATTGGTCACCCCGCGCAAGCCCTTGTCGGTCATGGCAAACACGCCCAGTTCGTTGACGGCACCAAAGCGGTTCTTCTGCGCCCGTATCAGACGGAAGCTGGAGTGGGTATCGCCTTCGAAGTACAGCACCGCATCGACGATGTGCTCAAGCACACGCGGGCCGGCGAGGGCGCCATCCTTGGTGACATGGCCAACCAGCAGGATGGTGGTGCCACTGGTCTTGGCGTAGCGAGTCAGCTGGGCTGAGCACTCGCGTACCTGTGCGACTGAGCCGGGGGCTGATTGCAGCTGCTCGCTATAGACCGTCTGGATGGAGTCGATGACCACCATATCGGGTTTTTCAGCCGCCAGCGTCGCCAATATGGTTTCCATATTGATCTCGGCCAGCAGGCGGACGGGGCCGGCTTCAACGGCCAGGCGGCGGGCGCGCAGGGCGATCTGCTGCGCCGACTCCTCGCCGGACACATACAGCACCTTGTTGTCCTGGCCCAGGTGGGCCAGCACCTGCAGGAGCAGGGTGGATTTGCCTATGCCAGGGTCGCCACCTATCAGTACGACGGCGCCGCGCACCAGGCCGCCGCCCAATACGCGGTCAAATTCCTCGCTACCCGTGGTGGTGCGCGGGGCTTCGGCGGTTTCCACCTCGTTCAGTGCCTGCACGCCGCCGCCGGCAGCCAGTGCCTGGAAGCGGCTGCTGCCGGCACGGGGCTCGGCTACGATGGATTCGGCCAGGGTGTTCCAGGCATTGCAATGGGGGCACTGGCCTTGCCATTTGGGGTTACTGCCACCACAGGTGGCGCAGATATAGACAGTTTTGGGCTTGGCCATCAGCAGGGGATATCAGAGTTCGTCAAAGGCTTCGGTTTCAAGATGGGCGATATCGCCCCATTGCTCGATATGGAAGCGGCCGCCGCCCAGGCGTACCCGGTTGATGCTGGCGTTGTGCAGGCTGTGCTCGCGCTTTTGCGATAAAGGCATGTTCATGGCAGCACGGTAGATGCAGTCGAGCACGCCGCCGTGGGCGACCACGACGACCTGCTGGCCGGCATGCTGTTCGCCTATCTCAGCCAGGGTATCCAATACCCGGGCGTTGAAGCCCAGCAGGCTTTCGCCGCCAGGCAGGATATGGTCGGGCTGGCGCAGTTGCCACAGGCGGAAATCCTCCGGGTGCTGGGTCGCCATCTCCTCAGGCGTCAAGGCCGACAGCACGCCGTAGTGACGCTCACGCAAGCCGGTGTGCTGTGCCAGTGGCAGGTTGATCTGGTTGATGATGGCCAGGGCGGTGTCGCGAGCACGGCTCAGATCGCTGCTGAAGACGGCGCTGAATGGGGAATCCCTGTGATCGGCACGCAGTCGCTCGGCCAGCAGTTGGGCCTGCTGGCGGCCCGTGGCATTGAGGCCGATATCGGTGTGGCCTTGAAAGCGGCGCTCGGTGTTCCAGGCTGTTTCGCCGTGGCGTATCAGCCAGAAAATGGTGTCGGGCATGGTTGTCAGATCCGGGAGTTGGCCGGTGCGTGATAGCACCAGTGCCAGGGTTCGTAGGCAATGCCGGCAGGGTTGTCGCGCGGGTAGCTCATGGCAAAACCATGCTCATGTGCGTGGCCGATCAACCAATTGAATGCGGCGCTCAGTTCAAATGTTTCTTCCAGTACGGCCTCGCCAGGGGCGGTAATGTCCAGTGCGCGGCCGGTATGGTGTTCGCTGTAGCCGGGGGCGGCGCTGACGGCCAGTATGGCTTCCATGGCCAGGCCTTGATCCAGCTTGCGACGTATCAGGCCAGCCTGGTAGGCCACACTGCGGAAGGCTGAAACCAGTTGCAGCACGACACCGTCCGTCAGGGCGGCGGCCTGCATCGTGCGCCAGGCAGCTGCGGTGGCCGGCTCGGCAAACTGATCACGTCCCAGGCAGTCCAGCCCCAGCGGCACCAGCAGCCTGGCCTCTTCCTGCACGGCCAGGCCGCGGCGGTAGCCATAGTCGGTGGGTATGCCGAGTTCGGTATGCAGCAGCGCGAGGGGGTGGTCAGCGGTCATCATGTCGCCGCAGTGTAGCGCGTGTCCGCTTGCTTGGGGGAGGGCTTGCAACTGTACTGGTACTTCGCTACCTGGCTAGCATCTGCCCGCTTATGCGGTCTAGCTGTGATAAATCGCACTGGCGCCTTGCCCTTGCTTGCAGGACAATCACCTGACAGTGCTGGACAGTTTTGTCCGGTCAAGCCGGAGCGTGCAGATGCAACCCTTTATCGTGGACCATGACCTGGCGCAGCCGCTGGTTGAGCAGATAGTCGAACAGTTTATTGCCCGTATTGGCGACAAGAGTCTGCGGGCTGGTAGCCGCCTGCCTTCCATACGGGGCTTTGCGGCCGAATATCATGTCTCCAAGTTCACCGTGGTGGAGGCTTACGACAGGTTGGTGGCGCTGGGTTATGTGCAGTCGCGGCGTGGGGCGGGATTTTTTGTGGCGACCCGCATGGAGGCGCATGCCCACACGCCGATACGACGCGAACCCCCTTTGCGCCGCTGTGTGGATAGCCTGTGGCTGCTACGACAGGATGCGCTGACGGCGGACAACGGCATACTCAAGCCTGGTTGTGGCTGGCTACCGGCTGACTGGATGCCGCAGGCTGAGTTGGAAAAAGCCTTGCGCGACCTGACACGCCGGCCCAATGCTAGGCTGACCGCCTATGGCGAGCCGTTTGGCTATCGGCCCTTGCGCCAGCAACTGACGGTACGCATGGCCGAGCTGGAGATCGAGGCTGAGCCTGAACAGATCGTACTGACCAACGGCGCCATGCAGGCGCTGGATCTGATCGCCCGCTATTTCGTGGATGAGGGCGATGCGGTGCTGGTGGATGAGCCGGGGTTCTTCAATGTATTTGCCAACCAGAAGCTCAACGGCGCACGGCTTTATGGTGTGCCGCGCACGCCCAATGGCCCTGATGTGGCGGTACTGGAGGCCTTGCTGGCCGAACACAAGCCCAAGCTATTCATCACCAACAGTGTGTTGCACAACCCGACCGGAACCAGCCTGAACCGGGCGACGGCGTTCCGCATCCTGCAACTGGCGGAGAAATATGATCTGACCATTGTCGAGGACGACATCTACAGCGATTTCCAGACCGGCCCTGGTGAGCGCTTGGCGGCGCTGGATCAACTCAACCGGGTGATCTACATAGGCAGCTTCTCCAAGACCCTCTCGGCCAATCTGCGGGTAGGTTTTATTGCGGCGGATGCCAAGCGGGCACAGGACCTATGCGATCTGAAGCTGCTGACCGGGCTGTCTACCTCTGAGGCGGCAGAGCGGGTGATACATGCCATGCTGACCGAAGGGGCTTATCGCAAGCATATGGAGCGGGTAAAGAGCCACCTGAAGCAGGCCGCCGACCAGGTTTTGCCCAGGCTGGAGAAGCTGGGTTTCAGCTTATGGGCGCAGCCCAGTGGCGGCATGTTCTGCTATGCCCGCCTGCCGCATGTGGAGGACACCGCGCCGTTGGCGCAGGCTGCACTGATGGAAGGCCTGATGCAGGCGCCAGGGGTATTGTTCTGCCCGCAAAGCGGCGCTACACCTTGGTTGCGCTTCAATGTTGCACACATGCAGGACCCCCGAGTTTGGGACTGGCTGGAACGTGTGGCGGCAGGAGAGCCCGCTCGCGCGCTATAATGGCTGTAGTCTATACCTCAGGCGGTGCCGAAAATCACCGTTCAGTATGCCGGGATCGACACTCGGCCTACCTCGCACGCCGCTGCGGCGAGGTGGTTCGCACCCTCTGGGGCTGCTGCCACTTTAGGTATGTCATCTTGTCAGTAGTATGAACGGCGGGTTACTCCGCCGTTGTTCATTGGAGTTCCAACATGGCCCCGCCACGCAAACCTGCCCCCAAATCTGCTGCATATGACGGCGCCCCACGTAGTGGTGGACGCGGCCGTCCACCCCAGGGGGATGCTGGCCAGGGCCGCAATGCACCATCTGAGCCCGGCCGTGGCCGTAGCGCCACCGACAGCAAGCCACCACGCGGGCCGCGCAGCGCTGCCCCGGCGGGACGTTACGAAGAGGCGCCACGCGAAGGTCGTCGTGGGGCACCGGGCGAGCCGGGGCGTGGCCGCGCCGGCAGTGATGCCCAGGCGCCACGCGGACCACGTAGTGCTGCGCCGGCCGGGCGTTATGAGGAAGCCAGCCGTGAAGGCCGCCGTGGCGCGCCGGCTGAGCAGGGGCGTGGCCGTGCGGGTAGCGATGCCCAGGCGCCGCGCGGACCGCGCAGTGCTGCACCGGCAGGCCGTTACGACGAAATGCCGCGCGATGGCCGCCGCGCAGCGCCTGCAGACAGCAAGGCCCCGCGTGGTCCGCGCGGTGCGGCCCAGGCGGGGCGCAATGCAGATCAGCGTAATCCGGAAGGTCGTACCGCCACCGGTAGCCGCGTGCCTCGCAACGCGCCTGCCGCCGCAGGTGGCGACGACCTGCGCAGCCATGGTTTTGGCAGCATAGACAAGCAGCGCCACCCAGGTGCTAGCCAGCCCCAGGACGCCGAGGCGCGCCGTGAAGCCCGCAAGGCCGCTGGGCGCAAGCCACCGGTCAATATCGCCGAGCTGCCGGTGGAGCCGGCCAAGAAGCTGCGCATGCGGCACGGTAGCGAGAAGCACGAGCGCCAGGCGCTGGAGCTGCGCGAGAAGCGGGTGGAAGCACGCCATATCGGCGAGCTGCGGATACAGAAGGCGCTGGCCTTGTCGGGCGTGGGTTCGCGCCGTGATTGCGATGAATGGGTGTCGGCCGGACGGGTCAGCATCAACGGCGAGATCGTGCAGCCCGGTGCCCGTGTGGCACCTGGCGACCGCGTGCTGTTTGATGGCAAGCCCATACTGATCAAGTGGCCCGATCGCCTGCCCCGTATCGTGCTGTACCACAAGCAGGAGGGTGAGCTGGTCAGCCGTGATGACCCGGCCGGCCGCACGACGGTGTTCGAGCGCCTGCCCAAGGTACAAAGCTCGGCCTGGATTGCCGTGGGCCGGCTGGATTTCAACACCTCGGGTCTATTGATCTTCACGACCTCGGGTGACCTGGCTAATCGCCTGATGCATCCCCGCTTCGAGGTGCAGCGCGAGTACGCCGTGCGCATCTTGGGGCAACTGAGCGACGAGCAGAAAAAAGAGCTGGTGACGGGGATCGAGCTGGAGGATGGTACCGCCCGCTTCGAAGTGCTGGAGGATCAGGGTGGCGAAGGCATGAACCACTGGTATCGTGTCATCTTGAAGGAAGGCCGGAATCGTGAGGTGCGACGGATGTTCGAGCATTACGAACTGACGGTGTCGCGCCTGATGCGGGTCCGGTTTGGCATGCTGACGCTGCCCTCGCGGCTCAAGCGTGGCCAGTACTATGAGCTGGACGAGCCTGAGGTGCTGGCGGTGCTGAAATGGGCCGGCCTGAGCCTGACTGGCCGGGTGCCTACCCGCTGAGGCTGCCATGAACAAGGCCTTTACCAGGGAGAGTGACGGCGACGAGGACGATGCGCTACCCGAGCATCTGCAACTGCCGCACTCGACCAAGAACTACATGACGCCGGGTGGCTGGAATCGGATGCGGGTGGAGCTGCATGATCTGGTCACCAAGGAGCGGCCGGCGCTGACCCAGATGATCAACTGGGCGGCAGGCAATGGGGATAGGTCGGAGAACGGCGATTACATCTATGGCAAGAAGCGTTTGCGCGAGATAGACCGGCGCATCCGTTTTCTGACCAAGCGCATGGAAAATGCCGAGGTGGTCGACCCGGCAATGCGAGAGGCGACTGACCAGGTGTTTTTCTCGGCCACGGTGACGGTATTGCGCGGGAACGGCGAGGAGCAGACCGTCAGTATCGTGGGCGTGGATGAGCTCGATCTGGACCGCGGCCATATCAGCTGGATATCGCCACTGGCCCGCACGCTGCTGAAAGCGCGTGAAGGTGAAACCGTCGTCTTGCGTGGCCCTGCTGGCGCCGAAGAGATAGAGATACTGGAAGTACGCTACTGCGATCTGGGTTGACGGTTTCGGCATGCCTTTGGGCGCAAGCCTGATGACCTTGGTTGCGGCCTGACTATTATGTAGTCATTCTGGGGCGTGGCGGGGGGTCTTGCATGTCTGGCTTGCGTGCGTTTCTGTTGGGTTTGCTGGCGTTGTCCTGCAGCGCTGCCGACCTTGACTTGCCCATAGCCACTGGCGAGTGGCCGCCCTTTGTATCGCAGAAACTGCCGGGCCACGGGCCCGTGGCGCAGCTGGTCAGTGCAGTCTGTGCGGAGATGCAGATCAAGCCACGGTTCATCTTCACCAGTTGGCCTCTGGCCGAACGCATGGTGGAGCGTGGTCAGGTATTTGCTGCCTTTCCCTATACCATGACGCCAGATCGGCACCAGCGCTTTGATTTCAGTGCCAGCCTGTTCGACACCCGCAGTGTGCTGTTCTATGACAGGCAGCACTATGCCAGCCCGCCGGTAATCAACACCTTGGACGAGTTGCGCAGCTACCAGGTGGGTGCCATCTACGGTGAGTGGTATGTGGATGAACTGCAGCGGGCCAAGGTGCCGCTGGACATGGGCAATGCCTATGAGCAGTCGCTGGCCAAGCTGTTGGCCGGTCGGGTAGACCTGGTCCCCATGAGCGACCGCTTGGGCCGCTATTACATTGCCAACCACTTCGCCGCACAGGCTTCCCGTTTTGGTGCCATCAGCCACCTGCAGGCACCGAATCCCATTACCAACCATCTGCTGGTGTCGCGCCAGTACAGCGGTGCCAAGGCCAGGCTGGCGGCTTTCAATGCCGCCATGGCAAGGCTGCAGCAGCGTGGTGAACTGGAGGCCCTGCTCAAGGCAGCGGGGCTGTAGCCTGTGCCGATTGCCTGGTCAGGCCAGGATACGGGCCGCCAGTGTCGCTGCAATA
The DNA here is from genome assembly GCF_036961565.1 of Chitinimonas sp. JJ19. Lineage (NCBI taxonomy): Bacteria > Pseudomonadati > Pseudomonadota > Betaproteobacteria > Neisseriales > Chitinibacteraceae > Chitinimonas > Chitinimonas sp. JJ19. The sequence continues at coordinate 225,280 of NZ_JBAMDD010000001.1, forward strand.
CCCCACATGGTCAGGCCGATCAGCACGTCCAGCACGCGCCAGGCTGCCGGTTTGGCAAACAAAGGTGCTAGCTTGGCAGCGCCATAGGCCAGGCAGAAGAACCACACGAACGATGCCATGATGGCGCCGAATCCAAACGAGACGCGTGCTGCACCGGCAGGAAACTGGCTGCCTATGCTACCCAGCAGGACCACGGTATCGAGATAGACATGGGGATTGAGCAGGCTGAAGCCCAGGGTGGTGACGATCACCTTCTGCCATTGCACCACGCCTTGGCCTTCTGCGGCTTGCAACTGGCCTGGCTGCAGGGCAGCGCGCAGCGAACGGGCGCCGTACCAGAACAGAAATGCCGCGCCCAGGCCGGCTGCCCAATTGGCCAGCGCCGGGTGCGCGTTGACCAAGGCGCCAGCGCCCAGCAGGCCGGCGGCGATCAGGATGGCGTCACAGGTGGCGCAGGTGAGTGCTGTCAGCAAGGGTGCGGCACGCTTGAGCCCCTGCCGCAGTACGAAAGCATTCTGGGCGCCGATGGCCATGATAAGGCCGGCACCGAGGACAAAGCCCTGCAGGGCGATAGGGGCTTGAAAGCTGGACATGGGGTAGTGACCGCAGAGTGAACAGCAGACAGCCTAACTGCTGTCGTATCGTGCTCCAAGCACAGCCACGCTGAGCGCAGGCTTGGCTGGGTAGGTGCAATGACCAGTACAGTTGCCTGCCTCGTTGGCCTGGGGGCGGCACCGGCAATGGCCACCTTGCTGCTGCGAGGGTAGGTGCGACGATAAATTTCCTTTTTTATCATCGGCATATTGCATGATCTGATGGTGGGTTGGACTGGGTAGCAGCAAACTCGCCTGGGTGCCGGCGGTCTGACAGGGGTGGGCTCTGCTAAAATAATGCTTTGGAGGAAACACCATGCTGCCCGTTGACCTGCACGCACACTCGAATGTCTCGGACGGCATGCTGCCCCCTCGCGAGGTGGTGGCGCGCGCCCATGGCCGGGGCTGCAAGCTTTTTGCACTGACCGACCATGACGATGTGCGCGGCCTGGCCGATGCGGCTGCCGAAGCGGCCAGCCTGGGCATGCGATTTGTGCCTGGGGTGGAGGTGTCGGTCAGCTGGCGCAAGCACACCTTGCATATCGTCGGGCTGGGGTTCGACCCTGCCCACCCGGCCTTGCTGGCCGGACTGGCCAGTGTGCGCCAGGGCCGTGATGAACGTGCCGTGCGTATGGACGAGGCGCTGGCCGCGGTTGGGGTAACCGGCGTGCTGGCGGGGGCCCGCAAGTTTGCCGACAACCCTGAGATGATAGGGCGTGCCCATTTTGCAAGGCACCTGATAGAGCGCGGCCTGGCCAAGGACATGAAAGGCGTATTCAAGAAATACCTGGCCCGTGGCAAACCTGGCTATGTCTCGCACCAATGGGCCAGCATGGAAGATGCCGTAGGCTGGATCAGGGCGGCCGGCGGGGTGGCGGTGATCGCTCACCCAGGCCGCTATGAGTTCGGCAAGCAGACCATGGGCGAGCTGATAGAGGAATTCAAGGCTGCTGGCGGGGAGGGCATAGAGGTGGTGTCGGGCAGCCATAACCCGGCAGATTTCGACCGTTTTGCCCGCCTGGCTGAGATGCATGGCCTGCTGGCATCGGCCGGTACCGATTACCACGCCACCGGTGAGGGTGCGCGTGAGCCTGGTGTGCTGCCGGATATGCCGCCTGGCCCGGTCCCCGTCTGGTCACGCTGGGTGGATGCCGCCACGCTGGCAAACTGAAGGCAGATCAAGCACCCATGTCTCAATTCTTCGCCATCCATCCCGACAACCCCCAGCCCCGCCTGATCAAGCAGGCGGTGGAGATCATCCGCTGTGGTGGCCTGGTCGTCTATCCCACGGATTCCTGCTATGCCCTGGGCTGCCATCTGGGTGACAAGGATGCGCTGGAGCGCATACGCCGGATACGCCAGGTTGATGAGAAGCACCACTTTACCTTGATGTGCCGAGACCTGTCGGAACTGGGCGCCTATGCCAAGGTGGACAACCGCCAGTTTCGTTACCTCAAGAGCGCCATGCCTGGCCCCTATACGGTGATATTGCAAGCCACCCGCGAGGTGCCGAAGCGCGTGATGCAGGCCAAGCGTGCCACCATCGGTTTGCGGGTGCCGCAGCATCCGGTAGCGTTGGCCTTGCTGGAAGAACTGGGCGAGCCCTTGCTGACATCCACCTTGCTGCTGCCCGGTGATGAGTGGCCGCCCACTGAGGGCTGGGAAATACGCGAGCGGCTGGAGCATGAAGTCGAACTGGTGATCGATGGTGGCCATTGCGGCACCAACCCCACGACGGTGATAGACCTGCTGGAAGACCCGGTCCTGATACGGCGGGGGGCGGGCGACGCCAGCGTATTCGGCCTGTAATGATGGCAGCCAGCTTGGCCGGTATGGCACAGATGCTGGATGCCGGCTTGCAGCGCCTGGCGGGCAAGGGCTTTGTTTACTTCGTCCTGGCGGTTTATAGCCTCAGCTTGCTGGCCAAGATCGCGATAGGCGTACTGCTGCTGCAGGCGGCGCAGGCAGTAGGGCAACCTGTCCCGCTCTATCTGGGCGACACGCAGCGCAGCCTGCTGCACCTGTTTGTATTCAGCGTCTGCCTGGCGCCCTGGCTGGAAACCCTGCTGCACCAGTCGCTACCGCTATGGCTGGCAAGTCGTTTTACCAGCCGCCCCCTATGGCCTGTATTGTTCAGTGCCAGTGTATTCGGCCTACTGCATTACCACCGTTTCCTGGCTGCTGTGGTCAATGCAGCGGTGGTGGGTGTATTCCTGGCGGCTGCCTACTGGTATCGTGCGCGCCATTCCAGAATCGGGGCCTTGCTGGCTGTGACGGCGGTGCATGCCCTGCATAATGGGCTGGCCTGGCTGGTGACGGCGGCTCAGCGATATGGCTGGGGAATAGGTCAACTTTAGTTTAACCAACTGGTATCACATGCAACAACTACTTGAAATACTGACGCTTTATGCCCTGCCGGTCATTTTTGCGCTGACCATTCCAGAAGCGGCACAGGCCATGGTGGCAGACTACCTGGGTGATCGTAGTGCCCGTGCCAATGGCAGGCTGACACTCAACCCTACGCCGCACATCGATCCAATTGGAACAATAGCGTTGCCGCTGGGCATGATCGCACTGACAACAATGTCGGGCGGTGCAGTGCCGCCCCTGTTGCTAGGCTGGGCCAAGCCCTTGCCCATAGACTACGGGCAACTGCGCAATCCAAAATGGGCCATGCGCTGGTTGGCTGCTGCGATTCCAGCTGCCAACCTGGCCATGGCGCTGTTCTGGGCTATCCTGCTCAAGCTGGCCTTGCTTAATCCCGAGAGCTATTTCGCCGAGCCTTTGCGGAAAATGGCCGAGATCGGGGTGGTGATGAACGTGGCCTTTGGCATTCTGATGCTGATTCCCATACTGCCGTTTCCCGGTGGCCGCATTGTATTCAGCTTGCTACCTGACAAGCAGGCATTCACCTACGCCAAGCACGAGCCCTATGGCAACTGGATCGTACTAGCCCTGTTTTTCAGCGGTATCCTGAAAACCATACTTGGGCCTTTGATCGGTATCGTGGTGGGTTTGATTGCGGTGGTGCTCAATCTAGCGTGATGATCTTTCGGTGTACCCAATAAAAACGCCCTGCAAGCCAAGCTTGCAGGGCGTTGTCACATCAGGATTGCGTCCTATTCGGCCGACAGCAAGGACAGCGCATCGGCGACGTCGTCCTGGCTGATGCCATCACCCAATTGCACCGGTGCATCGGCCAGAGCCGCTGCACCGTGCTGCTTGAGCTTGCCTACCCACTGGCCGGCATCACGACCCTGCTCAAAGCCCTCGCTTTGCAGCAGCACCCGGCCATCGTGGGTAGTGAGCTTGAAGTAGAAGCGGCCGTCAGCTTCGCGATACTGCTTGAAGATGGGCAATTGCGGCTTGTTGCTATCGCTGGCGGCTACCGGCGCGGCGATGGCCTGGAAGCGACGCAGGCCCACTGCTTCACGCAGTTGTACCAGCAGTGGTGTGGCCAGGGCGCGGGCCTTGCGGGCACCTTCCTGCAACGCGGCCTCGATGCGCTCGGGGTTGGCCATCAGTTCGGCATAGTGGGCGCGCTTGGGGCCGATTTCGCGCTCTATCAGCTCAAACAGCTGTTGCTTGGCGTCGCCCCAGCCCAGGCCTTCGAGCAGCGCGGTGCGGAAGGCAGCGGTTTCTTCGCTGCTGGCAAAAGCCTGGTAGAGGGTAAACAGGTGGCTGTTGTCCGGGTCCTTGGCTTCACCGGGCAGGCGCGAATCGGTGACGATGCGGGCTATGGCCTCCTTGAGGCCCTTGCTGCCACCCTCGAACAGCGGGATGGTGTTGTCGTAGCTCTTGGACATCTTGCGGCCATCCAGGCCGGGCAAGGTGGCAACCTGCTCCTCGACCACGGCCTGGGGCAGCACGAACAGCTCCTTGCCCTGGCCGAACAGGTGGTTGAAGCGCTGTCCGACATCCCGTGCCATCTCGATATGCTGGACCTGATCGCGGCCTACCGGCACATGGGTGGCGTTGAACATCAGGATGTCGGCCGCCATCAGGATGGGGTAGCTGAACAGGCCCATGGTCACGCCAGCGTCGGGCTCTTCACCAGCTGCTTCGTTGGCATCGGTCGAGGCTTTGTAAGCGTGGGCGCGATTCATCAGGCCCTTGGCCGTGACGCAGGTCAGCAGCCAGGTGAGCTCGGGTATCTCGGGTATATCGCTCTGGCGATAGAACACCACGCGCTCGGTATCGAGCCCGGCGGCCAGCCAGGTGGCGGCCAGCTCCAGGCGCGAGCGTTCGATGCGGCGTGGGTCGTCGCACTTGATCAGGGCGTGGTAGTCGGCCAGGAAAAAGAAGCTTTCGTTGCCAGCCACCAGGCTGGCGGCAATGGCCGGGCGTATGGCGCCGACATAGTTGCCCAGGTGGGGCGTGCCGGTGGTGGTGATACCGGTCAGTACGCGTTGTTTCATGGTGGGGATCCTCGGGCTGCTGTGCAGGCAGGAGTCTAGCGGGGATAAACGGCCAGGGATACCCGCAGGCAGGCAAAAGCGTTACGCAGCGCCCTTGCCTGGCCGTCACGGGTAGAGATCAGCGCTTGTAGCGATCCAGTTTGATGCTGACCTTCTGGATGGCGGTGCCCTCGGCCTGCAGCTTCTCTACTGAGAGGGTGTGGCCTTCAAAGGTGTAGGGTTTGAAGCGTGCGGCGACCCGGGTGGCGGGCGTGGCGTAGTAGAGCGTGGCGGGCTGGTCCGCCAGGGCCTGGCTGGCCAGGTAGTTGACCAGTGCGTGCTCCATGGCGTGAAAGCCGTTCTTCCAGTGATGTTGCCGCAGCTGTGGCCGGGCATTGCCGTCGGCCGATACACTGCCCCACACTTCGCCACCTGGCGCTGCCACAAAATGCTTCAGCCACCACTGGCCTGCCGCCTGCCAGCGGCTGGGGTCGTCTCCCTCCTGTACGGCCAGTGTGGCGGCAGCCTGATCCAGCTCGGCGTAGATCCACCAGCTCTTGTGCGGCACCACGCTGCCGTCCTGCCGCCATTTTTCGCCCCAGCTGCCGCTATCCTGCAGCCAGGCGGCATCCAGCGTCTTGCGCATGCCGTCGCGGGCCTGGCTGGCCAGTTCTGTGTCCTGATTCTGGCGGGCCGCCAGGTAGAGCATCCAGTAAGCTTTCACGGTGTGGCCAAAGTCGTTATGGCGGCCATCGGCGCTGTCGCTGTCCGGCAGGCCACGGGTGCCCCAGAAGCGGCCACGGTCGGCATCATGGAAGCGCTTGACCATGGCGCCAGACAACTTGCCGATATCCTCCTGCCAGCGGCGCTTCAGCGGCCCTTCAGGCAGGATGGGTGTGACCAGGATCAGATAGGCATTGAGCTGATCCAGCGTCGCAACCAGTTCCTCGCGCTGGGCGTCGCCATTGCCGCCATCCTTGGCCTGCCAGCGTATCAACCCGGTCTTGGGGTCCTGATAGGTAAAGATGTGCTGTTTGAGCTTGATCAGGTCGGACAGCACCAAGGGGTCGCGGGTGAGGTAGTACACCGCAGCCATGCCCAGGCCCGCGTACGACAGATCCTGCGCGTTGCGCATGCCTATGGCCGGCTGCGGCTTGCCATTCTCGAACCAGCTGGCTGCGCTGCCGGTGCGTTTGTCGAGTGCGCGCGCACGTAGGTCGGCCACCCCGGCCTGGGCCAGCTTGAGCAGCTTGATGTCGCCGGTCAGGTGGAAGCCCATGGCATAGGTGTAGATCTGGCGTGACTGCATGCGGACATAGTCGCGCTTGAGCTCGCTCTTGATCCAGTCTGGTGCTTGTGCAAGCTCGGGGCAGGGGGCTGCCGCCAGATAGGCGCTGCCGTCGTTGCAGCGAAAGGTGGGAAACCTGCCCACTGGTTCGCCTTGTGCAGCGGCCTGGGTCCACCAGGGCAGCAGGTCTTCCTGGGCATGCTGGCGCCAGCGCTGACCGGCGTCTTCTTCGGCCTGGGCGCCTGCCACGGTGGCAAGGGCGAATAAGGCGGCGATAAAGGTGTTGCGTAGTGTCATGGGCGATCCGACCCGAAGGGGTGTTAGGGGTTCCGCACAGTTGCGGCAAATCGGTTGGGCTGGTTGCAGGTGTATCAGTGCGTCTGGCGCTTGGCCAGCCAGACACCGAGTACGATGACCACGGCGCCACTGACCTGCAGAGGCGAGATGGCCTCTGCAAACAGTAGCCAGGCGGCCAGTGTGGCAACCAGTGGCTGGAACATCAAGCCCAGGGCCGAGACGTGGGTGGGCAGATGGCCCAGGCCATAGGCGATCAGGCTTTGTCCACCTACCTGGGTGATCAGTGCCAGCGCCACCAGTACCGACCAGGCATGCCAGCCGCTGGGCCAGATAGCCTCGCCCCGGACCAGGGCGATGGCGAGCATGACCATGGCGCTGATGGCGCTGCTGATGGCCATCAAGCGCATGACGGGCATGTCCTGCCTGACCAGCTTGAGTACCAGCAGGTAGCCACAGTAAAACACCGCCGCCAAGGTGGCCAGCAGATCGCCCCGGAAACGGGCCGGGGCCAGGGCGAAGTTTTCACCAGTCAATAGCAGCACGCCGGCGAGGGTGACGATAAAACTCAGGCTGAAGCCGGGGGCGATAGGTTCTTTCCAGATCAACCAGCCTACCAGGGGCACGCAAAACACTGGAACGCAGTTGGTCAGCAAGGTGGCGTTGGCGACGGTGGTGATATGCAGCGACAGATGCCAGACCGTGAGATCAAGCGCAAAGAAGGCCCCAATGGCGAGCAGGGCCAAGCCACGGCGACGGTTGATGGGTGGTGCAGGCGTAGACAGGCTGAGCAGCCATAGTACGGGCGCGGCCAGCAGCAGCCGCCAGAAACCGGTGGCAACCGGGCCGATATCGGACAGCCGCACGAATATGCCGGCAAAGCCTATGCAGGCGGCACCAGCCAGCAGGGCGGGGAATGCAAAACGCGTGGATGACATCAGCGAGCGGCGGGGCAGAGTGAACCTGGGGACGATTCTAGCTGCAGCCGAGCCGGCATTTGTTCTATATTGCTGGCCGGCCCCTGACGGCCGCGTCTAGTTCAACACGGAGTGCTGCTGATGCGACTCGCTGAAATCCATATCCATCCCCTCAAGTCATGCCGATCCAACCTGGTGTCGTCGGCCTTGGTAGAGGCCATGGGCCTGCAACATGACAGGCGCTGGATGCTGGTCAGCGACCGAGAGGGCTTTCTCACCGGTCGGCAGTATCCACGGATGGTACTGATTACGGCGAGCATGGATGCCAGCGGTGTAACCTTCGATGCGCCGGGCATGGATAGCCTGCGGGTGGAGATTGCTGACCTGCAGGAGCGGCAGGGCGTGACGGTGTGGCAAAGCGGAGAATTTGCCGCGCAGGTAGGTAGCGATGAGGCGGATTTCTGGTTCTCCGATTTTCTCGGCACCAACTGCAGGCTGGTCTATACCGGCGCGGACAGCACTCGCCGTACCCGCAAGGATCCAGAGGTGCCGGTCAGTTTTGCGGATGGTTATCCCGTACTGCTGATAGGCACGGCGTCTTTGGACGAGCTGAATGGCAGGCTGGTTCAGCCAGTCAGCATGCGGCATTTCCGCCCCAATCTGGTTGTGGAAACCAGTGTGCCGTTTATTGAAGATAGCTGGCAGCACATACGGATAGGCGACGTGGTGTTCGAGAACCTCAAACCCTGTTCACGCTGCCTGTTTACTACGGTAGACCCGGATACTGCCACGCCAGCGGCGGATCGCCAGCCGCTGGAAACCCTCAACAGCTATCGCCGCACCGAGGATGGCACGATGTTCGGCATCAATCTGGTGGCACGCAGCCTGGGTAGATTGCAGTTGGGCGATGTGGTGGAGTTGGTCTAGGCACCGCTGCCTAAGAGCCTGTTCAAAGTCTTTTCGCCGCGCGCCGGCCCGCTGGGCTGAGCTGGAAAAAGGCCAGGCACAAGGCGTGGTGCGCAGGCAATAACAAGTTATTGCCAAGCGCCACAACGCAGTGAATGGCCGTTTTCCAGATCAGCCCTATGGGTTCGCAGCCTTGCCGGCGAATGGCGGCGTTGCAAGCCGCTTACGGTACCGATACCGGAACCGGTACCGCTGCGCGGCTTGCGCCTTGCCCTTCATCCGGCAAGGTTGCGAACGACGCGGCGAAAAGACTTTGAACAGGCTCTAAGCCCTTCGGGCTTTGTTGTGCGAGTTCGGCCTCCTCGCCTACTGCCTGCCGTACCACCTGCTCTCACACGTGGAGCCAGAGCCGCTAGGCCGGGTTTTGTTAGCGGCGCTCAATAGCGGCACGGCCGCTAGGCGATGATCTGCTGGCGCGGTCGGGCTCAGGCGTGGATTACCACGCGATCCCGCCCCGCGCGCTTGGCTTCATAGAGTGCCTCATCGGCATCTTTCACCAGGGCTTCGCCGCTGGGTATGGTGGGGAACTGCGACACGCCGCTGGAGAAGGTAGTGTTGAACCAGGTCTCGTTAAAGGGATGCTTGATCTGGCCGAAGTCGCGACGTATGCGATCCAGTATCTGGAAGGCCTGAGTGGCATTGGCGCCCGGCAGGGCGACCAGGAACTCCTCACCACCGTAACGGCCGACGATATCGGTCTTGCGCAGGCGCTGTTTCAGCAACCACGCCAGGCTACGTATGATCTGGTCACCAACCGGGTGGCCGTAGCTATCGTTGACCTTCTTGAAGTGGTCGATATCTATCATCGCGACCGCTAGGGCCTCGTGCTCGTTGGCGGCGGCATTCACTGCCGCATCCAGTCGTTGTTTGGAGCTGGTATGGTTGAGCAGGCCGGTCAGGCTGTCGTGGAACATGGAGCGGCGCAGCAGTCGGTAGCGCTCTATCTTGCTCTTGACGATGGCGTTGAGTATGACCGGGTTGAACGGCTTGGTCAGGAAGTGGTCGCCGCCCAGGCGCAGGGCGTCGACCTGTAGGCCCACATCGGTCTCGCCCGACAGGTAGACGATGGGTACCGACAGGAACTCCGGGTGCTGGCGTATGACGCGCGCGGCTTCCACGCCTGTGCAGCCGGGCATATACATGTCCATCAGGATCAAATCTGGCTGGTAGCGCTTGAGCGCATTCAGTACCTCGCGCGGCTGGGCAATGGCCTGGCTTTCTATGCCGTTTTCAGCCAGGGTGCGCTGTATCAGCTTGCTGGCAGTCAGCGAGTCCTCCACTACCAGCACACGGTAGGCTTCTTCCTCTTCGCTGGCGTGCAGCTCTATGATCTTGGCCATGATGGCCGGCAACGGTGTGCCACGGGCAAAGCAGAAGTCGCAACCGGCGCCCAGTGCCGCCTGCATGCTGCTGAAGTCGGCATCGATATTGAGCCCCAGCAGATTACTGGCGGCAAAGCGGGTGCGTAGTTTCTGCATGTGCTGGCTGGCGATGCCGATGGCGATGCCCGTCATGTCCAGCAGCAGGGTGGTCGGTTCATCCTCATTGGCCGGCAGCTTGGTCCAGTTGTATCCCTCGGCCTTGATGCCGAAATAGCCCAGTTGCGAGATCAGGTCACGCCAGGCGTCAAGGTCGTCGCCAATAAACCAGACCCGGCGGCCCGGCGAGAGATCGGCAGCGGGTTCGCTATCGTGACCGGCACGTCGGTCTTCTATGGGGCGGGTACTGTGCTCGATAAAACTGGCAGCCCGGGCGCACAGGCCCTCCACGCGGCTCTCCAACTCCTGCAACGCGCCATCGGCAATCGGATGGGTGTGCTCGTCACCAAACAAGGCCAGCGATTGCTGCTCGATATCGCGGGCAAACTGATGCAGGCCGGACAAGCCCTTGGCATGCAGGAATTCGGCGAAGCTGGACAGAATGACAGCGAACTCGACGAACTGCTCGAAACGCGGGGTAGCCCGATAGGCACCCCAAGTGGCGCGCATGGCTTCGTACTTCTTTTGCAGTTCGGCAGGGGGGCAGGACATGCTGAGGGTCGTTTGTGGGCTGTTGGATAAAGTCTATTACATGCGGGGCGGCAAAAGCGAGGAAACCTTTGTGGAAATAAGGAGGCTGGCCGTTTGCGGGGTGTTTGGGTTGCTGTGTTTTTGTGTCGCTGGTTGACAACAGTCTGCCGTGTTTGAGGCTTTTTTCCATCATATCCGGCGCTGTCCAGTATGACGCTCGTTATGATCGGTTCCGCGAGCGGCAGTAAACAGGTGTTGGCAGTTGTAAATAAATGTTGCCGCTCGGAGATTTCGGTAGCCAAGCGCTGGCGTTGTGGGAGATCCCTGCAGCTCTAGTCTTTAGCGGCGTGTCCTTCTGTGCACAAGCAGGGGAGTTGCGGCCTGACGATAAGCTACGTTGCCTGCGTAGTGTTGCAATGTGTCTATTACGTCTGAAGCGCAATCCCCTTGTCTGGAGTGCTGTCGCCCATTGGTTTGCCGGAGCGCCTAACATGATCGTAAGGGGAGTTCGATGTTCGCCAAGAGAAAGATTAGTGCAGCCGTAACACTGCTGATGAGTGGCATGGTACCGGCGCTGGTGCCGGCATTTGCTGCAGAAGACGCTGCTAAGCAGGAAGTCGTGGTTGTTACCGGCTCCCGCATCGTACGTGCCAATCTGAGCGGTACCACACCTGTGCTTACCGTGACCAAGGAATCCCTTGGCAATATGGGTATGGAAAACTTTGCCGACATGGCAACGCAACTACCCCAGTTCGCTCCATCCTTTGGTTCTTCCCGTACTCAGTCCACTTTCTCTGGTGTGGCCTCGTCGGGTCTGAACAACGCCAACCTGCGTAACCTTGGTGCCCAGCGTACTTTGGTGCTGATCAACGGCCGCCGCGTGCCGGGTGGTTCCTCCACCAGCATGTCGGTGGACTTCAATACCATCCCGACCGCCAATATCGAGCGCATTGAAGTCATTACTGGTGGCGCATCGGCCATTTACGGCGCCGACGCCGTTGCCGGTGTGATCAACATTATTACCCGCAAGAACTTCCAGGGTGTGGAAGTCAATGCCTCCTATGGCGAGGCCAGCGAGGGCGATAACAAGAACCCTAGCGGCTACATCATGATGGGTGGCAAGCTCGGTGATGCTGGTCGTGGCCTGCTGACCTTGCAGTTTGACAAGCAGGGCCAGGTCAGCTGTAAGGATCGCTACATCTGTGCTGAGGACTTCGCCTGGCTGTCGCCTGCCACGCAGGTGCGCGGCCCTGCAGCGCGTTCTGGTGTAGGTGAGAATGGTCGCTTCTTTGTTGGTACCAATAGCTATACCCGTCGTGGTAACAGCTTTACTGAGAATGGTGCGCTGATCCCCTTCGATGTCTCGAAGGATGGCTACAACCGCAACGCCAACCGCGATCTGGCTATCCCGACCACCCGTATCATGGTGGCTGGCGATATGGAGTATCCGCTGAGCGAGAAGGTCAAGGCCTTTGCCGAGTTCAACTTTGGACAGACCAAGGTTGATTCGAGCTTTGAAGGCCATCCCTTCCAGTCTTCCGCTGCGGGCGACCGTATTGGCGGCGTGACTGCTGTGACGATTCCTATCAACAACCCATTTATTCCTGCCGAGCTGCGCACTGCTGCGGTGGCCGGTAACGTGACCGAGATGACCTGGTGGCAGCGTTTCTCGGATCAAACTGCCGGCGGCAATCGCGGTGCCAAGAATGACCGTGATACTGCCCGTACCGTTGTCGGTACCAAGGGCGAGTTCGATAGCATCTTCGGCTTGGGTAGTGACTGGCGTTGGGAACTGTCCAATGTCTATGGTCGTACCAAGGTCAATCTGTCTACCGAAGGTCTGGTCGGCAAGGTGCAGTTGTACAACGGCCTGCGTGTCGAGGCTGATCCGGCCAACCCAGGTAGCTATCGCTGCGTTGATGCCACTGCACGCGCACAAGGTTGCGTCCCTATCAATCCATTCGCGCCGTACACGGCTGCCATGCAGAACTACATCCGCATGGGTTCGACCGCGGTGGGCGAAAGCTCGCTCAACAGCACCAATGCCAGTTTGACTGGTGCATTGGTTGAACTGCCAGCAGGTGCCATGCGTACTGCTATCGGTGCGGAGTACCGTACCTTCTCTGGTGGCCTGGATTACGATGCTGCCATCAACCAGGGCTTGGTCACGGGTAACCAGATTGGCGACACTGATTTCGTCAAGATCAAGACGCGCGAAATGTTCGCCGAATTGCTGGTACCTATCCTGGCTGATAAGCCGTTTGCCAAGTCGCTGAACTTTGAAGGGGCTTATCGTCATTCAGAGGCTTCGGGTGACACAAGCTACAACACCTGGAAATTTGGTGGTGATTGGGAGCCGGTGGAAGGCCTGCGTTTCCGTGCAATGAAGGCCCGTGCAGTGCGTGCGCCCAACCCGGGCGAATTGTCTGGCGTGGGCACAACTGCCGGCGTAGTGAACGACCCTTGTACCGCGTCGCGCCGCAATGCCAACCCGACTCGCGCGGCCAACTGTCAGGCAGATGGTGTGCCAGCTGATTACGCGCCGCCGCTGGTGGTCGAGCAAAGCGTGACCGGCCTGTCAGGCGGTAACAATGCGCTGAAGCCGGAAGTGGCTACCACCATGACCTATGGTTTTGTTTGGCAGCCCAAGTTTGTGCCTAACTTGGCTTTGACCATTGACCGCTTCGAGATTGATATAAAGGACATCATCACCACGGTATCGCGTCAGGTTGCCGTTAACCTGTGCTATGACAGCCGCCTGCTTTGCAGCGCAGTTACACGTGGTACACATCCACTGGTAAACGGCAACTATGTGCTGACGGCTGTGAATGAGCAGTTGCAGAACGTAGCTAGTCAGGAAATTGCAGGTGTGGATCTGGATGTCCGTTATGGCATGAAGAACTCGTGGGGCGATATGGACTTCTCGTTCATTTCGACCATTTATGACGAAGCTACCTTGCAGCCGTTGGCTGGCCAAAAGCCGGTTGATCTGCTGGGCCAAGCTGGTGGCTCGACCTCCGACCAAGGCTTCATCAAGTTCACTGCCAACGCCAATGTTGGCTACCGCAAGGGTCCGTTCAAAATGAACTGGAATATCCGCCACATTGGTGGTGCGGACATGGCCGTTGGTACAACTGAAGCTGGCTATCCACGCATTCCGGCCCACACCTACCACAATGTTCGTCTGGGCTATGTTGTGGCTAAGTCGACCGAAGTGTACGGTGGCGTAACCAATCTGTTTAACAAGAAGCCACCGTTCTTTGCCTCGGGTACTGCAGGTACTCAGGCCTTGGACACCATTCCTGGTTATTACGACATCTTTGGCCGCTCCTACTATGTCGGTGCGACGCACAAGTTCTAAGTCGTTTAAGGAAGTTGCGTAATGAGAGCGGCGCCCTAGGGCGCCGCTTTTTTACTGTTGTGACACTATCGTTGTGGCTGTCGTTACTGGAGTGCTTGCACTAACGCTTAGATACCGCGCAACAACTCATTGATACCCACCTTGCTACGGGTCTTGGCATCCACCTTCTTGACGATGACGGCGCAGTAGAGGCTGTACTTGCCGTCTGCCGAGGGCAGGTTGCCGCTTACCACCACCGAGCCGGCCGGTACGCGGCCATAGCTGACTTCGCCGGTTTCGCGGTCATAGATTCTGGTGCTCTGGCCTATGTAGACACCCATGGAGATAACAGCGCCTTCTTCCACAATCACGCCTTCCACAATCTCGGAACGGGCGCCGATAAAGCAGTTGTCTTCGATGATGGTGGGCGAGGCCTGCAGGGGTTCCAGCACGCCGCCTATGCCGACGCCGCCACTGAGGTGCACATTCTTGCCTATCTGCGCACAGGAGCCGACCGTCGCCCAGGTGTCCACCATGGTGCCTTCATCGACATAGGCGCCGATATTGACGTAGGACGGCATCAGCACCGCGTTCTTGGCGATATAGCTGCCGCGGCGGGCCATGGCAGGCGGGACGACCCGAAAGCCGGCCTGGCGGAAATCGGCATCACTCCAACCGGCGAACTTGCTGTCCACCTTGTCGAAGAATTGCGTCTCGCCGCCGTCCATCACACGGTTGTCATTGGCACGGAAGCTCAGTAGGACGGCTTTCTTGGCCCATTCGTTGACCACCCACTGGCCGTCTTTCTTCTCAGCCACGCGCAACTGGCCGCGGTCCAGCTCCAGGATGACCTGGTCTATGGCGGCGCGCAGGTCTGGCCTGATACTGGCTGGCGTGATGTCGGCGCGGTTCTCGAAAGCGGCTTCAATGGTGGCTTGTAGTGGATGGGTCATGGTGCGGGTCTCGATGGGCTGGGGTTTGGATATGGTGGCGGTTCAGTTGGCGTAGGCCGCGATGCGCTGGGCACCTTCGATGCAATCAGTCAGGGGTGCGACCAGGGCGAGGCGTATGCGCCCGGCACCAGGGTTCTGGCCATGCGCGTCGCGTGCCAGGTAGCTGCCGGGCAGTACGGTAACGTGGCAGTGCTGGTAGAGGTCGCGGCAGAACGCCGCGTCGTCGCCAGCATAGCGTTGCGGTACCTGGGTCCACAGATAGAAGGCGGCATCGGGCCATTCGGCGCCCAGTGGCTTTGCCAGCAAGGGAACGACGGCCTCGAATTTTGCCCGGTACTCGGCCCGGTTGACGGCCACATGCTGCTCGTCACGCCAGGCGGCGGCACTGGCTGCTTGCACCGTGGCCGACATGGCAGAGCCGTGGTAGGTGCGGTAGAGCAGAAAACCCGCCAGTATGTCGGCATCACCTGCCACAAAGCCGGAGCGCAGGCCGGGGGCATTGGAGCGCTTGGAGAGGCTGGAGAACACGACCAGGCGCTGATAGCCGCGCCCCAGCTGGCTGGCAGCCTGCAAGGCGCCCAAGGGGGGCGTGTCGAACCAGATTTCCGAATAGCATTCGTCGCTGGCAATGACAAAACCGTACTGGTCCGACAGGGTAAACAGTCTGCGCCAGTCATCCAGCGACATCACGGCACCAGTCGGGTTGCCGGGCGAGCAGACAAACAGCAGCTGGGTGCGTTGCCAGATGTCAGCCGGGACGCTGTCCCAGTCGGGCTGGAAGCGCTGCGCAGGCAGGCAGTTCAGGTAATAGGGTTCAGCACCGGCCAGCAGCGCCGCTCCTTCGTAAATCTGATAAAAGGGGTTGGGCGAGAGCACGATCGGCTTCTCGCAAGCGCTGGGGTTGATGACCGCCTGGACAAAGCTGAATAACGCTTCGCGGCTACCGTTGACGGGTAGTATGTCGCTGGCCGGGTCGGGCCGGGCAATGTCGTAGCGCTGTGCCAGCCAATCGGCAATGGCGCCGCGCAGATCAGCCGAACCCAGTGTGGCAGGGTATTGCGCCAGCCCACCAAAGTGCGCCTGCAGGGCAGTTTTAATCAGTTCGGGGGTAGGATGCTTGGGCTCACCGATTGATAGATCGATATGGCGCAGGCCATTACCATGCTCGGCGCCAGCAAGCAGGGCCTTGAGGCGCTGGAACGGATAGGGCTGTAAGCGGTCTAGCAGGGGATTCACGTGGTGGCCGCCATGGGGCTGAAAGCCTTCGATTATAGGGAGCTTTGGCTTGCTGCAAAACAAAGCCTGCGGCAGGTCGCCGCAGTCGTTACACTACGCATCCCCGTTGCATGCTTACGTCATGCCGATCTGGCCTGATTGAGCTGGATCTGAGGTAGATGTGCTTGCGCGGCAGATTGTGCTTTTTGAATAGTTGCAAAGAGGTTGGAGTCGTCCATGCTGTTAACTCTCTCCCGCTGGCTTTTGTGTGCTGGCGTTTCAGTGGCATTGGCATTGCCGGTGCAGGCGGAATCGGTGTTGGTGCCGGTGCAGCCGGCCCCCCCTGCGGTGACGGCCGAGGCCCCCTTGCCGGGTGATGTGCCTGCCGCAGCCGAGCCTGTGGGCAAGCCCAAGCGTGCAGTCGAGGTCAAGCGCGATCGGCGCGGCAAGGTAATCAAGAGCAAGGGTGCGAGCCGCAAGGCCAGCAAGGCAACGGGCAAGAAGAAATCGGCGGTGACGAAATCCAAGGGCAAGACAAAGAAAGTCTTAAAGAAGCGGAAGAAATAGCCGATAAAGCCGGGGTAGAGGCCAGGAAACTGGTCTAAGCTGAAGAGCAATTCTGCCCAGGCTCTGTTGCCGAAAGGATGTTATGGATATCTCCAGTGCTGCTAGTGCGATCTCTGACCAGGCCATGTCCAAGACCCAGGCGCAGGCATCCATCCTGACCTTGCGCAAGGCGCTGGATATCCAGAAGAGCAACGCCATGGCCTTGCTTGAGGCACTGCCTACACCGCCCAGTAACCCGGCGAATCTGGGTAACGCGATTGATGTGCGAGCCTGAGCGCCGGTTATAGGCTCAAGCCATGGGTGGGTTGATGGACCGGTCAGGCGCCTGGGAGAACCCAGGTGCTGGGTTTAGGCGCAGCCTGAACCAGCCGGTGCTCCCTTGATGCTTGATTGGCACCCCCTTGTACCTCGCTGCCGCTCGTCATTAATGTGAATGGGCAGTAATTAAGCCCGGACTGCCCGGATTGCTTGGTAAATGTTTCAGACACCGCCGCCCTTGCCAGGCGGCGTTTTGCATGGTGCGGGCGGGTCTGGTGGAAGGGGCATGCTAGAATCGCGGCGCGATCGACTTCCCTCCTGCTTACCGTGACCACCCTAGATGATGTCTTTGCCGAAGGCGGCTTGTTCAGCCAGGCCATGCCTGGCTATCGGCCACGCACCCAGCAGGTCGAGATGGCCCAGGCGGTGGAGTGCGCCATCAAGGACAAAAAACCACTGATCGCCGAAGCGGGAACCGGGACCGGGAAAACCTATGCCTACCTGGTGCCGGCCTTGCTGTCTGGTGGCAAGGTGATTGTCTCCACTGGTACCAAGACCCTGCAGGATCAGCTATTTCATCGCGACTTGCCCAAGGTGCGCGCGGCGCTCAAGGTGCCGGTTACGACGGCGCTGCTCAAGGGGCGTGCCAACTATGTTTGCGTCTACCACCTGGAGCGCGCGCTGGCAGATGGGCGCTTTGCCCGCAAGGAAGACGTCATCCACCTGCAGGCCATAGCGCGCTTTGCTGCCACCTCCAGCGATGGCGACAAGTCGGCCTGCTCCAACGTACCTGAGTCCTCTCCGGCCTGGCAGCACGCGGTGTCCACACGGGACAACTGCCTGGGTTCGGAATGCCCCAGCTACCAGGACTGCTTTGTCATGCAGGCACGCCGACAGGCGCTGGAGGCCGATGTGGTGGTCGTGAACCACCACCTGTTCTTTGCCGATGTCTGGCTCAAGGACGAAGGTGCGGGCGAATTGCTACCGCGTTGCAATACCGTGATCTTCGATGAGGCCCACCAGTTGCCCGAAGTGGCCAGCCTGTTCTTTGGCGAAACGGTGGCCTCGGGGTCGCTGCTGGAGCTGGCAAGAGACAGCCGCGCCGAAGCACTGGCTGCAGCCAAGGATTTTGTGCACCTGCCGGCGGCAGCGCTGGCCCTGGACAAGGCCACGCGCGATCTCAGGCTGGTGTTTGGCCAGGATGCCTTGCGTGCGCCGCAGCACCAGTTGGCCGAAAACCTGGCCTTTCATGCGGCCCTGGGTGTGCTGGAGGAAAAACTGACAGAGTTGGTCGACCGCTTGGTGGATCAGGCTGAACGCTCTGAAGGGCTGGAGAACTGCCGTCGCCGAGCTGCCGAGCAACTGGGCGTGCTGCGGCGCTGGCGTGATGGTATGGAGCCGGCGCCAGCCGTACCCGTCGCAGTGGAGAAGGCTGAGTCGGACAAGGCCAAGCCAGCAGCCAGCCATCTGGATGCGGTGTTCTGGCTGGAGGTGAGCCCGCAGGGTTTTCAGCTCAATATCACCCCACTGGATATCGCCCGCCTGTTTGCCAAGCAGATGCACGAGGAGCGCGCCTGGGTGTTTACCAGCGCTACCCTGGCCATGAACGGCAATTTCAAGCATTACGCCCACGAGATGGGTTTGTGGGAGGCAGAGCAGGCGGCCTGGGAATCGCCTTTCGCTTACAAGCAGCAGGCGGTGCTCTACGTGCCCCAGGGCTTGCCTGACCCGAATAACCGGGATTACACAGCTGCCGTGATCGAGGCGGCTTTGCCACTGATCAAGTTGTCCGAAGGCCATGCCTTTCTGTTGTTTACCAGCTTGCGCGCCATGCGGGAGGCCTACGATCTGCTCAATGCCAGATTGCCAGCCATGGGTCTGCAATACCCCATGCTGCTGCAAGGTGAAGGTACCCGTACCGAGCTGCTGGAGCGTTTCCGTACCCAGCCCAATGCAATACTGGTAGCCAGCCAGACTTTTTGGGAGGGGATAGACGTCAAGGGTGAGCAACTGCGCCTGGTGGTCATAGACAAGCTGCCCTTTGCCGCGCCGGATGACCCGGTGCTGGCAGCGCGCATAGACAAGATCAACCGCGCTGGACGCAATGCCTTTATTGAGTATCAGTTGCCGCGCGCAGCCATTACGCTCAAGCAGGGGGCCGGGCGTCTGATACGGGACGAGACCGACCAGGGGGTGCTGATGATCTGCGACCCCCGTTTGGTGGACAAACCTTATGGCAAGCAGATATGGAAAGCCTTGCCGCCCATGCTGCGGACGCGGGAGTTGAGTGTGGTGGAGCGTTTCTTTGCCCGCATGAAGGTTGGCGTTACGGAATGACGCCTAGCAGCGAGACGTTATCCACCGGTATCAGCGTATTCTGGCTGTCCTTGGTAAAGCCGCTCATCTCGACGTTGTCGAAACTGATGGCGCCGGTGCTGCTGACCGTGACTTTGCTGCAATTACGGCAAGCGCCCTGAGTGATCACAACCGCACCGGTATGGGTGTCCACAACCGCGTCCCACTCCAGCTTGCCGTCCTGGGTCTGGTAGTTGAGGGCGGTGACCTGATTTTGAGCGTTGACGGTCACAAACATCAGTGTGTTGTTGTGGAAAGTCAGGCTGTAAATCTTGTTGCTGCCCACAGTGTTGACACTCTTGGTTTTGACCGACTGCATGCCTTTGACCGTGGAGGGGCCCTTGGTGGTGTATAGCGAGGCCATTTTGCCCAAGTCCTGCACTACCCCTAGCGCCAGCGTGCCATCGCTTTGCAGCAGCAGCTCCACACAATAGGTCTGCAGGCCTATGGTTACCTCTGGCAGCAGGATGCTGTTGGTGGCCAGATTGAATACCAGCGGATTGGCCGTGTCGCTGGCGGGGGCAATGGCGGTGATATGCAGGCGGTCGCCTATCAATTGCAGGGTGACGCTGTATACCGTCTCGCCAACCTGCACGGAGGGCAGGTCGATATACCCTGTCTCTGGGTTGAAGGGTGTAGGGTCGGCCGCTACCTTCAGGGCTAAGGCTGCGGCGCAGAGCAGGCGTAGTAGGCGATACATGGCAGGACTCCAGCAGGATGCAAGTGACGGTTTACTGCGTATAGTGTTTGCCCGCCGGCAAGGCAAGCCGGGTGGGAAATTTCACGATAGCCGGCTAGGAGTCGTAGTAGCCATGGCCGGCCAAGATGCCGGCCCTGCCGATTGATGGCAAACTGACAAGCTTGGCCTTGTGCCGGCGCGGTGGCCGGTGGCAGGCACACTGGAATACAGGATGACTGGCCTTGATAGGCTTGGGAACCGCGCACCGGATAAGCGGTGTTTTACCGAGAGATACTGGAAGCTGAATTGGCACGTGCTAACAAGAATTCGCCCAAGCGGGCATCGCTACTCGGCCGTTTGCTGGCATGGCTGAGTGTATTGTTGCTGCTGACGGCGGTGGCCGTCGGTGGGTATGGTTGGCGCTATGCCCATACGCCTTTTCCACTCGATGGCGGCCCGCGTGCCTTTGTGCTGGAGCGGGGCACCACCATGCGCATGGCTGCCAACCAGTTGGCAGCCGAGGGCTTGGTGGAAGAGCCCTGGCTGTTGACGGTGCTGGCTCGCCTTACCGGTGACGCTGGCCGCATCAAGGCGGGTAGCTACGAGCTCAGCGAGCCCGTTACGCCGTTGCAGCTGCTGGCCAAGCTGACTGACGGCGATGTTTCCAGTGCTACGCTGACCATAGTCGAGGGCTGGAACTGGCGGCAGGTGAAAGCAGCCTTGGCCAAGGACCCGGATCTGCGACATGATACGGCGGGCATGGATGATGCTGCCATCCTGGCAGCCATCGGCGCCAAGGCGCCGTCACCTGAAGGCCTGTTCTTCCCGGATACCTATCATTTCGGCAAGCAGAGTTCCGATATACAGGTACTCAAGCGCGCCCATGAGGCCATGCAGAAACAGTTGGCCGCCGCCTGGGAGGCGCGCGCTGCCAACCTGCCGCTGCAGTCGCCTTACGAGGCACTGACCTTGGCCTCCATTGTGGAGAAGGAGACTGGCGCCGCCAATGACAGGCCCATGATCTCGTCGGTGTTCCATAACCGCATGCGCATAGGCATGCGGCTGCAGACCGACCCGACCGTGATCTATGGCTTGGGCGAGGCATTTGACGGCAACCTCAAGCGCGTCCATCTGGAAACCGATACGCCCTATAACAGCTATACCCGTGGCGGACTGCCGCCTACCCCGATTGCCATGCCAGGCATGGCTGCCTTGCTGGCCGCCACCAATCCGGCATCGTCCAAGGCACTCTACTTTGTGGCGAAGGGCGATGGCTCTTCGTATTTCTCTTCGACCCTGGCCGAACACAATCAGGCGGTGCGCCGCTACCAGTTGGGAGCCAAGTGATGGTGCGTGGCCGATTTATTTCGCTGGAGGGGCTGGATGGGGCGGGCAAGAGTACGCACTTGGCCTGGCTGACCGCTGCCCTGACCGCTCGTGGCGTTGATCACCTGGTTACCCGTGAGCCCGGTGGTACGCCGCTGGGAGAGAAGCTGCGGGAGTTGTTGCTGCATGAACCCATGCATCTGGAGACTGAAGCCTTGCTGATGTTCGCCGTACGGCGCGAGCATCTGGCCCAGGTCATTGAACCGGCACTGGCACAGGGGCGCTGGGTGGTGTGCGACCGGTTTACCGATGCCACCTACGCCTACCAGGTGGGGGGCAGGGGGCTGGATTTGGCAAAGTTCGAGGCGCTGGAGCAATGGGTGCAGGGCAGGGAGGCGGGGTTGCTGCAGCCAGATACCACACTGCTGTTCGACGTGCCGTTGGCCGTCAGCCGTGCCCGGCTGGCGGGGGCGCGCGAACTGGACCGATTTGAGCGCGAGCAGGATGCGTTCTTTGAGCGGGTACGTGCCGCCTACCATGCCCGGGCATCTGCTTCGCGCGGGCGGCTGATGGTGCTGGATGCCAGCAAGCCGGTAGCACAGGTGCAGGCTGATCTGGCCCAGGTATTGGCCGGCATGGGAGTGGCGTGATGCTGTATCAGTGGCAGCTTGCCGAGTGGCAGGCCTTGATCAGCCAGGGGGAGAGACTGCCCCACGCCTTGTTGCTGACTGGCGAGCCGGGTATAGGCAAGCTGGCGTTTGGCCGCCACCTCGCCCAATCCCTGCTGTGCGAATCGACCGCCGCCGACAAGCCCTGCGGCGTGTGTGATGCCTGCCGCTGGTATCTGGCCGGCAACCACCCGGATTTCCGCGAGCTGACCCCGGCGGTGGAAGAAGAGGGCGATGAGGACGCCAAACCCAAGAAGAAGGCATCGGCCTGGATTACCGTAGACCAGGTGCGCGAGCTCAATGATTTCGTGCATCTGAGTGCCCACCGTGCCGGACGCAGGGTGACGCTGATACAGCCTGCCGAGGCACTGAACCTGGCGGCGGCCAATGCCTTGCTGAAGACGCTGGAAGAGCCACCTCCCGGTGCCATGTTCATTCTGGTCAGCCATCAGTGGCGCCGCCTCTTGCCTACCATACGCAGCCGCTGCCGTCGGCTGGCGCTGAGCATCCCGCCACGCGAGCAGGCGCTGGCGTGGTTGGCGCAGCAGGGAATCAGCGACGCCGAGGCCAATCTGGCCGAAGCTGGCGGTGCGCCATTGGCCGCGCAAGAGCGGGCAGATGCGGGTGTAACGGCGGCCCGGCGCAGTTTTCTGGGTGAGTTGGCCGACCCGCGCAAGCTGGACCCACTGGGGCTGGCAGAGCGACTGGACAAGCAAAAAGTGGAGGTTGCACGCGTCACAGACTGGCTGTCTCGTTGGCTGCATGATCTGGCGCGCTTGGGACTTGCCCAGTCTGTCCGCTATTATCCCGATGAGGCGGGCCGGCTTGCCTCCCTGGCGACGACATTGGACCCAGTACGGCTGATGCGTTACCACGATACAGTGCTGGAAGCGAAGAAACTGTCCAGCCACCCACTGAATGCTCGTCTCGTCTACGAGCAACTGCTGTTTGGCTACCAGCAGGCTGTCCGGCCGGCCAACAAAGGATAAAAAAGGATAAGCATGTCTGAAGCACCCAAACCCGCTGCTCCGGCCGCACCACGCGCCGGTGGCGTTCTCTCCCTGAGTATCAAGGAAAAGGCTGGCCTGTTTGCCGCCTATATGCCGTTTCTCAAGGGCGGCGGTATCTTCATACCCACGGCCAAGGCCTACACCATTGGTGACGAAGTCTTCATGCTGCTGCAGTTGATGGATGATCCAGCCAAGATTGCAGTATCGGGCAAGGTAGCCTGGATTACGCCGGCTGGTGCCCACGGCAACCGTACGCAAGGCGTGGGGGTGCAGTTTTCCGATAACGAGGCAGGGCAGCAGGCACGCAACAAGATTGAAGGTATGTTGGGTGGCGCACTGCAGTCGAACCGCACTACCCACACCATGTAAGAATTTGCTACGTTTGTGCAATAAAAGCCCGGCTTGGTTCGGGCTTTTTTGTGGCCGGCTGCGGCGTGTAGCCACGCTGGCCTGCGAATGAAGGCGCTATCTGCAAGTGCTTGACTATGGGAAGCAATATGGCTTTGGGAAAATGGATACGCTGGTCCTGGCGCCTGCTGCTGGCCTGCCTGGCCATGCTGTTGCTGCTGGCCTTGGCGCTGTGGCTGTTTCTGCGGGGTAGCCTGGCTCAGCTTGACGGCGGATGTGACAGCGGTGCGGGATGCCTTGGGTGTGCCAACGATCGGTGGCAATAACCGGCTTGATGTGGCTTATGCCACCGGCTATCTGCATGCCCAGGAGCGGTACTTCCAGATGGATCTGATGCGCCGTGTTGCCGCTGGCGAGCTGGCGGGGCTGATAGGCGAGGCGGCGCTGGAGAGTGACCGCGAGCATCGCTTTCATCGATTCAGGGCGCGCGCAGTCAGCACCTTGGCGGCCTTGCCCGAGGCGGACAGGCAGTTGCTGCAGCGCTATGCGGCAGGTGTGAACGCGGGCTTATCTGCCCTGCATGCCAGGCCTTTTGAATATGGTTTGCTGCGTACCCAGCCAGCGCCATGGCAGCCTGCAGATAGCCTGCTGGTGGTATGGGCCATGTATTTTGATCTGCAAGGCAATCAGGAGCGGCGCGAATTGGCGCGTGGCTGGTTGAAGGACCACAGCACGGCCGAGCAACTGGCCTATCTGCTGCCTGAATCCAGCAGCCAGGATGCCCCGCTGGACATGCCGGATATCGTGCCGCCCCCGACAACCACACCGGCGCAGGCGCCAGCGTGGCTGGGCCTGCCTGTCCCCGGCAAACAGGCAGGGCTGGCACTGCGCAGCGCAGTGGGCAGCAATAGCTGGGCACTGGCGGGTAGCCGTAGCACGCATGGCAGTGCCATTGTGGCCAATGATATGCACCTGGGCTTGCGCTTGCCGCATATCTGGTACCGCGCGGTGCTGCAGTACCCTGATGAGCAAGGGCAGACCCGGCGTATTGCTGGTGTGACCCTGCCGGGTGCGCCCTTGGTGGTGGCCGGCAGCAACGGTAAGGTGGCCTGGGGATTCACCAATAGCTATGGCGATTACCTGGATCTGATCGAAGTGGAGCGGTACCCATCGCAGCGCTTGCGTATCAAGACGGCGGCTGGCTGGGAGACGGCCAGCGTGCATACGGAAACCTTGCAGGTCAAGGGTGGTGCTGCCGTGACCATGCAGATTGCGGAGGGCTCGCAGGGGCCTTTGCGCGAGGTGGAAGGGCGCTGGTATGCCGTGCGCTGGATTGCCCACCAGCCTGGCGCAGTCAACCTGAACCTGCGCCAGATGGAAAGCGTGGCCGATCTAGCAGCCGCCCAGGCCGTAGCCCATAGTGCCGGCATGCCGGCGCAGAACATGGTGGCAGGCGATGCCGCAGGCCATATAGGCTGGACGATTGCGGGCACGCTGCCGGGCCGCGAGGCCTTGCCGCAAGCGAGTTTTCCTTATCCGATTGCAGCAGGTCTGAGCTGGCAGGGGCGCTTGTCCCCCCGCGACTATCCTCGCCTGAATGATCCGGCGGGCGGACAGTTGTGGACCGCCAACAGCCGTCCCCTGGGCGGCGAGCTCTACCGCCGCATGGGCGATGGTGGGGCCGACCTGGGCGCTCGCGCTCGGCAGATACGGGATGGACTGACCGCCTTGGGCAAGGGCAATGAGCTGGCGGCCTATGGCTTGGCCCTGGACGATAGAGCACGCTACCTGGCGGCTTGGCGTGAGCGGGCGCTGGATGCGCTGGATCAGAGCGCGACGGCAACATGGCCGCAGCGGGCGGAGTTCCGGCGCCTGCTCAAGGACGGTTGGACTGGCAGGGCCAGTGTGGATTCGGTGGGCTACAGGCTCACGCGGGCCTATCTGTATGGCTTGTATGCCGAGCTGTTTGGTGGGCTGGATGCCCAGTTGGCGGCGCTGGAGCCAGGGGCTGATTTCGACCTTGCCAATCCGCGCTGGCCGGTGGTGGTGGCGCGGCTGCTGGATGAACGGCCGGCAGGCTGGTTGAAGGAGCGGGATTGGCGAGGGCTGGAATTGGCTGCCATAGACCGGGCCATTGCCGAGTTGACGGCAGGGGGCCAGCCGCTCTCCGAAGCCAGTTGGGGGCAGCGCAATACCAGCCGGATCGCCCATCCCTTCGCCCAGCTGCTGCCAGTGCTCAGGCCCTGGCTGGCGGCGCCGGCCGATGCCTTTGCCGGTGATGAGCACATGCCCAGGGTGGCGGGGCCGGCGTTTGGTGCGTCGCAACGCATGGTGGTCGCGCCCGGGCAGGAAGCGCAGGGCATATTCAATATGCCTGGTGGCCAGAGTGGCCATCCGCTCAGTCCATTCTGGCTGGCTGGGCACGCCGCCTGGGTAAAGGGCGAGGCGACACCCTTTCTGCCAGGGCCGGCACAACATACCCTACGCTTCGTGCCCAAGTAAGGGGTGAGGCAGTAGAATTGGCGGGTGTGCCAGCCGGTGCACCCTCCTGCCTTGATTGAATAGAAGCTGCATGTTTATTGATTCCCACTGCCATATTGATTTTCCCGAGCTTGCCGAGCGCGCTGATGAGCTGATGGCCGCCATGGTGACCAATCGCGTCAGCCACGCGCTGTGTGTGTCGGTCAACCTGCCGCACTGGCCCAATGTGATTGCCATGGCGGAACGCTACCCGCATATCTATGCCTCGGTGGGCGTGCATCCCGATTACGAGGATGAAGTCGAGCCTACGGTGGCGCAATTGGTGGCCCTGGCCCAGCATCCCAAGGTGATTGCGATAGGTGAGACAGGCCTGGACTACTATCGCCTGCAAGGCGACCTGGCGTGGCAGCGTGAACGCTTCAGGGTACATATCCGGGCAGCCAGGGCGACCGGCAAGCCGTTGATCGTCCACACCCGCAGTGCCTCCGACGATACCTTGCGCATCATGGCTGAGGAAAATGCGGCGGAGGCCAGCGGGGTGATGCACTGTTTTACCGAATCGCAAGCCGTGGCGGATGCCGCCATTGCGCAGAATTTCTATATTTCCTTCTCCGGCATAGTCACCTTCAAGAAGGCGGAAGAGCTGAAGGAGGTGGCACGCACCATTCCGTTGGAACGCATGCTGATAGAGACCGACTCGCCCTATCTGGCGCCCATGCCCTTCCGTGGCAAGCAGAACCATCCGGCGCTGGTGCGCCATGTGGCAGAGCATATTGCCGACCTGCGTGGTATAGCGGTTGAGGAGGTGGCGGCGGCCACTACGGCGAATTTTGCCCGCCTGTTCAAGCTGGAGGGCAAGCTGGCGTGACTACCGAGGTCCTGATCCTGGGGTGTGGTTCCAGCGCGGGCACGCCGGCCATAGGCTGCCGCTGTGCTACTTGCAGCTCGGATGATGCGCGTAATCGGCGCAGCCGGGCCTCCAGCGTGGTGACTACGGCAGGGCTGAGTTTTCTGATCGATACCGGGCCTGATCTGCGTACCCAGGCCTTGCGGGAAGGCCTGACCAAGGTGGATGCGGTGCTCTACACCCACCAGCACGCCGACCATATGAATGGCATCGATGACCTGCGTGCCTTCTGTTACGTCAACAAGGCTGCCATGCCGGTGTTCGGCAGCGATTACACCATGGCGGACATCCAGACACGTTTCCACTACACCACACTGCCACCTGGGCCGTGGTGGGAGCTGCCTTCGCTGCAGACCACGGCCGTGCATGGCGCCTTCTGCCATCGTGGGGTGGAGATCACGCCGATTCCTGTATTGCATGGCCGCTGGCCGGTCTATGGCTATCGCATCGGCAATGTGGCCTACCTGACCGATGTCTCGGAAATACCCGAGGCCAGCTTCGCGCTGCTGCAAGGGCTGGATCTACTCCTGCTCGACTGCCTGCGGGAGCAGCCGCATCACACCCACTTTGGTGTGGCGCAATCGCTGGCGGCAGCAGCGCGCATAGGCGCACGCCGTACGGTGCTGATACATATGACCCACGAACTGGAGTACCACGCCTTGTCGCAGCGCATGCCGGCCGGGGTGGAAGTGGGGTATGACGGTATGCGGCTGGTGGCCTGATGCCTGCGTGCCGGCGACCCGCTGTATCGCTGGCTGCTTACTAAGCAAGTCGCCTTTGGGTGCTGCCTGGGCACGGCCAGACAACCCCTGCAGTTGGCGCCTTCACTGCCTGTTCACGCGTTTGCGCGCCTGGCCAGAACCACCACGACGTGTTTTGTTCGCAACGCTAGTCTCTGCTAGCGGTTAGAATGGCACTGTCCAATATATTCAACGGGGTGGTGTATGGCGGATGACAGTCGATGTCCACGTATCGTGATCGTGGGTGGTGGCGCGGGGGGTCTGGAGCTGGCCAGCCGTTTGGGCGACCGCCTGGGTAAACGGGGGCGCGCCGAGGTACTGCTGGTCGATGCCAGTCGTACCCATATCTGGAAACCCATACTGCACCAACTGGCTGCGGGCAGCTATGACAGCCACGCTGAGGAAATTGAATACCTGGCCCAGGCACGCTGGCACCATTTCCGGTTTCGCCAAGGGCGCCTGGCAGGCTTGGACCGTGAAGCGCGGGAAATTCTGATAGCGCCGCTGCTGGACGCTGATGGCCGGGAGATCATCGCCGCCCAGCGTGTGGGGTATGACTACCTGGTGCTGGCCGTGGGTAGTCAGACCAACGATTTCGGCACGCCCGGCGTGGCCGAGCACGCCATACGCCTGGATAACCCTGACGCTGCCCGGCGCTTTCACGAACGCCTGATCGACGCCTGCTTGCGCGCGCACAACCAGCCGGTCGAAGCAGGCCGGGGGCGCATGACGGTGGCTATTATCGGCGCCGGCGCCACTGGGGTGGAGCTGGCGGCGGAGCTGCATGCGGCTGCGCAGGTTCTGGTGAGCTTCGGGCTTGAGCATATCGACCCAGAGCAGGATCTCAAGATCGTGTTGGTGGAAGCCAGCCAGCGCATTCTGGCCGCCTTGCCCGAGCGCCTGTCGACCGCTGCAGCCGTTGAATTGCGCAAGCTGGCGATAGAGATACATACCAATGAGCGGGTAGTGGAGGTGACCGAGGCCGGTGTATGCATGGCGGGTGGCAGCTTTATTCCCAGCACCCTGACGGTTTGGGCGGCCGGCATCAAGGCGGCGGATTTTCTCAAGGAAATCGGCGGGCTGGAGACCAATCGCATCAACCAACTGCTGGTGGCGCCCACGCTGCAGACCACCCGCGATGAGCGTATCTTTGCGTTCGGCGACTGTGCAGCCTGCCCCAATGGCCAAGGGGGCTGGGTGCCGGCGCGGGCCCAGGCCGCCCACCAGCAGGCTACCCTGCTGGCACGCAATATAGAGCGCACCCTGGTGGGCAAGCCGCTGAAGTCCTTTACCTTTCAGGACTACGGCTCCCTGGTCTCACTCTCCACCTATTCCTCGGTCGGCTCGCTGATGGGCAGCCTGGCCCGGGGCAGCCTGTTTGTAGAGGGGCAGTTGGCCAAGCTGATGTATTGGGGTCTGCACAAGCAGCACCAGCTAGCGCTGTCCGGCTTTACCCGTACCTTGCTGATTACCTTGTCGGAGTGGCTGGACCGGGTGCACCGACCCAAGATCAAGTTGCACTGACAGGGCGGCTGCACAGGCAAACCGTTGATTAGCTTGCAGGGTTGACACTTTAGCGGCTAGAATGCTCGGCTTTCCACCTTGCCTTACCGTTACCGCATGACGGAAGGCTGATTAATCCGCAAGGAGATCACATGCGACACTACGAAATCGTGTTCATCGTGCATCCCGATCAAAGCGAGCAAGTGCCCGCCATGATCGAGCGCTACAAGACGATGATTACCAACGACGGCGGCAAGATCCATCGCCTCGAAGACTGGGGCCGTCGCCAGATGGCTTACCCGATTCAAAAGATGCACAAGGCACACTACGTGCTGATGAACATCGAAATCGGTCAAGGCACCCTGGACGAACTGGAACACGCGTTCAAGTTCAACGACGCTGTGCTGCGCCACCTCACCCTGAAGACCGAGCGTGCTGTTACTGAAGCATCGCCGATGATGAAGGAAGAGAAGTCCAAGTCGCTGACCACGGCTCCTGAAGCCAAGGAAGCGGCAGCAGCCTGATCAGGCCTACTGGCTTGAGCGCGCGCAACCAGGTCGTGGCCCACGGCCAAGTGCTCGATCTCCAGCCCTTGCGTTACACCCCGGCCGGCATTCCGGCGGTCGAATTCAAGCTCATGCATGAATCGACCCAGACGGAAGCCGGAGCCGAGCGGCAAATACAGTGCGAAATGCCCTGTGTATGCCTGGGTGATAAGGCCAAGGGATTGGCGAGCCTGGCAGAGGGCTCGGAAATCCTGATCAAGGGTTTCTTGGCCGGACGTAGTCAGCGCTACAAGCACAGCCTGGTTCTGCACATAACCGACTGGAAGCGTGTCACCGAATAAATCGTGCGCGGTTCCACAGTTTTCTGAATTCAAGAGGTCATCATGTCCCGTCATCTGTTCAAGCGTCGCAAGTTTTGCCGCTTCACCGCCGAAGGCATCAAGGAAGTTGATTACAAAGACGTCAACTTGCTGAAGGATTTCATCAACGAGAACGGCAAGATCATCCCGGCTCGTATCACTGGCACCAAGGCTCGCTATCAGCGTCAGTTGTCCGACGCCATCAAGCGCGCGCGCTTCCTGGCGCTGATGCCTTACACCGACAAGCACTAAGCCGGAGCCGCCAACATGCAAATCATTCTGCTCGAAAAAGTCGCAAACCTGGGTACCCTGGGCGACATCGTCAAGGTCAAGGATGGCTACGCCCGTAACTTCCTGATCCCCCAAGGCAAGGCCAAGCGTGCAACCGACGCCAACCTGAAGGCTTTCGAAGCCCGCCGTGCCGATCTGGAAAAGCAGCAAGCCGAGATCCTGGCTGGTGCCCAAGCCCGTGCCGAGAAGCTGGTCGACTTCGCTGTCACCATCTCGCAAAAGGCTGGTGTGGATGGCCGTCTGTTCGGTTCCGTCACCAACCACGACATCGCTGAAGCCATTTCCGCTGCTGGCGTGCCGGTGGTGAAGATGGAAGTGCGTCTGCCAGAAGGCCCGTTCAAGGCCATCGGCGAATACGACGTGGTCATTGCTCTGCACCACGACGTAACAGCCAACGTGAAGGTTACGGTGGTTGGCGCCTAATCAGCGCAACTGGCAGTAAAAGAAAAGGGATTCGGCTAGCCGGGTCCCTTTTTTGTTGCCCGCATGTTTTACCTGTCGCAGCCGCGCCCGAGATTCTATACTTCGCGAGCGCGAAAACCGGTATGGCCGATGGGGGCGCGACCGTGTCGTACCCCGGCAAACAAGGGCAACCGCCCCGGCCCAGCACCGACTCTCCGTCGCGCCAAACACTGAAGTGTATTGATGAGCAATAAGCTGACCAATCCGACCGATATTGCGCGCGAGACGCTCAAGCAGCTCGCCGTCCGCCGCGTTGCGCCCACACCTGAGCGCTACGAGGAACTCTATTACGAAATCTCGGATGGCAAGGCACGGCCTTCCGGTGGTGCCAACTTGCTGGCGGTCGAGATTGCGGCGGCGCTGCGCAAGCTTCCTCGGCAGACACCGGAGTTGTTGCGTGACCTGGCCCTGATAGAAAAGGCGGCCAGCCAGGGGGATTGGAGCAGCATACCGCCCATGCTGATGCAGGCCATAGAGTCGCAAGGTGGGCAGGCCAGCCTGGTGCGTGCCTGGGCCGAATTGATACGCGAGCTGGTGACGCAATGGGATTTGCGCAGCCCGCATTTCACCCATTCGCGCAAGCAGGAGTCGCTGGCCAAGGTCTTGCTGAATTTCGGCAACTATCCCAGCCTGTTGAACGAAAAGCTGGATGCCTTGGTGCGCAGCTGGGCTGACGGTTCGGGCGGGGTGGGCGATATCGAGCCGGTTCCTACCACGCCGGCCGAGGCTGCGGCGCAGGCGGATGCGGCACCCGCCAAGGCGGTGGCAGCTGCGACCGATTGGCACCACTGGCGAGAAATGCTGGTGACCTCGCTGCGCTTGGGTATTGCAGAGCGATTGCAGACCTATCCGGATCTGGCTGAAGAGGCCATGAGCCTGGCCCAGGCGGCCGAGGCGGTATCCAGCGAGCAAGGCCTGGAGTTCCTGGCGCAGCGGCTCAAGAAGTTCTGGGTGCAGCTCGAGCTCAAGAGCGAGCGTGACAGCCGCATCTCGACAGGCTTGATCAATCTGCTGCTGTTGCTGACCGACAATCTCGCCGCTCTGTCGGGCGATGATAACTGGGTGCAGGGCCAGATTGCCGTGGTCCGCGATATCCTGGCCCAGCCCTTGAGCATGAATCGCCTGTACGAAGCCGAGGTAGGCTTCAAGGAGGTGGTCATCAAGCAGGGGCAGTTGCGGCACAGCCTGGACGAAACCCAGGAGGCCCTCAAGAGCATGATCTCCCTGTTTATCGACCGCCTGGGCAGCATGGCCGATACTACCGGGGGCTACCATGACAAGATTGAGGTCTACGCAGACCGGATTGAAGCCACCCAGGGCATAGGTGACCTGAAGCTGCTGCTGGACGAACTGATGCAGGATACCCGTGTGATGCAGCTGGATATGGCGCGCTCACGCGAAGACCTACTGGCCGCCCGTGCCAAGGCCGAGGCGGCAGATGGACGGGTGAAGGAGCTAGAGGCGGAGCTGCGGGCCATCAGCGAGAAGGTGCGGGAGGATCAGCTGACCGGCGCCTTGAACCGGCGCGGTTTTGATGAGGCTTTTGCCACCGAGATTGCCCGTATGGAGCGGAGCGGCAAGCCGCTGTGCTTGGCTCTGCTTGATATCGACAATTTCAAGAAGCTGAATGATCAACGCGGACACCAGGCAGGGGACGATGCCTTGATTCATCTGGTGCAGGTCATCAAGGATGTATTACGGCCTACCGATACCATCGCCCGCTATGGTGGCGAGGAATTCGTCGTACTGATGCCGGAATCGGTGCTGAGTGAGTCGGCCAATGTCATGCGGCGGGTACAGCGTGAGCTGACCAAGCGCTTCTTTCTGCACAACAACGAGCGGGTACTGATTACCTTCTCGGCTGGCGTTACCCGCTTTATCAAGGGCGAGGATCAGGAAGCGGCGGTGGAGCGGGCTGACCAGGCCATGTATGAGGCCAAGAAATCCGGCAAGAACCAGGTCAATGTGGCCGAGCCTCCCAGGGGCTGACAGGCGGCTTGCCGGGCTTGGCATATGGGCGGAGAGTCAGTTGGTTCAGGCTGTACTGGCGCCAGACCAGGCTGGCCGTCCATCAATACCGTGAGTTCTTGACAGGCGCCAGGCATGGATGCAGTCAACCCCTATGACAGCCCCGCAAGCGATCTTGCGGCTACTGCCGGCACGCCCTACACACCACGTTTCTGGGCCCTGGACGGACGCCTGGGACGGTTGCGCTATCTGGCATACAGTCTGGCGATGGGGGCGCTGGGCTTTGTGCTGTTTATAGCCAGCGTGGTGGCCTTGAGCATGATCATCAGCGGTGGCGATATGGTCATGGTGGTCATGGGGCTGGTTAGTCTGGCCGGCATAGCTGGCCAACTGGTGATTGCCGGTCGCCGGCTACATGATCTGGGGCGCAGCCGCTGGTGGTTGCTGCTGTGCCTGTTGCCACTCATCAATCTGCTATTGCTGGCCTACCTGATCTTTGCCCCAGGGGCGCCCCATGCCAATCGCTTTGGCCCGGCGCCGGTGGCGAATGGTGTTGGGGTGATCGTGGCCGCCTGCCTGGTACCCATGGTGGCCTTGCTGATAGGGTTGCTCGGGGTGCTGGCCGTTCAGCAGTACCAGTCCCTGGAGCGGCATTCCCGCACTGCGCCGACGGCGCCTCGCAGCTAGTTTGTGGG
Organism: Chitinimonas sp. JJ19; assembly: GCF_036961565.1. Classification (NCBI taxonomy): domain Bacteria; kingdom Pseudomonadati; phylum Pseudomonadota; class Betaproteobacteria; order Neisseriales; family Chitinibacteraceae; genus Chitinimonas; species Chitinimonas sp. JJ19. The sequence continues at coordinate 258,375 of NZ_JBAMDD010000001.1, forward strand.
ACTTTGGGTACACCGTGCTTCGGTTTCTGTGGCGTGCCGCACGCCTATGATAGATTCCCGCCTGGCCTGCGGACTGGCAGTCTGCTGGTGATATCCCTCATATTTCTCATCTGGTGTGCTTATGACGACTAACAATCCCTATCACAGCCCTAATGCCCAACTTGATCAATTTGATGATCAGGAAACCTATAGCCCGCGTTTTTTCTCGGTGGAAGGCAGGCTCGGCCGTGTACGCTACATCGCCTATACCATGGGTGCGACGCTGCTGGGCTATCTACTGATTGCTGTGGCTGGCGCCGCTTCGATAGGCAGTGAGTCCTTGGGCATCCTGCTGATGGGCGTGGCTGTCTTGCTAATGCTTGCCGGAACTATCGTGGTTGTCGGCCGGCGCCTGCATGATTTGGACATGAGCCGCTGGTTTTCACTGCTCATGCTGGTACCCCTGATCAACACGCTGTTTGGGCTGTATCTGATGTTTGCACCCGGTACCAAAGGGCGTAACCGCTTCGGCCCCATGCCCGAGCCGAACGGCAGGAGCGTGATCGTGGTGGCGTGTATTGTTCCTGCGGTGGCTATCATCGGTATCCTGGCGGCCATTGCCATACCTCAGTACGCCGAGTACACCAAGCGGGCCAAGGCAGCACAGCAGCAAGGCCAGCCTGCTGCGCCAGTGCAGATACCCGAGGCCTCGGAGTAAGCTTGAGCAGGCGCCAATGCGCCTGGCGGGGCAGGCTGAGGCCGGGCCCCGCCTAGATCACCCCTCCGGCAAACCCTTGCTGCCGCCATGCCTCAAACACGGTGACTGCTACTGCATTCGACAGATTCAGGCTGCGGTTGTCGGGCCGCATGGGCAGTTTGATGCGGCGATCAGCGGCAAAGCCGTCCCGCAGTTCTGCGGGCAGGCCGGCGGACTCCTGGCCGAACAGGAAAGCATCGCCGGGCTGGTAGGCTATCTGGTCAAAGCGGGTGGAGCCTTTGGTGGTCATGGCAAAAATACGCCGTCCGGCAAAGGCGGCCTGGCAGGCCTCCCAGTTCTCATGTACCTGCATCTGCGCATATTCGTGGTAATCCAAGCCTGCGCGACGCAGCTTGGCATCATCGAGTGGAAAACCCAGTGGCTTGACCAGATGCAGTTCGCAGCCGGTATTGGCGCATAGCCGTATGACGTTGCCGGTGTTGGGCGGGATTTCGGGCTGGAACAGGATGACGGCGAACATGGTGTACGGATTTTGGATAGCAGGGTGGGGCATGATAGCAGTGTGCAGACTGTAGGCACCGACGTCGATGGGCTGCCAGGCGTGCGAGCACTGGCGCGCGCAGCAGACGGTACGTGGGTAGGGCAAGCTCGCACAACAGCGCCAGAAGGGTTTTGTTCGTGGCGCTTAGCCGGCCGGCTTGCCGCGCAAGGCATCGGGCAGGCCATCGTGGTCACCTAGCGGCCGTTCCGGGTGATCTGGCCACCACAAACTGCCTATCTCGGCATTACGCTCAGGATGCAAGGGGTAATGCACCTGGTTGTCGCTGCGCCGGGTATCGCCGACGACCAGCAGGCGCACAGCGGTATCGGTGTTGTTGATGAAGGTGTGTGCCAGGCCATCGCCAGGTTTGAAACCGACACCGTCGCCGGGTGCCAGCCGGTGCAACTCACCGTCCAGCCACACATCTGGCGTGCCTTCAATCACATAGGCAAATTCTTCTTCAGTGCTCTCGGCGTGAGGCCATGATGTGCGGCTGCCGGGTGGCAGGGTTTCATGGTGTATGCCCAGACGGTTGAGCCCAAATACCTTGCCGAAGGGTGAGCCTATGCTCAGTGATTCGGTGCTACCGGGATAGTGGCCGGCCTCGGTTTCCTGTATCTCGGTGTAGTGCTTGATGCAGTCGGGTCTGCGCATGTATGAGTTCTCCAGGCTGATTTGGACGGCGGGCTTGGCGGGTACTGGCCCTTACAGGGTACGGGCCAGTACCCAGCAGTCTACCCGCCGGGCGCCGGCTTTTTTCAAGGCATGGGCCAGCTCGTTCAGGCTGGCGCCCGTCGTCATGACATCGTCCACCAGGGCGATATGTTGGCCTGCCACCTTGCCCTGTACTGCAAATGCACCCCTTATGGCACGTTGGCGTTCGTCGCGCGGCAGGCTGGCCTGCGGCGGGGTGAGCTTGATGCGGGCAACGACTTGGTCGGCCAAGGGCAGTTGGCGCCATCTGCCCAACTGCCTGGCCAGCTCCTGCGATTGGTTGAAGCCCCGCTCGCGCAGGCGGGTAGGGTGCAGGGGCATGGGCAATAGCATATCGGGTTGGTCTGCGCCCTCGGTAGCCTGCAGCAGGCCCTGGGCCAGGGCATGTGTCAGTTCTAGCTGGCTGCGGTATTTGTAGGCAGGAATCAGCCTGTCCATGGGCCAGCCGTAGTGCCATGCCGCAGTGGTCCGATCAAACGCAGGCGGGTTCTTGATGCAAGCGCCGCAGTGGCTACCGTTCAGCGTTGGTAGGGCGCACACCGGGCATTGCTCGCCGCCATGCCAAGGTAGCTCGGCATGGCAGGGCGGGCACAGGCTGCGCGCACCGCTGTGGTCGCCGCACAGCAGGCAGGATTGTGGCAATAGCCGGTTGATGAGGCTGGACCAGACCATACGGGCGTTTCTCTTGCTTGGCTTGCGGGCATTCTGCCGGCTTTGTGCCCGGAACAGAAGCCGCCGCAGTCGCCAGGGCTTTGTAGCCACCTATCAGCCGGCTTTGCGCAAGGTCAGGTTGATGCGTTGCCCGCCCAGCAGGGGGTGCAGGCCAGCCTTGAGTGGTGCCACCCCATGGTAGTGATGGCGGGCCGGGCCACCCCACACCACGATATCGCCATGGCTGAGCGGGATACGTCGTACCGGGTCGGTGCGGCGTGCGCCGCCAAACAGAAAGGTCGCCGGCAAGCCCAGCGAGATCGATACGATGGGTTGGGTGTAGTCACGCTCGTCCTTATCCTGATGCAGCGACAGTCGGGTGCCCGCCTGATAGCGGTTGATCAGGCAGGCGTCGGGCTCGAATCCGGCAAAACCAGCCAGCGCCGCAGCCTGTGCCGCCAGTTGCTGCAAGGATAGCGGCATGGCAGGCCAGGGCTGGCCGGTGGTGGGGTCTTGCGCGCTGTATCGATAGCCATGGCGGTCGCTGATCCAGCCCAACTGGCCGCAATTGCTCATGGCGACCGACATGGCCTGGCCGCCCGGCGTGAGCATATGGCGCAAAGGTGCAGCCACCAGCAACTGTGACACGGTTGCCAGCAGGCTGTCGGCTTGCATCAGGGCCTGGCCGCGCAATACCACGGCACCGGGTATCAGTGGTTCCTGCCAGATGGTGGGTTGGTCGGCAAACAGGTCGGGTGTCATGGATCGGTATTCGGGGAGTACGAAGGGTGCGCCGAGAGCCGCTAGCCAAAACCAGCGTAGCGGTTCTGGCTAAACATGCAGGCCCAGGCGAGCTCAGCAGACTGTATGCGGGTACGGCAAGTTTGCACAATAAGGCCAGTAGGATTTTGTCAGCGGCGCTGAGTAAGGCGATGCACCCAGTGTACGCCTTGGCGTAGTCCAGGTTTGGCGGATGCGCCTGTCGAGCATTTGATTCGATATTTCTGGAAATGTATTGACTTGATGTTTTAATGTCTATTATTCTGGAAATGTAGAAATGTAGAAATGAAGAGCAAACGATTAGATCCCTATAGATTGGGTCGCCGCCCCCTCATAACTGACCAAGGAGTTTGTGATGACTTCCCCTTTGATCCAGCAATATGGTGTGGCCATACTGGGTGCCGGCCCAGTTGGCCTGGCCGCTGCGGCGCATTTGCTGGCCCGCGGTATCAGGCCTACGGTATTTGAAGCGTCGGAATCTGTGGGCAGCAGCCTGCGTGCGGTGGCACATGTCCCGCTGTTTTCGCCCTGGCGCTACAACATGGATCAGGCTGCGCGCAGCCTGCTGGAACAGGGCGGTTGGCAAGCCCCCGACCTGGATGCCTTGCCCACGGCAGGCGAACTGGATCAGTTCTATCTACAGCCCTTGGGTTTGGTCTTGCGCGAGCAGATCCAGCTCAGTAGCCGAGTGCTGGGGGTATCGCGCCTGGGTATGGACAAGATCAAGACGGCTGGCCGCGACCAAACGCCTTTCCTGCTGCAGATCCAGCGTGATGGCGGCATAAGCGAGCACCTGGCCGGTGCCGTGCTGGATGCGACCGGGACCTGGGCCATGCCTAACCCGCTTGGTGCCCATGGGCTACCGGCCACAGGTGAGGCCGCGCACGCCGAGCATATCCGCTATGGCATACCCGATGTGCTGGGCAAGGACCGTATACGCTATGCCGGCAAATGTGTGCTGGTGGTCGGCGCTGGCCATTCTGCCGCCCAGGCTCTGCTGGCATTGGCCGATCTCGGCCAGCAGGACGAGCACACCCGCGTGCATTGGGCAGTACGGGGCAGTAATCTGCGCCGTGTATTTGGCGGGGGCGATGCTGACCAGTTGCAGGCACGGGGCGAGTTGGGCCAGCGCCTGCAGCGCTTGATTGCGCAGGAGCGGCTGACAGTGCATACCGAATTCCGTATTGCATCCGTCCAGTCTGGTTTGTCCGGGCTTACCGTCCGCGCACATACTCCGCAGGGCTTGACCGAACTAACGGGAGTGGATGAGGTGATCTGCGCCACCGGTTCGCGCCCTGACCTGGCACTGACGCGCGAATTGCGTGTGCGGCTGGATGCCTGGCTGGAGAGCACCGAGGCCTTGGCGCCGCTGATAGACCCGAATGAGCATAGCTGCGGTACCGTGCGCCCCCATGGTCACCGTGAGTTGGCGCACCCCGAACCGGGTTTCTATGTGGTGGGCGCCAAGAGCTATGGCCGTGCACCGACTTTCCTGCTGGCGACCGGCTACGAGCAGGTACGCTCGGTGGCAGCCGCCCTGGCGGGTGATCTGGCGGCTGCCGACGATGTACGGCTGGACTTGCCCGAAACCGGTGTGTGCGGCGCTGGCTTGCCTGGCACGGCGGGGCGGGGGGCGTGCTGTGGTGCCACGCCGGCTGCGGTGGTTGCAGCCAGCACCTGCTGTGGTGGCGCTGCGCCAGCAGGCATCGATGCCTGCTGCGCACAGGATGCTGCCGCCAAGCAGGCTGGCAAGTCGGGCTGCGGTTGCGGTGTAGCTGCCGACCAGGCCGGGCGTGTTGTGGCGGGCTGTTGCTGAGTGCCGCCCGTGCAAAACACCGGCTCCAGCTCGCCCGGCATGCGTGCGCTATGGTTGCTGGCGCCAGGGCAGGTGATTTCGTGGGGTACGATGTACTACGGTATTACCTTTCTGGCGCAGCCCATACAGACCAGTACGGGCTGGAGCCTGCCGGGTATCTTCGGCGCGTATTCGGCAGGCCTGCTGCTGGCGGCCTTGTGCGCTCCGCTGGTGGGGCAACTGCTGGTCCGCCATGGTGGCCGCTGGGGGCTCAGCCTGGGTTCTGTCCTTGCCTGCCTGAGCCTGGCAGGCCTCGCGGCGGCATCTGGCCCTTACACTTTCTTGCTAGCTTGGCTACTGGCCGGCGTGGCCATGGCGCTCACCCTCTACGAGGCGGCCTTTACCGCGCTACACGAGTTTGCGCATACCGAGTTCAGGCGGGCAATGACCCTCCTCACCCTGGTGGGCGGTTTTGCCAGCACGGTGTTCTGGCCGCTCTCCTACTGGCTGGAAGGGTTGTGGGGTTGGCGCCTTACCCTGCTTTGCTATGCCGCACTGCATGCCTTGGTCTGCTTACCCTTGCATCGTGCGTTGCCCAAGTGGGCACCCACCGCGACCACAACCGTGGTTGAGCATCCTGACATGCCATTGGCGCAGATGCTGCGCTCGCCGGCTTATTGGGGGCTTGCCATCGCCATCGGCATGACGGCCTTGCTAGGGGGTTCCTTGTCGGCGCACGCCGGCCTGCTGCTGGCTGATCGTGCGGTGAGTCCCACGCTGATCATGCTCAGTGTCACGCTATTTGGCCCCATGCAGGTGGCAGGCCGCTTGCTGGACATGCTGCTGGCACAGCGTCTGTCGGTACGCTGGAGTGGCTATGTGGCCCACCTGATGCTGCCGACGGCGATGGTGCTTCTGCTGCTGGCCAAGCAGGCGCCTTGGCTGGCGGTACTGTTCGCCTGCCTCTATGGCGCCAGCAATGGCGTGCTCACCATCGTGCGCGGTATGGCGCCAGCTGAGTTGCTGGGCAGTGCCAACTATGGCGTGGCGCTGGGCTGGGTATCGGCACCCGGGTTGTTTGCCCGTGCCCTGGCACCTGCCATGGCCGCCTATGGCCTGGCGCAATGGGGCGGCTCGGCTACCTTGCTCGGGCTGACATGCCTGGGCGTGCTGGGTTGGGCGGCCTTCGTCTTTGCCTATCGGGCCAAGCCCACGAGGGTGCCGCTGCACCCCGTTCAAGCCAAGCAAACTTAAGCGAGACCCTATGGAACACGTTGACGTCATCATTATTGGTGCGGGCCAGGCTGGCCTGGCTGCGGGCTATCATCTGCAGCGGACAGGTTACCGCTTTCTGCTACTGGAGGCAGGCACCCGGGCCAGCGGCGCATGGCGGGGTTATTACGACAGCCTGACCCTGTTCTCGCCCGCCCGTTACTCCGCCTTGCCTGGTTTGGCTTTTCCGGCCGTGCCGGGCCACTACCCAAGCCGGGACGAGGTGGCGGGATACCTGGAGGACTATGCCCGGCACTTCGACCTGCCCATACGCTATGGTCAGCGAGTCAGCACGGTTAGGCGGGAAGGTGGCGGTTTCTTGCTACAGACGGCAGAGGGTAAAGGCTATGTCGCCCGCGCCGTGATTGCCGCTTCTGGTGCCTTCGGTACGCCCTTCCTGCCGTCGATTCCCGGTCTGGCCGATTTCGGCGGGCGTGTGCTGCACAGCGGCAGCTACCGTGATCCTGCCGATTTTAAAGGCCAGCGGGTCGTGGTGGTGGGTGGTGCCAACTCGGGCGTGCAGATTGCCTGCGAGCTGGCGGAGGCGGCCGATGCCAGCCTGGCTACGCGCCGGCCCATACGGTTTTTTCCACAGCGGGTGCTGGGGCTGGATTTTCACTTCTGGCTGGCTGCTACCGGCCTGGAGCGCACACGCTGGCTGGATGACCAGAGTACGCCCGTGCTGGATGACGGCCGTTATCGGCGCGCCATCAAGGCCGGTAAGCCGGCCCGCCGGCCGATGTTCCGCGAGGTAGTGGCTGATGGGGTGGTCTGGGCCGATGGTCAGCGGGAGCCGGTCGATACCCTGCTGTTTGCTACCGGCTTCCGACCCCATATGCCCTACCTGGCCGACCTGGGCGTGTTGACGCCAGCGGGCTTGGTACGTCAGCAACAGGGCATCGCGCTGGATGTGCCAGGTTTGTATTTTGTCGGACTGTCGCGCCAGCGTAACTTCGCCTCTGCCACCTTGCGCGGGGTAGGGCCGGATGCCGCCTGGCTGATGCCGCACCTGGCAGCCCACATGCAATCGACCCAGCCCCAGCCTGCTAGGGCGTGGCCCGCCTGAACACTCCGTATAGGAATTGCTGGGTCGTGCCGAAAGGTGTTTGATGCGGTTCGGTAAAGCTGTCGAGCAAGGTGAACTGCGGGCCCAGTGCTTGCTGCAGTTGTGCTGCATCGTAGCGGACGATATCGAGGCCGCTGCATTTCAGCGGGCCGTCGGGGCCAAAGGTTGCAATGATGGCATGGCCGCCAGGCTTGAGTGCGTGGGTCAACTGGCGGACATAGGCCTGCCGGGCCACCGCTGTGGTCAGGAAGTGGAACACTGCCCGGTCGTGCCATAGGTCGTAGTGCGCTGCTTCCAGCCTGGCGGATGCGATATCGGCCACTAGCCAGTGTACCTGTGCGGCATGCGGCCCCAGCCTTTGCCGGGCTACATCAATTGCTGCTTGCGAGATATCCAGCACACTCGGCTGCGTGTAGCCCTTGGCCAGCAGGTCGTCCACCAGCGTGGCTTCGCCGCCGCCGACATCAATGATGGCCGCGTCCTTGCTCGGCACCTGTTCACTGATCAGCCGCAAAGAGGTGACCAGGTGCGGGCTATACCAGCTGACTGCATCCGGCGCCTTGGCCTGGTATACCGATTCCCAGTGAAGTTTGCTGTCTGTCATGGCTAGGGCGCAGGGCGCTGGTTAAGTTGAGTGTGTCTTGTATCACAGCCGGACTGAATGCAAGCCACTGGCGGTCTTGCACCCACTTTTTTCATCTTGCCCTTTCAATTCTGTAATTCCCTCCTACGATACCTGTTGGACGGGTAAGCCACCGTACCGTTGCAATGCTTCAGTTCAGTCCTAAGACCAGCCGCGCCAGTAGTCCATAAAAGCGGCGGTTCTGCCCATATACAAGGAGGAACGGCAAAGATGGCATCCATCGACACCGTCAGATATGACACCTGCAGTATTCCTGCGCCTGTGTACAGGCCAACTCTCTTCGCTAGCCCCACTACGGTAACGCGCCGTCCTGGGGCAGTCACGACTCCGTAAGCTTTCGCTACTGTCCAAGCGCCGCCAACAAAGCCCAGCGTAGTGGTTTTGGCTAGGCGTGCGCGCGCAGCAGACAGTACGTGGGTGCGGCAAGCTCGCACAACAATGCCAGAAGGGTTTTGTTCTTGGCGCTCAACCCATCACCTGCCGCCATGCGCCCAATCCAGGCCGCTTGGGGTGCAAGGATGGGTACTGCACGGCGCAGGCTGGCGAGCGCGCTTTATCCGCCGCAGATCGCACCCAAGAGGCGAGCAGCAAACGCACGGCACGCAAGTGCCGGGCACCAGCAGAGCACCGGTGAATGCCGGATTCATGTTCATAGAGGAGGGCAGCATGACCAGTAGTTTTTCCATACACCCCAAGGTGGGGGTCGCGCGTATAGGCAACAGCCAGACTGATTTCTACCTTGGCCCGGAGACCTTGGGCGGCTTGCCCATAGCCTGTCAGGCCAACGGTGATCCGGTTGTCGTTGATGGCCAGGTCCAGTATGTCAGGCAGTTCAAGGACGCGATTGGCGGCATCAAGCGGCAGGCCGCGCGATTCAAGATTTTCGAGCACAGCGATGGCAAGGTCGCAGAAATCACCCTGGCCGATCCACGTATCGAGAAGATCGTCTGGACATCGCATATCGCCAACAAGAAACCCATCTGGTTTACTTTTTCCGAGCTGACGGGTGACCTCGAGTTTGGCGATTGGAACAACTACGTTGATCAGCATGTACCGCTCAATAACGGCAGCGTGACCAATCCGGCTGACCGCAAGGCGCTGATGATAGACCCAGGCCCGCGCAGCATAGCCAAGCCTGGCGAGCGGGTGGCATTTTCACGCTATAACCCGCCGGCCGACTACCCGCATTTCTCCTTCCCGCCCGATAGCCTTAACCCGGCCATCAATTCGCTGGGCGAATTGCGCATGGATACGGCGGGTCGGCTTATCCTGCTGGGCGGTTTCGGCAATTCAGCCGGCACCACCACGCTATCGAGCTTCCGTGGCGCCAGCGACTGGTGGGATGACGTTTCCGATGGTTACGTCCAGGCAACCCTGTACTTCAAGGACGGCAGCAAGGTCGAGCTTGAGCCCGCCTGGGTGATAGTAGGCAGCCCCAAGTTTGCGCCGGAGCTGGTCAATATCGTGACGCTGGACGACACCGTCTACGATATTTCAGTGCGTTTCCTGAACTACGCCCCTGATATCTATGACGCCAAGAAGTGGCCTATCCCGGCTGATCGTTACGACCCGTTTGCCGGCTTTAATCCGGACTATCGGCCTAATTTCGAGCGCGATATCCTGCCCATCATCAAGCGGCCAGAAGGCTACCGCTGGGTGGCGCAAACCCCATCCATGATTGACTTCGTCAACCCGCCGTTCGATATCCGCGATGCATCCGAGGGCAGCCGCGCCCATCGTGAGAACTACTTTGCCCACTATCGGGTGCCGGTGCCGCCGCAGTCCTATCGCTTCATGGATCAGGTCAAGAACGGCCCCAATACGCTGTTTGCAGAGGATGGCGTACCGCTGATGCCGCTTAATTCTGGCGACAACTCGGTGACCAATCAGCTGATCTACAAGTTCATGACGCTGAGCCCCACCCAGTATTTCTTCCTGCACCAATGGGCCAAGGGCAAGTTCGACCTTGGTTGTGCGCCGCCCGATCTACGCCATGGCGTGACCGAGCTGGACCGCGCAGTGATAGGCAACCTGGTTGGTGCGCCGTTCTCGCCCGGTATCGAGACCACCTGGATAGTCCGTACGCCGCAGCTCTACCGTACGCCGTATGCCTATGATATTGCGCACTGGACAGGTAGCGAGGCGGCATTCAGCGAGTACTACCGTACCAACGGTCTGTCGCTGACCAGCGATCCGCAAAACGGGGATGGGGCAGAGCCGGGCGACCTGACCAAGCGCATGGCCATACCCTGGCAGGCTGATTTCTTTGACTGCACGGTGCAGACCCCCAACGTCAACAACCCGGCCATCAATCAAAGCCCAGCCGACGACGGTGTCGAAGTGCCGCCCGCGTTCTACGTTTACTGGTGGCCGCCACAAAGCCCCATGCACGTCATCGCAGGGGATCTGGACCCAGGTAACCAGGTACTGGATGGCTATGTCAGCAGCCAGCCGGCGCAGTTCTCAGGCGTCAATGGCCTCACGCTCAATGTGCAGTCGCAAGGGGGCTTCAGCATCACGGCCGCCGGCCAGCCTGTGCTGTATGCGCGGGGGATCAATTCCTTCAACCAGATGACCGCTGCCTGGAAGGACCTGGGCTTCATCGTCAATGTCGGCCCGCAGGACTACCGCTATTTTGTCGAGAAGGAGCGCAATACCACCTATCTCGCCCAGGGTGCGGCATTGGGCAACAAATAAGGCATCGCATGAACAAGACGTTCGACATCGCCGTGGTAGGCGGCGGACCTGCCGGTGCGGCTACCGCGCTGAGTATCCGCCGACAATCCGGCCTGACGGTCGCCTTGGTAGAGAAGACGGATTACGGGCAGCCGCGCGTAGGGGAGACCCTCTCGCCCGGCGCCCGTTCCCTGTTGGAGTATCTGGAGGCGTGGCCGGCATTTGAACAGGCCGGCCATGCCCCTGCCTATGGCAATGCAGCTGCCTGGGGTAACGATGCCATCTATCAGCGTGATTTCATGTTCACCCCATTTGGCCATGGCTGGCATCTGGATAGGCGCCGCTTTGATGCCGACCTGGTGGCCACGGCCGAGCACAAGGGGGTGGTGGTCTACCGCAACACCCTGTTGGAGCATGTAGAGCGGCAAGGCGGTGGCTGCCGCCTGCGCTTGCGCCAAGGCGAGGACACGACGGGGCTGACCGCCCGATTTGTGGTGGACGCCAGTGGCAAGGGCCAGGTGGTAGCGCGCAAGCTGGGGGCGGAACGCCAGCTTATCGACAATATGGTGGCATTGGTGGCCGAATACCCGGCCATGCCCGATGCCGACACCTTTACCTTGGTAGAGCCCTGCGCCCAGGGCTGGTTCTATTCAGCCTGCCTGCCGGCAGAGGCGGGTGGGCGAACCTGGTGGGTCGCCCTGATGACGGATGCCGACCTGATACAGCAACATGAACTGCGCGCGCCAGCGGTGTGGTGGCGCTTGCTCAATGGCGCCCGGCATACCATGGCCAGGTTGGCCGGTGCGCGGGCACCAGAACGACTGCAGGTGGTGAGTGCCCACTCTGCGTTGCTTGATCCGTTGCATGGGCAGGATTGGGTGGCAGTGGGGGACGCGGCAGGCAGCTATGACCCACTGTCGTCCAGCGGCATAGTCCGGGCGCTTGATGCGGGCATCCATACCGGCCTGGCGGTTGTCCAGGCACTGGCAGGCAATAGGACCGCGCTGGCGCAACTGGCCGAGCGCCATGTGGGCGCCTATCAGCAATACCTGGGCACGCGGGCAAGTTACTACCAGATGGAACAGCGCTGGCCCGACAGCAGTTTCTGGCGGCGGCGCCAGGCAGTGGTGACGCTGGCGCCGGACTGCCAGCTGGTGTCGGTGCCCAAGGCGGTCGAGGCAGTGGCCTGGCCCTCTGATCTGCAGCCCCTTGAACCTGCCAGCCTGCTCAGTGCCTGCAGCTCGACTACCCCAGCAGCGGCCGTGGTAGCCGCCCATCCACAGCGCACCGAGGTGGGCGACGAACGCATCATCCTGGGCCTGCAATGGTTGCTACAGGCCGGCTTGCTGGCTATTGCCAAGCCCGGTGCGGCTTGAGGAGGATGGGGCTGGGGGTGCAGCAGGCAAGTACTAGCTGACTCGCCGCCCCTGTTCGTCAATCACGACTTCGCCATCTTCCTTGGTAAACGGCCCCAATTGCGGCAAGGGCAGGATATCCAGCACGGCTTCGGAAGGTCGGCACAAGCGTGTACCTATGGGGGTGACCACCACAGGCCGATTGATCAGGATGGGGTGCTGCAACATGAAGTCGATCAACTGCGTATCGGTCCAGGCTGTGTCATCCAGATTCAGCTCGGCATAGGGCGTGCCCTTTTTGCGCAGTAGTTCGCGTACCGGTATGCCCATGGCTGCAATCAGGGCGACCAGGGTTGCCCGGTCGGGTGGGTTGTCCAGGTAGTGAACCACCTGGGGTTCTATGCCGGTATTGCGTATCAGCGCCAGGGTGTTGCGGGAGGTGCCGCAGGCGGGGTTGTGATAGATCGTGATCTGGGTCATGGGTGTACTGTCAGTCGAGGGGGCGCTGGTGGATGATCAGGCATGGCAGGCAAGGTTTGGCGGTGTGCAAAGCCCGTGCCGTGGGATGCCATGCGTGACCGCTTGTGGTGTAGGCGTCTGCCAGAAGGCTTACTTCAGGGGGTGCACCGGGCGATCCTCGCCGGCATTGGCCATCAAGTCCAGCGACAGGGCGGCCTTGTCGCGGAGCAGCCAGCCGAATACCAGCGTGGCGGTCACCGCACCTACCAGTTGCGCCGCGATAAAGGCTGGTGCATCCACGGGCCGTATGCCGGCAAAGGTATCGCTGGCTGCGCGTGCCAAGGTCACTGCCGGGTTGGCAAACGAGGTGGACGCGGTAAACCAGTAGGCACCGACGATATAGGATGCCACCGCATAGGGGACTGCCTCGGGCCGGCTGCGCGAGCAGCCAAAGATCACCGCCAGCAAGCCAAAGGTGGCGATGAATTCGCTCCACCATTGTGCCGGGCCGGTGCGCACATGCTGTGACGCGAAAAACAAGGCTTCGCCAAACATGCCATGGGCTGCGGCCACACCGCAGAATGCGCCGGCAAGCTGTGCCAGCACATACAGCGAGGCATCCCGGCTGCTTAGTTCACGGCGCAGTGCCGCTGCCAGGGTAACGGCGGGATTGAAGTGCGCCCCGGATATGCCACCAAAGGTCAGTATCAGGGCAATCAGCCCGCCACCGGTTGCCAGGGCATTGGCCATCAGCGCCACGCCCGTGTTCCCGCCGGACAGTCGCTCTGCCATGATGCCGGAGCCCACAACGACCGCAAGCAGAAAGGCCGTACCCAGCCACTCGGCAAATAATCGACGATGCAAATCCATGACTTACTGTTCTCCCAGCTTGCGCAGCTCATGCTGCAAAGACATCCGGTCTATCTTCTCCAGCGGAAGGCTCAGGAAGATACGGATACGGTTGGTGATTTCCATCAGGGTTTTGTTGAAGGCCTGCCGCTTTACCGCGTCATCGCCTTCTACTTGAGATGGGTCTGTAAACCCCCAGTGTGCGGTAATCGGTTGCCCCGGCCAGGCAGGGCAGGCTTCTCCCGCTGCCTTGTCGCAAACGGTAAAGATAAAGTCCATGGCTGGAGCGGTTGGCGTGGCGAATTCATCCCAACTCTTGCTGCGCAGGTTGGTGCTGGCGTAGCCATGCAGGCGCAAGGCCTCAAGCGTGAAAGGGTTGACTGTATCCTTGGGGAAGCTCCCGGCACTGAATGCCTGGAATTGCCCCTTGCCTAGGTGGTTCATGATGGATTCGGCCAGTATGCTGCGGGCTGAATTGCCGGTGCAGATGAAGAGGACGTTGTAGGCCTTGTCCGACATGGCGGCATCTCCGTATTGATGGCTTAGGGTTGGGTAAGCTGGCGCAGGCGCTCGAGCCCAACCGGTTCCTGGGCCTGCAGCGGAACCACCGCGTAGCGGCGGGCATGCTGGTTGGCGACGGCAGCCAACTGTGCGTGCTCATTGGCTGCCCGTTGCTGCAGTAGCGGCGATGTAGGCTTGGCGGCGGCAAGGCTCTGGTTTACTACCCAGGCCCAGGGTTCTATGCCTGCACGGCGCAGATCGGCCTGCAGATTGGCGGCTTCCAGTACTGGCGTAGTTTCGGCCAGGGTGGCGATCAGTACCTTGGTCTGCCTTGCATCCTGTAACTGCATCATGGGTGTGGTGAAGTGCAGGCCGCCGCCTGACATCTTTTTGCGTATTTCCCTGTCGTAGGCGCCGGTGGCATCCAGCAGCATCAGGGTGTGCCCGGTTGGCGCGGTATCCATTACCACAAAGCGCCGCCCGGCCTCACGGATCACCCGCGAGAACGCCTGAAAGACGGCGATCTCTTCGGTACAGGGTGAGCGTAGGTCTTCCGCGAGCATCGCCCGGCCGGCCTCGTCGAGATGCCTGCCTTTGCTGGCCAGCACCTCCTGCCGATAGCGTTCGGTCTCGGCCTTGGGGTCGATGCGCGATACCGCCATATTGTCCAAGGTGCCAGCGACCATATCGGTTAGATGAGCGGCAGGGTCTGATGTAGTCAGATGGACTGGCAGACCCCGCTCGGCCAGCGCCACGGCTATCGCGGCTGCCAGCGTGGTCTTACCCACACCACCCTTGCCCATGACCATGATCAAGCCATGGCCGTCAGCCGCCAGGCCATCCAGCAGCCCCACCAGCTTGGGTAGTGGCGGTATCGTGGTGTCGATCTCCTGGGCTGTTGCCATGCTTTCGTCCATGGCAAACAACTGGCGTAGCGCAGACAATCCCACCAGATTGCCGGCTTTTAGCGATAGGCGATCTGTCGGCAAATGTGCCAAGGCCGGGGGTAGCTGCGCCAGGGCTGCGGCTTCGCGATTCGCCAATGCATGGGCGAGCGGGTCGATCTGCCCCTCGGTCTCTGGCATCAGTCCGTTAATCACCAGATGCTGGCGCTGAAAGCCAATGGCAGCCAGTTCTGCCTGTGTGCGGGCCGCCTCTGCCAGGCTGGAGCGCTGTGCCCGTGTCACGAGCACCAGGCGGGTACGAGCGGGATCGGCCAGCGCCGCCACGGCATCGTGATACTGGTCTCGCTGTTTCTCGAGGCCGGCAAGCGGCCCAAGGCAGGATGCCCCCTCGGGGTTGTGTTCAATAAAGCCACTCCAGGCGCCCGGTAGCTGCAGCAGGCGGATGGTGTGGCCGGTTGGGGCGGTATCGAACACGATGTGGTCGAAATCTCGCACCAGGGCTGGGTTGGTCAGCAACTGGGTAAATTCATCGAAAGCGGCAATCTCGGTGGTACAGGCACCCGACAATTGCTCCTCGATATCGCGAACCACCTTGTCAGGCAGCACCCCGCGCACAGGGCCGACTATGCGGTCGCGATACTGCTGCGCGGCACCTTGTGGATCGATCTCCAGCGCAGCCAGCCCCGGTACCGAATGGATGGCGACAATCTGGTTGCCTATGGTCTGGTTGAGCACCTGGCCCACATTGGATGCCGGGTCGGTACTCACCAGCAGCACCCGCTTGCCCTGGTCTGCCAGCTGCACCGCCGTTGCACAGGCGATCGACGTCTTGCCCACGCCGCCCTTGCCGGTAAAGAACAGATGCCGTGGTGCATTGAGCAGGAATTGCATGGCTTACCCCTTTGTTAACAACAACCCGGCCCTGAGCAACTGCTGGCGGCAGGCTGGACTTGCACCGCCAGACTGCTGACGCCGGCCCAGCGTGCCAGCTCGGCACGGCGTGGGTAACGACCGGCCAGGGCTATCTCGCCATCGACCAGGATCAGTGGCAGGCCTTCCTGTCCCGAGCGTTCCAGAAACTGCTTCACGGCGGCCTGCTGCGCAAAGGCCAGCGGTTGCTGAGCCAGGTTGAAGCGTTCCACCTGGCCGCCCTGGCGCTTGAGCCAGTCCAGGTCTGCCGCAAAGGTGAGCAGTGCCTGATCGACATCTGTACCGCAAACGCCGCTGCTGCAGCACAGCGCCGGATCAAAGATTTGAATACTTGGCATGTAGTCTCCTCAGGCCCCGATCAGGCCGATGCGATCCAGCTCGGGTTTGAGCCTGGCCTGGTCGGCAAGCAGCTCCGGGGGCAGGGCGAGGAAGGCTTCGATCCGGCCACGCAGAATGCGGTAGGCCTTTTCAAAGGCGGCATCGATTTCGGCATCAGTACCGGTTGCATGGGCGGGATCTTCCACACCCCAATGCGCGCGCAGCACCGGGCCCAGGTAGGCGGGGCAGGTTTCGCCAGCGGCGCTGCCGCAGACGGTAATCACCACGTCTGGCGTCATCGGCAGATTGTCCCAGGACTTGCTGTGCAGGCCTTGGGTTGAGATGCCTTCACGTTCCAGCAGTGCCAGGGAGCGCGGGTGCACATAGCCGGCCGGCTTGCTGCCGGCGCTGATGGCGCGGATGCTTGCTGGCGCCAGGGCGTTGATGGTGGCCTCGGCCAGGATGGAGCGGCAGGAGTTACCGGTACACAGTATCAGGACATTCATCTAAGGCTCACAGCATGATGGGGAAGCGTTGGCGCTATTGGCCGATGCGGCCAGCTCAGCACATTGTTCGGGATGCCCGCCGCAGCAGTGGTCGGTCAGAAAACCGGTCACTTGCCGCATCAAGGCCAGGTTGGCGCGATAGCGCTGAAACCGCCCTTCCTGTTCCACCGTCACCAGGCCGGCGTGTGCCAGATTCTTCAGGTGAAAGGAGAGATTGGAGGGCGCCATATCCAGCCGGCTGGCCAGCTCACCAGCCACGATGCCGGTGCCGCCCGCGCCCACCAGCAGCAGATAGGTATCCAGGCGGGCGCTGGATGAGAGCGCCTCAAAAACCTGCAGTGCGGAGATTTTGTCCATGGCGGATTATTGTTTCAATTATTGTTGAAATATTGAGTTGCAAAAAATTAGCCACAGCAGCTGTTCTCCTGCTCGGCAGCACAGGAGGCAGCCGTGCAGCAGTTTTCAGTCATGTAGCGCAGCAGGTCGTTCATGGTGTCGAAATTGGCGGCATAGTGGATAAACCGCCCTTCCTGCCGTGCCTGGATCAGGCCGGCCCGATTCAGCTCTTTCAGGTGGAAGGAGAGGGTGGCTGGCGCCACGGCCAGCATCTCGCCTATCTTGCCCACTGTCATGCCGGCAGGGCCTTGAACCACCAGCAGACGGAAGATCGCCAGGCGGGTGTCCTGGGCGAGGGCGGCAAGCAGGTTGACGACGGTTTTACTTTCCATGTTTCTATGTTAGTGGAAGTATTGTAGGGTGGTCAAGCCCATGCGGCAACGTGATCTTCCAGCAAGCTCGATTTCAATCAGAACAAGGGGTGAGCGAAAGTTTCAAGGCACCGTGTGCTTGATACATCAGGAGGCCTTTTTCGAGTAACGCCGCATCGCAACTTGGTGATGATGTACCTAGGGATTCCGCTTAGGGTAATGTTTCATGCCCTCAGTAAGCTGAGTACTACAGTAGGTAGGGGGTCGTAATGAATACGGAGGTCTACATCTGATCTACCGGCTTCAAAACGCAGGCGCATGATCGGCTGGTTGTCCCACGACTGAAATGCGTAGCTGATGACGCCTTCAATCGTTATATCGCTAATGACCTCGGCGTGATCGGTGATTTTGACCGAGATGGTCGAGTCACTGCCCAACTCAAATGCAATGGCGAGCTGCTTCCCATCTGGGTAATAGCGCAAGAATGCGACGGTGGAGTCATCAGCAATGGGAGATACAGGCAGCGTGAAGCCACGCTCCAGCATATCGAATGCTTCAGGTGGCTGGAATGGTGTCAGATATTGCATGGGATGGGTCCCGACAGAGGCATGGTCACTGCTTAATTCTCCAGCAAGCTGCTTAAGTGGCTGGCGGCCATGCCGGGTACAAACTCAATGATGTCGTAATCGGCGATCTCTTCCCGCCAGAACGGATCCAGGCGAATGATGGCCTCCACTTCGTGCTTGTTGCTTGCCTGGGCAAGGATGAGGCCGCCGGTGCGCGGTTGCTTGCGGCCAGACAGCAGGAAGTGGCCCGATGCGTAGTGGGCTGCCAGGAAGCGTTTATGTTCTTCGACAAAGGCATCTACGGTATCGAGCGGTTTCTTGTAGCTGAGGATGATGGCGAACATGGCTAGTCTGCTTGCGGGATGGTGGTGTTGGTAACGGCAATACTGGCCGTGTGTTTCGGCATCATAGCGCTGTGGGGTGCAGGCAGGGGCCATCCATTGCGCCGTGGCCGGCTCCAAGGTTGCGTGTGGAGGAACCGGCCATCGTGCATTAGCTTGGTAGGCTGACGGCAGCCGGCTCCAATACCACGGTCAGGGTGTCTATGTTTGCGGTATTGAGGCTGGCGAACACTTTGGCGAAGCGGTCGGAGTAGGCGAAGTTATACGCTTGCGACAACGGTGCCAGCGTAGCTGCCCATTGGTTGTAGTTAGGGGTGGATTGCATGTTGGCAAAGAAGAAATTGCTGGGGATGTTGAACCAGAGTTGGCTGTTGATGGCGCCGACCATGGTAGGCACGGGCACGCCAGTGACACCACCCACCGTGGCGGTACTTCCTACTGCACCTATGTTGAGGCCTGAAAGCAGATCGCCGCCGACCCAGCCATAGACGTCATTGCCTGGGTTGGTGGCAGTGGTAGCGCCGTTAAGGTAATACGGCACGTTACCGCCATAGATGCCTGAGGGATTGGTGAGATCGGTCTGCCGGTACTGCAGGCTGGTGGTGCCGGCCACGCCGCTCAGCGCACCGCTCAGGGTGATGTTCAGATGGCTGTCTATGGTGGCTTCCAGCGTATAGCTTTGCCGGCTGAGCGGGCCGCTGCTGGGTACATTGGGCCCCACGCCAGCGAACTGGCCGGCGATATGGGCAAATACGCCGTTGCCCAGGCCAGGTACGATCGCACCCACGGCTGTGCCGGGGCCGAAGTTATCAAGCAGGTAGGCCAGGTAATTGCGCAGTGTGTCGTAGGGCATGACGGGCAGGCCGATGGTGGGCGCGATCGAGGGATAGGAGGTCGGCCCTATCACCCTGGCGAAGCTGCTGCCGGGCGCGGGCCCCGTACCGTATTGCTGGAACTCTCCAGGTACCGTGGCTGGCAGCGGTTGCCCATCTATGCCGCCTGGCCCGACCACACCCGAAACGGGCGGTGTAGTGAGGGCGTTGAGCGCCTCGAACACGCTTTGCGAGTTGGCACTACCCAGTAAGCCGGCCACGGTCTGAACCACGCTGCCATTCAGCGAGGTGGTTAGTGTGATCGGGATGCTCCAGTAATCGATGCTGGTGAGGTTGGCCACATCGGCTGGCTGGCCGTTGAAAGTCATTTCCAGCTTGTCGTAGCGTAGAAAGAAGTTCGGGTCGGTCACGGCTTGGGCGGGCTCGTAGGCTGGCGACTGCACCGTCCATGCGCCGTTGTAGGCCACATAGACGCGGCCGCTGAATGCGTTGACGGTGACGCCGTCGCTCAG
Source organism: Chitinimonas sp. JJ19 (assembly GCF_036961565.1). Taxonomy (NCBI): domain Bacteria; kingdom Pseudomonadati; phylum Pseudomonadota; class Betaproteobacteria; order Neisseriales; family Chitinibacteraceae; genus Chitinimonas; species Chitinimonas sp. JJ19. Next base: position 277,992 of record NZ_JBAMDD010000001.1, read on the forward strand.
CTGATCGAGCGTATACCAGTTGCCGGCAAAGGGATAAGTGCCGGTGCTGGAGATGTTCAAGGGTTGCAATGCAGCGTGGTTGCAGGCGTTGATGATGCTGAAGGCGGCGTTTGATGCGCCGGGTACGAAGCCGATGGACACCGCTGTCGGATCGATACCGCTGTGGTTGAAGAACTGCAGATTGAGGCTGGTGTGGGGCGGGGTGGTCATGGCTTTCCTCTTGGCTGACTTGTGGGGGGGGAGCCGTTGAACTTGCACGGCTACATGCACAAGACGTTTGCGAGGGGCTGGTTGTGATGGCCATGTGCGCTTGGAGCAGGCCTGGAGTGGATACCTACGCAGGTATGAGCCCCGAGTGTGAGGTATACCGTGGCGAGAGCGGCAAGCCTCTGTATGTAACCTGCATAGGCATGGCGATTGAAGAGGCCAAGCAGAGCGTGACCAACATGCATGGCCCCTACCGGATACCTACCTTGCTGAAAAAGGTGGATCAAGTCTGCCGGGGGCGGGACTGATGCTATTATGGGTACAAGCGTTCATTGTGCACCTTGCCTTGCTGGGAAGCTGAGGGTGCGGGGTGCTCCCTTGGTGTGCGCTGACAGGGTGACACGAATCCCTCTCGTCGGCGACCCGAGCACCAGGCACGCGAAACCGGCTTTGTTAGCGAGGCTTCGCGTGCCTGGGCGGCAGGCTGATGGGGTTCACCATGCCAAGGCGGAACAATGACGAGCCCTACAGGCTGGACAATTTCCGGTTGTCATCCTCATGAGCCTTCTTGAATACCAAGCTACGAACCGTATCCACTGCGACCTTGAATCCAGTTACCTCGTTGTTGCTGCCACGAATGAATCTGATGCCCCTCATGAAGCTTTTATCCCCGGAAAACATATCGGGGCTGAGGGGTTTGAACTTGATCGTGCCTGAACGGATATTACTGGCGGTTAGCACCCCCTTGTTTACATCGAAGACGAAGGATGCATTGAGTTCATTGGAATGGAATGTTCCAGTGAATTGGGCCATCTCGTTGTTGGCGTATGAGGTTGGCTTGTATGATTCGAAAACAACGGGATCACTATCGCCAACGGTATAGTTCATATCCTTTCCTCCTGCTTTGTCGACGAATTTTAGCAAGATTTTGTCGTCACCTTCGATGGTTACCTGGAAGGTCGAGTTATCTATTGGAATCAGTGCATTGCCGTCTGAGCCGTCAACTCTGCTGTAATACAGTACATCATCCTTCAAGTGGACTCTTGCGGAGAGCGCGCGTACCGGGTTCCAGTAGTTCCCGACAAATTGCTGCAACTGCTGCCGACTAAGTTTTACGCCTTCAATCTTGGTGTAATCGATGGTCTCCGGTTCGGGGAAGTGATTGTTCATGAAGAGGTTGGCGATCTGCATACCGTAGCTACCATTGTAAGCAAGACCGGAACTCAATACGATCACCGAGAAGTCCTGTTCGGGGAAGCGGAACAAGGTACTGGAGTATCCACCGGAGATCCCACGTAGGTAAATTTTGGGAATTCCTCTCTCCTTACCCACATGCTGTTGCCCATAGTTCGAGATGCTGGCGACATCTTTTATAGGTGCGCCACCGTCCAGTTTTATAGGCGAATTCAGCTTGTTCACCAGCGGTCTTACGCCGGGCGTGCGTGACGACATGTGAGAGCGCCAGATGGATATGTCCCGGATAGAGGTGTAAAGATTCACCGGGCCTGGTGCAGTGCTGTCGCCATAGTCCCGTTTGTAGGTTCCGTTACTATCACTGCGATACGGTATGGCGGTGTTGTCTGGTGCCTGATTGCTGTCATAGAGAAACACGGTGTTGGACATTCCCAGGGGAGCGAATATCTGGCTATTGCAGTATGCGTCAAACGATAGGCCGGTAACCGACTCCACTATTCTTGCAAGCAGGATCAGCCGAGTGTCACCATTGGGTGAAAATGCCTTCCCTGGTTTGAAGTTCAATACTTTTTGACTTTTTATGACTTGCAGGATGGATTTGTGTTGTTCGGGATCTTTCGTTTCCCAGCCTGATAATGACTTCAGGGTTTTGTACCCATAGTAGCCGTCCGTCGAGCTTAGTAGATGATCGACGGTGACTTTTTCTCCTAGGTCGGGTAACTCGGGTAGATATTTCCTGATGTCATCATCTAGCTTTATCTTGCCTTGCGCTTCCAGTGTTAACGTGGCATAGGCGATAAATTCCCAGGCAAATGCATCGACCTGAAATTTTGTGTCGACCGTGGCCGGGGTTTTGTACTCCAGGTTGGCGCTGCCAAAGGCTTTTTCGTATATGGGTTTCCCTTTGTTGATTACGGTGACGGCAAAAGCTGGTTTGCCAGGTGAGTTGAATTCACTGAGTATTTTTTCAATGGCTTGATTGGTTGCGGGGTCTACGCCGATATTGGCGCTAGCTGTAAAGGAAAGCGAGACAAGACATCCCAGTATTGCGCGCTTGACAGTAATATTCATTGGGTGCTCCGTTCAGTTTTTCTGGATGGTCTTGATGACTTGCTGCGCCACGGAGGCGGTGGCCGAGGGGTCTTGGCCCGTTACGATGTTGCCGTCGGTGATGAAAAAGTTATTACCAAACTTCTTCGAATAAACGAAATCACCACCATTGCGTATGATTTCCTTATCTATGGAGAAAGGGAAAGTCTTGTAATACTCGGCGTTGGTATTCTCGAAAATATCGGGGAAGCCCGTAATTTTCTTGTTTGAAAAGATGGATTTGCCGTTGCTATCCTTCAGATTGACTATGCCGGCCGTGCCGTGACAGATGGCTGAAACAACGCCGCCATTTTCATATACCCGGCCCACAATGTTCTGAATTTCCTTATTGTCGGCCACGCCAAACATCGCTGAACCACCGCCGCTGTAGTAAACTGCTTTGTAGTCGTTTGCGTTGATTTGCTCGGGCTTGAAGGTGTTCTTGAGCATGCGCATGAAATCGGCATCATACAGATGCGCTTTCTGTATGCTGTTTGATGTTTCGATATAACCCAGTGGAATTGCACCACCTTTGGGACTGACGAAGTCTACTGTGTAGCCATTTTTCTTGAAAATGTCATAGGCAATGACGATTTCCGCAAAATGATTGGCCGCGTTAAGATTTGTGTTGCCGTAGGTATGCTGATTGGAGGTGACAAATAATATCTTGTTACCCTGCTTGGGGATCTCTTTCCAGGTGTAGCTCTTCTGCACGATCTTCCAGGCGCCTTGATACTTCATCAGCATGAAGTAATCGGTGTATTGTCTCTGATTCGGGGTCAGCACTTCCACCTTCGCCATGGCGGCATTGTTATCGATATCGATGGATAATATCCGTCCGACCCGATTGGTTTTCTTGCCGTTGTTGAAGTTCATGATGTACTGCTCTCCGGAGCGAATGACTAATTCATTGGCTTCGTTGACGACATAGAGCTTAAAGTCGGGGTGGAATGCTCTCCTCAGTTTTTCTGGCTCGCTATTCGCCGTACCTTCTAGGTAATCTGTCAGCGTTCTGGTGACTTGCTCCGTATCTGTGTTGCTGCTCACCACTTGGGTTTTTACTTCGACAGCAGGGGTGATTGATGCAGAGGAGGCGATGGCTTGTTCAGGCACACCGAGAACAAGGCAGATGTTGAGGAGGATGGCGCTGAGAGAACGATGTGGGCTCATAAATTGACCTGGACTTTGGCATGTACCTGTTAACCGAAGGTAAGGACGGTTGTGCGGCAGCGATCAAGTCTCGCTTTGCCGGTTGCCAATGTAGTCTGGGTGCGGATACCTGAAGTCTCGAACCATGATTTCGGACTCCGGATACATAATTTCGTAGCGGATTGATAAGGAAACAGCTTGGTGTAGGCCGAGAAAGCGGGCGGCAGCCGCCGCAGGCAGTGCTGGCGCAAGCGGCAGGCCATGGGAGGGGTAGGGCAGGTCTTGGAAGGTCGGTGCAGAACCGAAGCGAGGCCTCGGTCGGGCAGTTACCGACTGCTTGCAAAATCTGCTTGGGCGCGACGGTAACGGAGATGAAATAACGGTGAAGCGGCGCTTAGGGGAGGCTGGAAACCTGGTGGTTTTGTGGCGATGCTGACAGGGTGTCGGAATCAGGAGGAGCGCTTGCGGATGGTGGTGATACCAATGCAGCACGATAGCTGGCAGGCGTTTGCCCGGTGATTTTCTTGAATGCAGCGAAAAAAGTGGAGCTGGAATTAAAACCGCTGCGCTCGGCAACGAGTTCCATGTTCAAGTGAGATTCATTGATCAACAGATTCTTGGCATGTTGAATACGAAACTCATTGATATAGAGATTGAAGCTTTTTTTCAGATGCTCATTGAGCACCTGGGAAACGGTGGTTTGCAGATTGCCGACCTTCTTGGCTAGCAGCATCAGGCTCAGGTTAGGATTCAAGTACAGTTGCTGCTCATGCATTGTTTGATTGAGCAATGCCAGCAATGCCTGCGCGTCTTCTTCGGTCAGCTTTCGATTTTGATACCTTTCCTTTTTGCTCGCATCGACTTTGGTTTCGTTCGGCAGTATAAAGGTCAGCACCGTAAGGTGTATGGTGAAGGTAAACGATAGCGCACCGACAATATACGAGGTAAACGGGGTGCTGACATAGGCAATGAGAATCACGCAGCTGCTAAAATAGACGCTGAGCAATAATAGGGATGGGCGAGACACCCGACCTGTTGTGTCGACCAGTAAAACGCGTGACTTCCATAGCTGCCTTCCGGCCAGCAGCAAATAGGTGAGCCAGTAAGCATGTATCCCGCGCATGACATGGTGCCAGATATACGGATGCTGGGAGTAGGGGAAAACAATCCCAATGCCGATGATAAATAGCGATAGGGGTAGATGCCAGCGCCAGTGCTTGCCTGGGGCGCTTTGCCTTAAATCCGCAAGATGGAAGCCGACATATAGGTAAGTCAATGGCCCGATCAAGAGGCAGGCTGACATGCCGATCTGGAGGAATTCGACCGCGATGTCAGGGTAGAAATAATAAAAAGTTGATTTGCCAGTACGAAAACCTATGGCGAGTAGTAATGCGCCCAGCATGCCATTCGTTAAGCGATGCGATCGCAGGGTAAAGAGGTAGAACGCCAGGAAGATGCCGTTAACTGAGCCCAGGGCGCTGAAGAGAAATAGTAGTTGGCTCGAGATCACGGGTAATGTGGAGTGAGAGGATTTTAAAATAAGTCTGGAAGACTTCCAGGTGCCAAGCCCTTATAGATGGCGGCATCCTATCTTGGTGTCCAGCAATACATGGGCCAAGGGGGGGAGAAGCCACGTTCTCGTTCGTGCCTAGTCTTCTCGGCGCCGCCAACAAATTTTTTGCGCGCACCTCGCCAGCAACGTTGCGCTGGTTCTTTTGGCGGTTTTGGAGATCGAGGTTTCTGGGATTTCCCCTGAGGCCAAGGTGGCAACACCATGCCATTTTCGGCGGGGATTTTCAAGGCTCGAACTTGGTCGAGTTTGCCGGATACCACCGGTAGCGCCTGTACCGCTACCTTGCCTGTTCAGGGTGCTGCCTGAACCCTGACGGTTGCTGCAATTTGGCGAGTTTCTTCTTGCTTATCAAGCGGATGCTAGATTGAAATTTGCCTATCGTGCCTGGCTTCGCCAAGGGTGCTCAGCTTACTCGTTATTTATTTGTGTAAGTTGTCGCAGATGCCGGAACTCCGGTGTCTTTCGTTTCAAGGGCTTACAAATTTGTACTGAGCCAATACATTGAACGAAGTAGGGCCAAGAGGCTGTATTTGCTAAAGCTAGGGCCTATAGCCTGAATTTGTTACAGCTAGGACCGGCCCGAAGATCGGCTCAACGGCGCCAGCCGTGTTTGGTTTTGCCGAGCTCTGTCGGAATGAGCACTGGTTCACTTCCTTGGCTCACGCGCGTGTCGTCATAGAGTCCTGGCGCCGCGAGTACAACGACGAACGTCCAAAGAGAGGTTTGGGTGGGCTGACACCGTCAGCTTATGCCAAGCAGCTCGCCGAGAAATCGGCTAACTTAACCCCCGGACTCTAAAGCCGAGTGCTACTGAATCCGGGGGGACGTCGAACCGTATTGAACGGCGCGACGACGTCGACAAGCTGCTGCCTGACCCAAACATGGGCAGGGTCGCCGTGGAAGCGCTCGTGCCAGATCATGGCTGGCGACAAGGGTGCAACCTTTAGCGGCAGATCCAGGAGCGCAAGCGGGAGCCTTTGCGCAAGTAGGCGCGCCAAACGGCTTGGCAACGTGAGAATCATGTCGCTGTCCGCCACCAGCATCGCCCCCGCAAGGAAGTGGGGAACCCTCAATGCGACATGGCGAGTAAGCCCCAGCGTCGAAAGCACGGCGTCGACCGTGCTCTCTCCTACGCCGGAAATAGTCACGGTGATGTGGCGCAAGGCCACATAACGCTCAAGGCTAAGTCCGTCTGTAACCGCGGGGTGATTGGATCTCATCACGCACACCAAGCTGTCGGTGTAGAGGCCGCGCTGATGGAGGCTACCGGGCAACGACTCGAAAATGCCCAGTGCCAGATCTGCGCCTCCTTGCTCGACAAGCCGTACGTTGTCTCCGGCAGGTTGCGCGATATGGAGACTTAGCGCTGGCGCATCGCGCTCGAAGCGGGCCGTCAAACCAGCAAGGACCATCAGGCTCAGATGGTCGTGCGCGGCGATTGTGATCCGACCCATTGCAGAGGCGGGGTCGAAGACGGCAGGCGAGACGATACCTCGGACATCGTCCAGCAGCTTAGTCACTGGACCTACCAGCGCTTCGCCGCGGGGTGTCAGTTCCAGGCCGAGCTTGCCGCGGACAACCAGGCGATCACCCAGCATCGTGCGCAGCCGCCCCAGCGCGCGGCTGGCGGCCGGTTGGCTCAAGCCGAGGCGGAGGCCCGCCAGGGTGACACTTCGCTCCCGAACGAGTGCTTCAAACAGCTTTAACAGATTGAGGTCGACTGTAGATAAATCCACTTGGTGCATGTTGGTTATTACCTTCATGTCATTTATGTATGTTGATAAAACATGCACTCTTCTCGTTCATTTGAACAGGAGATTTTTGTATGACTGCTTCCTCCCCGCTTCCTTACGTTGTATTTGGTGTGACCGGCCGTACCGGCGCCGCTGCCGCCGATGCGCTCTTGTGCTCCGGCTGCCCCGTGCGCGTCGTGGTGCGTGACTTGGCCAAGGGCCGACCGTGGGCCGAACGTGGCGCAGAGGTGGCCGTGGCCGACCTGACAGACCTGGCCTCAATGACCAAGGTGCTCAGTCAGGCTCAGGGCGCCTATGTCGTCAGCCCGCAGCACTACAACCGTGAAGACCTGTTTGAGAGGGCGGACTTGATTGCCGATACCACCGCGCGTGCTGCGGTCGCTGCGGACGTGCCTAGGCTGGTGGCGCTTTCCTCGGTGGGCGCCGACCGCGAAAGTGGAACGGGATGGATAGGGATGAACCGCATGTTCGAACAGCGTTTGGGCGCAATCGGTGTACCCACCATCTTTCTGCGCACGGCCTATTTCATGGAGAACTGGATGCCGATGGTCGGACAGGCCATGCGTAGCGGTACTCTGCCGACGTTTCTGGCACCACCACAGCGCTCCCTTCCGATGGTAGCGACGGTGGATGTCGGCAGCGCTGCAGCTGCTTTGCTGCAGGAAGAAAGGACGGGGACTTGCGTGGTCACGCTCTCGGGGCCCAAAGACTATGCCCCTAATGATGTCGCCGCCATCGTTTCGGCCACGCTCGGGAAGCCTGTCGACGTAGCAGTCCTACCGGAAGCAGAGTGGCCGAAAGCGCTGGCGGATGCCCATTTCTCAAGGGCCGCCCTTGCTGGTTTCATCGAAATGACCCGTGGCCTCAATTGCTCGCATATCGACATCAAGAGTGATCCCAGCGCAGTTCAATGGACAGGGACGACTGCGCTCAAGCAAGTCATCGTTGAACTGGTGCAGCGTCAGCGATAAAGCTCTACCGCTGAAACACCCGCTTCGGCCTCCTTTAGGATGGCGATGATCTGGGTTTCAGTGAATCGTGACTTCCTCATGAGGGGCGCCTTCGCCCTTCATGCTAACTAATTCCTGGTAGATCTGGGCGGGGGAAGGTCAATGTGCGTTGGGCTTCGCTTTGCTCCAGGTGCTCAGTTAGGGATGCGGTTCAGGCTTATTGCCTCACAAAGTTCGGTCATTCAGCCCCAAAGTTCAGACTTCTGCGCAAACTTACAACAGGTCGGCAGGGAGTGTCGCCATTACACACTGGTCAAATTTTACAGTGCTGATTATTTGACAAGTATGGCGGTAGGCCCAAAAATCAGCATAACGATAACGAGACATGCTTCCCCGCCATGAACCAAGCCGCTGCACCCAACGCTGTTGTCTTCCACAAGAAACCCGTAACACATGCCGAGGCCAAGAACTGGTCGGTAGAGGCTGTGGCAAAGCTGTTTTCATTGCCTTTCAATGACTTGCTGTTCATGGCGCAGACGGTGCATCGTGAGCATTTCGATGCCAGCAAGGTGCAGCTGTCCACCTTGCTGTCGATTAAAACCGGCGGTTGCCCGGAGGATTGTGGCTACTGCCCGCAGTCGGTCCGCTATGACACGGGTGTCACCAGCCAGGATCTGATGCCGCTAGATGAGGTGCTGCAGGCGGCGCAGGCAGCCAAGGCTGCTGGTGCCTCGCGCTTTTGCATGGGTGCGGCTTGGCGTGGCCCCAAGCAGCGCGATCTGGACGAGGTGAAGCAGATGATAGCCGGGGTCAAGGCCTTGGGCCTGCAGACCTGTGCGACCCTGGGCATGCTCAAGCAAGGCATGGCGGGGGAGCTGAAGGACGCTGGCCTGGATTACTACAACCACAATCTGGATACCGCGCCGGAGAAGTACGGCGACATCATTGGTACCCGTGGCTACGACGATAGGCTGGATACCCTGCGGCAGGTACGGGAATCGGGCATGAATGTCTGCTGTGGCGGTATTGTGGGTATGGGCGAAACGCGCAAGGAGCGCGCCGGTCTGCTGGCCCAGCTGGCTAATCTGGATCCGCAACCTGAGTCGGTTCCCATTAACAATCTGGTCAAGGTGGAGGGAACGCCGCTGGCAGACCAGGAGGGGATAGACTGGAGCGAGTTCGTGCGCACCATTGCCGTGGCCCGCATCACCTTGCCGCGCAGCTTTGTGCGCCTGTCTGCAGGTCGCCAGCAGATGCCGGAGTCGGTGCAGGCCTTGTGCTTCCTGGCTGGTGCGAATTCCATTTTCTATGGGGACAAGCTGCTGACCACCGGCAACCCGGAAGCGGATCGCGATCGCCAACTGTTTGAAAAGCTGGATCTGCAGCCCCTCTGATACCGCCTGTTTTGCTGCAGGGCTGTGCCAAACAAGTAGCTGCTAATACGTAGACTACAAAAAACGCCAACCACTTTGTGCTTGGCGTTTTTTGTTTTTGGTCTGACGCATGCCGGCTTGTATGACGGCGAAGCCCGTTATAGCGAGGTTGTAAAACTACTTGTCATACCTGTCTTGTCTTGGGCGTTGACCTCGCGCCAGTCCTGGGGCACAAATAAGCGAGTGCAGCAAAAAGTTGCGTAGTTTCAGGACTTTGCTTACCCGTAGTTACGCTGCACCGCACAATAAACCAGCCAGCCGGGATACCCGGCGGCGAATAAACCGGAGTGATGACCCATGCAATACCTTAGCGACTCGGGCCGCTGGGCCCGGCTGCGCCTGTTTGGCGCGGCGCTCGCCGGCAGCTTGCTGATCACCGCCTGTGGCGGTGGAGGCGGCGGCAGTGACGGCGGTGGCACAACCACCCCACCCACGGCAGAAATCAAGGCAGGCCATCTGCGCGTCAACCTCTGGCGCAAGGACGGTGTTTACAAGGACTGGGGTGTGTATTCCTGGTCCGGCCCCAAGACGCCTTCCACCGGCTGGCCCGGCAACCGTTACCTGTTTGACAAGACCAACGCCTACGGCGCTTACACCGATATCGAGGTGGATGTGGCCAAGGGCAAGATGGACTTCCTGATCACTGTCCCCACGGCCGATGGCAAGGATGCCACCAAGCTGTGCGGCAGCGATCAGTTGGCGACCTTTGCAGCAGATATCGCCAGCAAGGGTCAGCAGGTTTGGGTGAAGGATGGCGATTGCACGGTCTATAGCAGCGAGCCTGCCAAGAGCAGCGCCAATCTCTCGTCGGCCAAGGCGGTGTGGCTGACTGCCGATACCCTGGTCTGGCCCGGCGCCAGCCTGAGCGCCAGCTACAAGCTGCATCATGCGGCCAATGGCGGCATGGTGCTGGGGGGCAGCGGCATTAGTGGTGCCGATGGGGTGATAGACCTGGCGGTGACCACCTTGCCGGATGCAATCAAGGCCCGCTACCCACACTTGGCCGGTGCACCTGCGTTCAAGCTGGCAGCAGGTGCCAATGCCAAGAGCCTGGTCAAAGGGCAACTGGTGGTGTCGCAGACGGTGAATGGTGTCGTAGTCGATGGCAGCCAGGTACAGACGGGCCCGGTGCTGGACGATCTGTATGCCAGTGCTGCAGCTAATGCGGCGTTGGGCGCGGTGATTGAAGGCGGCAAGCCTGTGTTCCGGCTGTGGGCGCCGACAGCGAGGTCGGTGGATGTGCAGCTGTTTGATGGCCCGACCAGTGCCAGCGCCGGCTCCTTGACCATGCAGCTGGATGCCAGCACCGGTATCTGGAGTGCCAGTGGCGAAGCGGCCTGGATCAACGCCCGGTATTACGCTTACCGGGTGGAGGTCTATGCCCGCAGTACCGGCAAGGTTGAGATCAATACGGTTACCGATCCCTACTCGCTGGGCCTATCGGCCAATAGCACCCGCAGCCTGATTACCGACCTGACGGCAGCAGCAGCCAAACCGGCTGGTTGGGATGGCCACGCCATACCGGCACTGGCTGCACCGGAGGATATTGCGCTGTATGAGCTGCATGTGCGTGATTTCTCGGCCAACGATGCGACTGTGCCGGCCAACCATCAGGGCAAGTTCCTGGCTTTCAGCCATGGCACCAGCAACGGCATGAAGCACCTGAAGGCCTTGCAGCAGGCGGGCTTGACCCATGTGCACTGGCTGCCGGTGAACGATATCTCCAGCGCACCTGAGTTGGCTGCCGACCAGAAAGTGCCGGCGATAGACAGCGCAGCGGCGGGCGATGCAGAGAGCCAGCAAGCTGCCGTGGCAGCCGTGCGCGACAGCGATGCCTTCAACTGGGGCTATGACCCGCTGCACTACACCGCACCAGAGGGTAGCTATGCCACGGACCCCAATGGCCTGGCCCGCACGGTGGAAATGCGTACTGCGGTGAAGGCGCTGCACGATAGCGGTCTGCGGGTGGTGATGGATGTGGTCTACAACCACACGCCAGCATCGGGCCAGGACGGCAAGTCGGTGCTGGATCGCATCGTCCCTGGTTATTACCATCGCCTTGATGGCAATGGCGCGGTCACCAATTCCACTTGTTGCTCCAATACGGCGACCGAGCACGCCATGATGGCCAAGCTGATGATCGACTCGGTCAAGGTCTGGGCCAGCCAGTACCAGATCGATGCCTTCCGCTTCGACCTGATGGGCCACCAGCCACTGGATGTGATGCAGCGGCTGCAGACCGAAGTGAATGCCGCCGCCGGCAGGGAGATTTACCTGTACGGCGAGGGCTGGAACTTTGGTGAGGTGGAAAACAATGCCCGCTTCAAACAGGCCAGCCAGCTCAATCTGGCCGGCACAGGCATAGGCTCGTTCAGCGATCGCCTGCGTGATGCGGCACGGGGTGGCAGCCCGTTCGACGGTGGCGAGTGGTTGATACGCAACCAGGGTTTTATCAATGGCCAATGCGTGGACAAGAACGACGGTAGTGCTTGTACTGCGGATGAGCGCAATAGCGCCCTCAAAGCGCAGGATCTGATACGCCTCGGTCTGGCAGGCAACCTGAAGGACTACACGTTGGTCGATTACACCGGCGCCAGCAAGAAGGGTAGCCAGATCGACTATAACGGCCAGCCGGCTGGCTATACGGCCGATCCGCAGGAGCTGATCAGCTATGTCAGCAAACACGACAACCAGACGCTGTTCGATATCAGCCAGTACCGTTTGCCTCGTGCCAGCAGTGCGTCTGACCGCGCCAGGGCGCAGGTGGTCGGTTTGTCGCTGGTCGCGCTGGGACAGGGTGTGCCGTTCTTCCACGCGGGCGATGATCTGTTGCGTTCCAAGTCGCTGGATCGTGATTCCTACAACTCGGGCGATTGGTTTAACCGCATCGACTGGAGCGGCACCAGCAACAACTGGGCGGTGGGCTTACCCATACAGGACAAGAACGGCGACAACTGGAGCATCATGAAGCCCTTGCTGGCCGATGCGGGCCTCAAGGTTGGCAGCAGCCATATTGCCGCCAGCCGTAGTGCTTTCCAAGATCTGCTGCGCATCCGCAAGAGTACCCCGCTGTTCCGCCTGCGTACGGCTGCCGAGGTACAGGCGCGGGTCAGCTTCCCGGATGCAGGTGCGGCGCAACTGCCGGGCTTGATCGTAATGAAGCTGGATGGTGCTGGCTATGCCGGTGGGGTCTACAAGACGGTGTTCGTGCTGTTCAATGCCGACAAGGTGGCGCATACCACCACGGTGGCAGGCAGCAGCGGCAAGACGCTGCAGTTGCACCCCGTGCTGCAGGCCGGGGCGGATGCTGTGGTGAAGGGGGCTGTCTTCAGCAGCGCCGCTGGCAGCTTTAGCGTGCCGGCCAGGACTACCGCCGTGTTTGTGGAAATGTAAACTGTCAGGCCGCCCATCAGGGCGGCCTTTTTTCTACCCCAAGCCGGCTGCAGCCTGGCCAAGGAGTTGCCGCACCAGACCACAGAGCCAGTACGACCTCAACCCAACAAGCACATAAAAAACAAACCGGAGTGACGACATGAAACTGCAACACCTTCTGCGTGCCAGCCTGCTGGCAAGCGCAGTGGCCGCCGCCTTGCCTGCGTTGGCCGCAACCGAACAGGCCAAGTCCAGCACTGCCGTGCTGTTCCAGGGCTTTCACTGGAACTCGGCCAATGGCCAGTTGTACGGCGATCTGCAAGCCAAGGCCAGCGATCTGAAAAACCTGGGTATCACCCACGTCTGGTTCCCGCCACCGTCGGATGCCGGTTCGCGCGAGGGCTACCTGCCGCGCCAGCTCAACAAGCTCGACTCCAACTACGGCAACGAAGCAGCGCTGACCGCTGCCATCTCGGCCCTGAACGGGCAGGGTATACACAGCGTGGCCGATGTGGTGATCAACCACCGTATCGGCACCACCAACTGGGGAGATTTCACCAACCCCACCTGGGGCTGCAATGCCGTGGTCAATAGCGATGAGTGGACCGGCAAGTGCGGCAACGCCGATTCGGGCGATGGCTATGCGGCCGCGCGCGATCTGGACCATAGCCAGATCGTGGTGCAGAACGATATCAAGACCTGGCTATCGTCCCGTCTCAAGGGCGTGGGCTTCAAGGGTATACGTTACGATTATTCTAAAGGCTATGCGCCGGGCTATGCCGCGCTCTACCACGATGCCATGAACCCCAGCTTTTGCGTGGGCGAGGTCTGGACCGACCTGAACTTCAACAACGTGGACGGGCATCGCCAGCTACTGGTCAATTTTGTGGACGGCACGGCCGGCAAGTGCGGGGTGTTTGATTTCACTACCAAGGGTTTGCTCAACCAGGCGCTCAGCTACAACGAGTATGGCCGCCTGCGTGATGGCAGTGGCAAGCCGGCAGGTGGCATAGGCTGGTGGGCGCAGAAGATGGTGACCTTTGTCGACAACCATGACACCGGCCCCAGCGAGAGCTGCGGCGTGGGCCAGAACCACTGGCCCGTACCCTGCGACAAGGTCATGCAGGGTTACGCCTATGTGCTGACCCATCCGGGCATCCCCAGCGTGTACTACGCCCATGCCTATAACTGGGGATTGAAGGGGGCCATCAAGGCCATACTGGATGTCCGCAAGGAGCAAGGCCTGAGCTCGACCTCTGCGGTGGCCATACAGCGTGCCGAGCAGGGCCTCTATGCGGCCATCGTCGATGGCAAGGTGGCCATGAAGATAGGCCCCAACGACTGGAACCCCGGCGCAGGCTGGACCTTGCGCACCTCGGGCAACCAGTACGCCGTCTGGAGCAAGAGCGCAGGCGGTGGCGGTTGCACGTCAGTACCGGTGGCATTCAGCATCGCCAATGCCAGCACGGTCAGCGGCCAGCGTCTTTATGTGGTCGGCAACCAGACCTCCTTAGGCAACTGGACCCCTGCCAACGGCTATGCCCTGACTGCACAAGGCAGCGGCAGCAACGCTACCTGGAGCGGCACGGCCAACCTGCCGCCAGCAACCGCCACGCAGTATAAGTATGTGAAGTGGAATGGCAGCAGTGCTACCTGGGAGAGCAACCAGGCCACGGCCAGCGGCAATCGCGAGTTCACCACGCCGGCCTGCGGTGGCTCGGCGACGCGGAGCGATGGGAGCTTCCGGTTCTAAGCTGGGTAGTGCAAACCAAAACAGGCCGCGTGAGCGGCCTGTTTTGTTGCTGCTGATTGCTGAAACTATCGTGGCTCTTTCAGACGCGATCTCACCACCTCATCCGGGTCTTGTGCCAAGCGTTGCCTGGCCGTATCCACTAGCCCGAGCTGTACTGCCATGGCGCGGCGTACCCCATACTCCTGATCGCTGGCCAGGGCCAGTTGCAAGGCTTCTGGCAAGGCGGTCTTGCTGGCGTAGCGGCCATAGGCCAGGGCGGCGCGTACGTCGGGGGTGTCGTCGCCAGCCAAGCCGCGCCACAGTGCTATTGGGCAGTGTGCATTGAAGGCCGCTTCAGCGCGTACGGCGGCCACAGGGTCTGACGCCAAATGGGCGAAGAGCGTATCTGACCCTTGGATCAGGCGTGCGGCCGTCCGTACCCGGATACGTGGCTCGGCGTGGTGGCAGGCTTGTTCAAGCAGGGCAGGCGTCCAGCAACGGGCGGGCAGTAGGCTGGCAATCTGCCAGGCCCAAGCGGGGGCGGCCAGCTTTGCCTGGGCTTCTTCCGCAGTCAGGCCACCTTCCGCGATACGCCGCTGCCAGGCTCGCGCTTCGCCGTGCTGCTGCACACGCGCCTCATGGGCTGGTGGAGCGGGGTAGGGCGAACGCCCATTGGCATAGGCGCGTCGCAGCAAATTCATATTGGCCCCGCCACGTTGTTCCGGGTTCAGGCCCGCCCAGTACATCGCATGGTCAGACAACTGATTGTCAAAACTATAGCTGTTGTAGTGGTAGTCCAGCACTGTCTGGTGCGCGCCAGCCGACTTATCCTGAACAATGAAGCCACGGGCCGATAGCGTACCCACCACTTCAAATGCCCAGTCGTTGTAATACTGGTAGACCGTGTCGCCAACAATGGCATCGCCCCAGACAAACAGGCCATAGACTGAAAAAACCTGCTGGCAACGCAGATCGCCCAGGACCAGGACCGTGCATTCGCCCTCATCGCTGTACACGTCGCAGATCAAGTCGCCGGTAACGATCAGATTGAGGTCAACAATGGTCTCGCCATCGGGCAAATACAGATCGCCCTCGTGGATGCGCCAGCCGGAATCCATGGCCAGATAGGTACGGGCCATTTCCGTCCACTGCCTGTTGCCATCTGGCATGGCAAGGCCACGGTCGATCAGCTCCTGGCGCTCCTCTGCCTCGGCATAGCGGAAGCGAAAAAAGCTATCGGATAGCTGGCGGCGGGGTAGTGCGATGTCTTGATCATCCTGCTGCAATTGCCGCTGTGCCAGGATATGGGGAATTAGCACCGTATAGTCTGCCGGTAGCGTAGACAGATCGCCGCCGCGCCAACCGCCTTCCACCAGCCTGTGGATGGATGCGATCAGGATTTGCTCGTCCCTACCCACCTCATCCAGCAGTTGTGCCAGCACCTGCAGGGCTGCGCCGTGATTGCTGCAACTGGCTGACGGCACAAGCTCCACCGCCTTTTGTGCCATCTCCAGCGCTTCATCGTCGTCGCCATCCAGTACCAAAGCACGTGCCTTCGTCATGCAGCTCCAGCGCAAGGCATCACGTAAGGGCTCATCGGCGCCTGACATATCCTCGGGCAGGGCGGCGCTTTCCAACACCTCTTTCAGCTTGATGGCAACTTGGTTGGCTGCTGGTAGGTGCTCGGTATCAGCGTCGTTAGCTACATCAATCTCGCCCGGCAGCAAGGCCATACCGATCTGGTGCAGCCATAGGGCATCGTCTATGTTGCCGCGTAGGTGTTCATCAAGCAGAGATTCCAGTTCATCGGTGTTATCGGTGAAGCTGTGGTGGTTGGTGAAGGTGGTGGGGGCTGGGTAGGGGTGAGGCATGGTGGTGTCGGGGAAGGTGCGGCAAGCGCTGGGGGCAATGGTGTTTGTGGATATTGCACGAGCATATCGTCGCCGCTGTGTGTGAGTAAGGGGAGTTTTCACGGCGTGCAGATGGATAGCACTGCTGAGTGTGACAAGGTGACAGTGGATTGGATTTTTTGCTCTAAAAAACAGTAACCTAGGCTGTTGCGCTGTCTTTCTCAGTGCTGTAAGATTCGGCGCTTTTTATACTGATGGCATTTTATATTATCTGTGTTGGTATGAGCTTATCTAGAAACTTTCTATATGGCGACAAAATAGTAGATTAAAAAGTTCTCTCGGAATTTTCGTGTGAAATGGTAGGTGTTTGAGATTTGTTGGGCCGGAACTCCTCGAGAAAATTTATTTGGTACTTGGAAGTTATTATGGTGCTTTTAATGTTATTAATTATAAATATTTAATATGGTAAGCGAGAGTTAGTGTGAGGCATCCTAATTATTCAGGGTTTGTGTGGACGGAATTGGTTGTGGGGGTAATTTTATTGTTGCTGCCAGATGCTGCCATGATCCAAATGTCAGAATGGTTTTATGCGCCGTTTCCCTTGGTGGAAAGGTGTGCTTTTCACCGGGTGTCATGGATGGTCTTTCTTCTGGTTTTCCTGGTGTGGGCTATTATTGCCTGTACGCCATATGGATTTAGATGTCTGCGACCGTTTATTGATAATCGGCGTAGGATGTGGTTGGCCGCATTTTATGTGGGGATCTTGAGCGCATTAAGCATGCTTGGATTGTCTATTACTGAGGGCGAATGCAGAGCGGTGTCTTTGTCACAGCGTTTGTTCTTTCTGTTCTTGTTGTTTGGGTTGTCTGGAGGGTTGTTAATATCGGCGGTGATATTTAGGAATTTGCTGTTATCAGGATTCTTCCGTAAATAAGATCCTTCCAGGATTTCCCTTTGTTTTTTCTAAAGGTTTAAGTTTTATGTCTAAATTGCACTATCGTCCAAAGAATACTACTGTTACTAGTGGTGTCCACACCATAATTACGGATGCTGGTAATTGGAGTGTGTTTTTACCTGCTGTTGCAAATGGAGTTACTAAGCCTGAAGTTTGGGATACAGATGCAATGGCACTGGCAACATCGGAGGCCTTGGCAGGTATGGGGCAAATGATCAATGCTTCTTCGGTTGAGAAAATTAAATATGCGGACTCATATTTGAAACGCGCCGCAGAGGTCCAGGCGCATGCGAATGAATATGTCAAGAAATATAATCTAAACGGACCTGCGGCGCAGAATGCGTATCGAGCAGCTGCACAGCAGAGTAATCACTATAAAAAGATTTCGGACAATTTGCGCGTGTTGGCCAGTATTCCGGCTAGCGATGGCTCGAGCGAGCTTGCATCCGCGACGCGATTGAAACTGCTCGGGGAAGGGTTGAAGGCGCTTGGGGCTGGCCTTACAGTGCTTCAAACTGCTTCCAAAGTACACGATGCGGCTACCGGGGAAATTACGACGCACGAGTTGATGGCGACTACTGTTGGAGGATTGGTTGGAGGCTTGGCAGGTGTAGGGCTTGCTGCGATTCTCGGTGTGGCTGCTGCGCCAGCTGCAACGGCGTTGGTAATGGGAGGTGTGGTACTGGCTATTGGTTATGCTGTGGGTAAAGTGACCGAAGCTGCGTATAAAGCGTTTGGCGACCCAGTGACGCAGCTACTTACCGATACTGGTGTATGGTGGGGAGACTTCCTCTTTGATACCGTTGAAAGTGGTAGTGAAGCTTGGGATTCACTGCTTGACGCGACACAGAAGCTTTTTGACGGTGGTGATATTGACGATTGGTTTTCGGACGGCCTATTTGACCGGCTCTTGGATGCGTTGCATCGTCGGCAAAGAGTGATCGACGAGTCTGTCGGACTCGATTTTGCTGCTGCGATAGCAATGCAGCTCCGGCGAGACCCATTTGCGCTTGATCTGGATGGTGATGGCATTGAAACCATATCTGTAGATGTGGGCACGTTGTTTGATCATGATGCTGATGGTGTGAAAACAGGCACTGGCTGGTTGAAGGGTGATGATGGCTGGCTGGTACGTGATTTAAATGGCAATGGTACGATTGATACCGGGCGTGAGTTATTCGGTGTGGATACATTCCTTAGGAATGGGTTTACGGCCAGTGATGGTTTCGCGCTTTTGAGAGATTTAGATGCAAATTGGGATGGGCAGATAAATAGTAACGATGCTGTGTGGGGCGAGCTGAAGATCTGGCGTGACCTGAATCAAGATGGCATCAGTCAAGCCGGTGAATTGTCAACCTTGGCTGCGGCTGGGGTGACGTCTCTCGGGACTGCCTCTACGCTGCGAAACCATCACCTGGGTGATAATAATTATATCTATTATTCTGGTGAATATACCAAGTCTGATGGTACGAAGGGTATTTCTACTGCATTGGACTTAGGTGAAAATAAATTCCTGACAAAGTACGTTTGGGCGCCGGTGAGTGGAGCGGCCGCCGATTTGCCGGATATGGAGGGTTCGGGCGCTGTCCGTCGACTGCGTGAGGCCATGAGCGAGGACGACAAGCTGCGCGAACTGGTGGCACACTTTGCTGCGGCGGATAGCCGGGAAAAGCAAATGGGCATGCTGGAGGATCTGGTGGATACTTGGGGGGGGACTGCCAATATATTGGCAGGCCTTGAGCAATTCCGGGAAGAGCCCCATGTAGAGGGGAGGATGACACAACGTGAGTCGGCCGAGGCGTTATCACACTCAGAAGCCGACATTTATCGCATGCTGAAAACCTTGGAACAGTTCAATAACAGGAGTTACTTGGAGCCTAAGGCAGAGCCAGTCATAGTTCCTATTCAGAACGAGGCCACTTTAGAGTGGGAAAATGTTTTGACTCGGTATCAGTGGCGCTTTACTCCTGAGTTGAAGGCATTGATTTACTCCGCTTACGAGGCCCTTAAGGGGTCCGTGTATCAGTCATTGGTTGTCCAAACTCGATTGTCGGGTTGGTATGAGATGATTGATAAGAGCGTGAATGAAAAAGGACTGGTGCTGGATTTTAGTCGATTAGACGCGCATATCGCTACGTTGGCAAAAGCCGACGCCACGAATACTTTGCTGGATGTGCTGGCATTCGTTAGTGCAAACGGTAGTGCTAATCTATTGGAAATGGGTTGGAATTATCGCGAGATATTGAAGCAGGTAGCGCTTAAGGCGGATCCGGCCGAATTGCCAGCAAATTATCATCAATGGCTCACAGAGTTCATTGTTGATGCTCAATATAATGGTAAATTGGAGAAGAAGGAGGGGAATGTTGTCCTATTGGGATCGGACAGAAATAATGAAATCGTCTCGGGCTACGGTGCGGATCTACTGCTGGGTGGCGCAGGTGACGATACACTGAGAGGTGACCAGGGCAACGATACCTTTAGGGGGGGGGGTGGCAACGATACCATTGAGGATAGTTCGGGAGCGGACACTTATCTGTTGGCCAAGGGAGATGGTAGGGACTATATTGCGGATAACCAAGGTAGTGATATCGGAGTCCGTGATGTACTTCAATTTGGTGAGGGTATAACACCTGATCAAATACTGTTTTATCGTGTAGGTAGCGATCTGGTTGTCAGCTATGGTGAGGCAGACTCTGCAACGCTGTTTGGGTGGTATGATTTTTATCAGGGTTTCTTGATAGAAGATGCTCAGTTTGCCGATGGCCGCACGATTCCTATGTTCGAGTTGATGGCCCGCAACGGTGTGCGAGGGACAAGTGGGAACGATAATCTGCCCGGCACTAGTGGTAAGGATCGGTTATTGGGGCTGGATGGTGATGATAGCTTCGATAGTGGCTACGGTGATGATTTAATAGAAGGTGGTGCGGGTAATGATAATGTACGGGGTGGGTACGGTAGCGACACGCTATGGGGTGGTGTGGGGAACGACAGTTTAGACGGCGATGAAGGCGCCGACACCTATATATTTAATCTGGGTGATGGGCAGGATCGCATCGGCGATAATCAAAGAGATAATTTCGCTGCGCGTGATGTACTGCAATTTGGTGCTGGAATTTCGCCAGATCATTTGAACTTTAGCCGTAATGGCTCTGATTTGGTTATCGCATACAGTGCCGTTGATTCGATAACTGTATTTGGTTGGTACGATTTCTACCAGAACTATCTGATTGAGGATGCGAAGTTTGCCGATGGTAGTGTTTTCGCTGTGTCGGATCTTATCGCTCGCCAAGGCATGAGGGGGACTTCAGGTAACGATAATCTAGTTGGCGGAAATGGAAACGACTCATTGCTGGGATATGCAGGCAATGATGTGTTAGTTGGCGGTAAGGGGAATGATGTACTTGATGGCGGCGAGGGAGTTGACGACATTAAGGGTGGCGAGGGTAATGATACGCTTGTGGGCGCTATCGGTAATGACCTTATGGATGGCCAAGCAGGCGATGATGTTTATGTCTTTAACCTGGGCGATGGGCTGGACCGAATCACTGAAAATACTTACAACTCGGCGAATGCTAGTGACGGGGGATCGGATACGTTGCAGTTCGGTGTGGGTATTGATACCAACGCACTGAAGTTCAGTCGTAGCGGCAACGATCTGATTGTGCGCTACAGCGAGACTGATGCAGTCACAGTAGTAGGCTGGTTTGGTGCAGCAAGCTATGGTATCGAGCAGATCCGGTTTGCAGATGGCACTGTGGTTGCGGTGGAGACGTTGCTGGATAGCCGTGGTATCCAGGGCACTGCAAACGGTGAATCGTTCAATGCCTACTATACGGATGGCAAAGATTACTACCTGATGGGTGCCGGCGATGACCGCGCCAATGGCGCTGGCGGCGATGATTCGCTGTTTGGCGAGGCAGGCAGCGATAGCCTGAATGGTGGTCTGGGTAACGACATCCTGAATGGCGGCACAGGTAACGATACGTTGGATGGCCATGTGGGAGACGACATCTATGTCTTCAACATGGGCGATGGGCAGGACCGTATAACCGAGAACTTCTACACCACCGCTAATCCGGCAGATCAGGGCTTCGATACGCTGCAGTTTGGTGCGGGGATTGATACCAGCACATTGAAGTTCAGCCGTAACGGCAATGACTTGATCGTCAGCTACAGCCAAGCTGATGCGGTCACATTGGTGGGCTGGTTCGCTGCAGCAAGCTATGGAATAGAGCAGATCCGGTTTGTTGATGGCAGTGTAGTTGCAGTAGAAACACTGTTGGACAGTCACGGTATCCATGGCACGGCAAATGGGGAGTCGTTCAGCGCCTACTACAACGACGGTAAAGACTATTTCCTGATGGGTGCTGGCGATGATAGGGCCAATGGCGTTGGCGGCGATGATTTGCTGTTTGGCGAGGCCGGTAACGATAGCCTGAATGGTGGTCTGGGTAACGACATGCTGAACGGCGGTATCGGTAACGATACGCTGGATGGCAATCTGGGCAATGACAGCTATGTATTTAACCTGGGTGACGGACAAGACCGTATTGCTGAAACCTGGGGTGCTGTGGACGTAACAGGTACCGATACGCTGGTATTCGGTGCGGGGATTACGGCAGACAGTTTGGTTGTGTCCCGTAAGGACCAGGACCTGGTGATCAAGTACAGCGAAACCGATGTAGTGACTGTCGTAGCGTACTTCAATCACGCCGCATACAAGGTCGAACAGATCCAGTTTGCCGACGGCAGCACGATGACAACCGATGCCTTGCTGTTACGCAATGGTATACGCGGGACGGCGGGGAATGATGCCATGGTGGGCAGCCAGGCTGCCGATCTGATATTCGGTGATGCCGGCAACGACACATTGAATGCTGACGCCGGTAATGATTTGCTGCACGGTGAAGCGGGCAACGACAGCCTGAATGGCGCGCTGGGCGCGGATATGCTCAACGGCGGTATCGGTAACGATACGCTGGATGGTGGTGAGGGCAATGACGTGTACCTGTTCAATCTGGGCGATGGCGCGGATCGCATCGCAGAGTCCTATGGTTGGGGTGCGGCGGCACAATCGGGCCTGGATACCCTGCAGTTTGGTGCCGGTATCAAGGCGGAGGATTTGCGCTTCGCCCGCGTGGGCCAAGACCTGGTGGTGAAGTACAGCGCGACGGATGAAGTCGCTGTTACAGCCCATTTCAATAGTGCCGGGTATCGTGTCGAGCAGGTTCAGTTTGCCGATGGCAGCGTTGTTGCGATGGATGCTTTGCTCTTGCGAAATGGTATTCGTGGGTCGGCAGGCAACGATGCGATGACGGGCACGGCGATAGATGACCAACTCTACGGTGATGCTGGCAACGACACCCTGAATGCTGACGCCGGTAATGATTTGCTGCATGGTGAAGCGGGCAACGACAGCCTGAATGGCGCGCTGGGCGCGGATATGCTCAACGGCGGTATCGGTAACGATACGCTGGATGGTGGTGAGGGCAATGACGTGTACCTGTTCAATCTGGGCGATGGCGTGGACCGTGTCGCAGAGTCCTATGGTTTCAATGCGGCTGCACAATCGGGCCTGGATACCCTGCAGTTTGGTGCTGGTATCAAGGCGGAGGATTTGCGCTTTACCCGCGTGGGCCAGGACCTGGTGGTGAAGTACAGTGCGACGGATGAAATCACTGTAGCGGCGCACTTCAATAGTGCGGGATATCGCGTTGAGCAGATCAAGCTTGCGGACGGCACCGTGCTGAACACCCAGGAGGTGCTCTTGCAGCAGGGCCTGGTCAAGACCAGCCCGGTTGTGCGTATGCCGCAGATGGAACAGGCCGCGATTTCGGCCAACCGCCAGCTCAACGCCTTGGTCGATGCCATGGCCAGCTTTGCGCCTACCGAGATGGGTAGCTTGAATCTGAGTACTCAGCTGGAAGAGCAATACCGGCCGATGGCAGTTAATACGCTGTAATAGGCGGCTTGTTTGTTGTAGGCATCAAACCGGGCTGTGTTTACAGCCCGGTTTTTTTGCGCTTGTTGCCAGTATGGCTGTTGGTTGGCTGCGTTGGCTATTGGGCTGCCTTTGCCGTCGGTGACATTACCGCCACCGCTGCGCACACCAGGGCCAGCGCGATACCGCAACTGGCCGCCAGCAGGCCCAGTGATGCGCCGGCTGATAGCAGCACCGAGCTGATGCCATAGGCCAGCGGGGTCAGGCCCAGCGATGCCATGCTGTTGAGGCTCATGACACGGCCTATGCGTTCGGGTGGAGTGTGCTGCTGCAGCAGCGACAGCATGGGCACGTTGTTGCAGGCGATGCAGAAGCCGATAGCGAACTGGGTGGCGGTGGCGGCGGTGGCGCCTAGTTGCGGTAGGGTGGCCAGCAGCAGGCCTTCCAGGGCGATGATCCAGCAGATGAATTGCAGCCGCTTGTAACGCGGCGGGTAGAGTGCCAGCAGCACGCCACCGCCCAGCATGCCTGCGGCGAAGGCGCTTTGCAGCTGTGCCAGCAGGCCTGCGCTGGCGCCCGGCAAACTGGCGGCCATCAGCGGCGGTGCAAAGCCCATGGGCCCCATGAACAGCAAATTGGCAATGGCGTAGATGATCAGCAGCAGCCGCAGCACTGGGGTGTCGCGTACGCAGGCCAGGCCTTCCTGCAGCTCTGCCCAGAGGGCACGTGAGGGTCGGGGGGATCTCGAGGGTTCGGCAATGCAGGCAGCGGCCACGGCGCCTGCCAGCATCAGGCCGGCAGTCAGGCCAAAGGCGCCGGCAAAGGGCAGGGCTGCCAGCAGAATGCCGCCGATGACGGGGCCTGCCACCATGCCCAACTGGTTGGTTGCCAGCATCCAGGCGTTGGCTTGGCCCAGCTGGGATGGGGGAATGATGGCGGGCAGGATGGCATCGCGTGCGGGCCAGTACAGGGCATCGAGCATGCCAAAACCTGCTGCCAGCAGGATCAGCAAGGGCAGAGTCAGCACCTGCTGGTGGGCCGCCAGGCCCATGGCCAGCAATAGCAGGCTGCGGGCCATGAAGCTGGCCGCCATGATGCGGCTACGCGGCAGGCGATCGGCTAGTACGCCCCCCAGCGCCATCAGGGCGATGCGGGGTACGGTGCCGGCCAGCATGATATAGCCCAGTTCGGCCTTTAGCTGCAGCACATTGACGGCATACCAGGTCTCGGCCAGCAGGGCGATGGCGAGGCCAAAGCTGGAGGCGACGCTGCCTAGCCAGAGCAGCAGGAAGGCGGGTTGACGGTAGAGGGGGAGATCGGCCATGGGCCGCTATGTTATGCGCGTCCGGGCTGGAAAAGACGATTTGATACCGGTATGCACCAGGGCTAAGTGTGCCCCGAGGGCGTGCAGGCACCTCCGTTTGGGGAGGCGCCTGGGTGCTATGGCATGGATACTTTCCATCAGGGGAAGGCGGGTATCACCGGGTCCAGGCCGCGGTCTTCTGCTTCCGGGTGCATGCGTTGCAGCATGGATTCTATTTCGGCGACACGACCTATGGGTACGTCCACCATCAACAGGATCTTGCCATTGGCGATATCAGCCTCGAACGGCTTGATATGGCTGTTGGGGAGGGAACTGCCCACCATGCTGGCGACCCAGCAGCCGAACACCGCGCCGAACAGAAAGGTCACCAGGGCCGCCGCGCCATGGGGTATGCCTTCTATGGGGGCGAAGATCATGCCCAGGCCGATCAACAGGCCGGTCATGCCGCCCCAGCGCAAGCCTGCGCCTGCGCCGTGCAGGATATCGGAACTCTGCAGCAGATTGGCCTCGTGCAGGCCTGTCAGGTTGGTGCCGTCGCGGGCCATGAAATGGATGTGCTTGACCTCGATACGGGCGAGCAGCAGTTCGTCCATGGCACGCTTGGCGCTATCGTGGTCGGGATGCAGGAAATACAGGCGTTTGCGCATGATCCTATCCTCCGGCTTGGGGTGTGCGGTCAAGTAGCCGCAAGGGTTGGACATCACCCTGCCGGGGGCGGTTCGGCTGCGTGCCTGCGTGCGTGGCGCTAGCAAGCTGATTTCAGACCAACGGCGCGCGCAGCCCCTGCCGGGCTGGCTGCGCTCAGGCTGCCAGTGCCAGGCTGAAGTGGGCGCTGCCTGCCTGTTCTTTCACCAGGGTAAAGCCATGGCTTTGGTAGAAGCGCACGGCATCTTGCCAGTGCGCGGGGGTTTCCTGCTGTACAGTCTGGTAGCCCAATGCGCGCGCTGCATCGAGCAGGCTCTGCAGCAGGCGGCCGCCCAGGCCATGGTGGCGCCACTCTGGCGCCACCACCATACGCACGATACGGCCGCCGCCGTCGGCTTCTGCCACCAGGGCGCCGCAGCCTATGATGCGATCACCGGCCTCGGCCACCAGGAAGATGCTCTGGGCGTAGTGATCGAACAATTGTGCCAGGTCGGGGTGGGCTGCAGCCTCGACCTTGCCCCAGTGTTCCATCAGCGCGGCCTCGATCAGCTGCCGCACGGCAGGCTCATCGGCACGCCTCAGCCGGTGCAGCTTGATCGCATCCAGCATCTGGTGGGCCGCGCCACTCACGGCTTGATGCCCAACTGGTTCATGATGAAGGCCTGATCGAAAGCGACTTCCTTGATGCGGTCAAAGCGACCACTGGCGCCACCATGGCCGGCGCCCATATTGGTCACTAGCAGCAGGGGGTTCTGGTCGGTCTTCAGTGTGCGCAGCTTGGCCACATATTTGGCGGGCTCCCAATACATCACCTGGCTATCGTTCAGCGAGGTCTTCACCAGGATGGTGGGGTAGGCCTTGGCCGCCAGGTTGTCATAGGGTGAGTAGGCGCGCATCCAATGGTATTCGGCCTTCTTGTTGGGGTTGCCCCATTCCTCGTATTCGCCCACGGTCAGGGGCAGGCTGGCGTCCAGCATGGTGCTCAATACATCTACGAAGGGAACTTCGGACAGTACCACCTTGAATAGGTCTGGACGCATATTGGTCACTGCGCCCATCAGCAGGCCGCCAGCGCTGCCGCCTTCGATGGCCAGTTTGTCGGCACGGGTATAGCCTTGGGCGATCAGGTGTTCTGCGCTGTCGATGAAGTCATTGAAGCTGTTCATCTTGTACTGCATCTTGCCGGCATCGTGCCATTTCTCGCCCAGGTCGCCACCACCACGTATATGGGCTACGGCAAAGATCACGCCGCGATCCAGCATGGAGAGGCGGTTGGACGAGAAGTACACGTCGTTGGGCGAGCCATAGGCGCCATAGGCCTCCAGCCACATGGGGGCGCCGCCGGCCACCTTGGCGCCTTTGTGGTAGACCAGCGAGATGGGCACCTGCACGCCGTCGCGGGCCTTGGCCCAGATGCGCTCGGTGACATAGTTGGCAGGGTCAAAACTGCCCAGCACCGGCCGGCGCTTTTTCAGCACTTGCTGGCGGCTGGCCATGTCGTAGTCGAATACGGTATCCGGCGTGGTCATCGACTCGTAGCCGTAGCGATAGACCTGACTGTCCCACTCGGCATTGGCCTCGGTACTGACGCTGTAGGCGGGCTCGTTAAAGGCCACATTGTGGCTTTGCTGGCTGGCCAGGTCGGTAATCACCATCTGGTTGAGGCCGTTGACCCGCTCGTGCCGCACCATGAAGCGCTTGAACAGGTCTATGCCCTCCAGCATGACGTCAGGGCGCTCTGCCAGCAGTTCTGTCCAGTTGGCCTTGGCGGGATCGCTGACGGGGGCTTTTACCAGACGGTAGTTGCGGCCGGTATCGTTGATGCGGATATAGAAATCATCGCCATGGTGATCCACGTTGTACTGCACGTCGGCGCGGCGGCGAGCCAACACCTTCCAACGGCCATTCGGTGCATCGGCCTTGAGATAACGTATCTCGGTACTGGTATGGCTGCCCACCTGCTCAATCAGGTAGCCCTCGCTGCGGGTCAGGTAGACATCCAGGCCGAAGCGCTCGTCCTTCTCTTCGTGCACCAGTTGGTCGGTCTTCTCGCCCAGGCGATGGCGCCAGAGCTGGTTGGAGCGCTTGGTCTGCTTGTCTTCGGTGCTGTAGAACAGCGTGCCGTTGTCCAGCGCCCAGGCGGTGGAGGTAACGCGTTCGCGCTTGAAGGGCAGCAGTTTGCCGGTTTCGAGATTCTTGATCTGCAGCTTGTACTGGCGGAAGCCGGTGGCATCGGTGGTAAAGGCCAGCAGCTTGCCATTGGGGCTGACTTCAAACTCGCCCACATCCATAAAGCGCTTGCCGCGAGCCAATTCGTTCACATCCAGCAATATCTGTTCGGCCGAGGCCTCCCAACTGCCGTCGGCTGCAATCGGCTTGCGGCAGAGTATGGGGTACTGGTGGCCGGTTTCGAAGCGCGAATAGTAGTAAAAACCGTCGAGCCGGTAGGGCACCGAGCTGTCGTCTTCCTTGATACGGGCTTTCATCTCTTCGAACAGGGTGTTCTCAAACGCCTTGATCGGTGCAGTCACGGCTTCGGCATAGGCGTTCTCGGCCTGCAGATAGGCAATGGTGGCTGGGTTCTGCTTGTTGCGCAGCCAGAAGTAGTTATCGACACGGGTATCGCCGTGGATACTGAGCTTCTTGGGTTGCACGGGCGCCTTGGGTGGTTCGGCAGCCAGGGTGGCGATGGACAATAGCGTGGCAGTGGCCATGGCAAACAATTTCATAACGGGATTCGGAATTGAGAAAGATAGCAAAGCCGCGCAGCATACGCTGCTGTAAACGCCTAAGCACCTAGCTTGCGACGATCTGTCATTATCGGCGATGGCTGAATGGCAAGGCGGGCAACCCTTACTGATCTGGTCTAGCCTGTCTGCAATGGCGGACAGGCAATCAAGCTGGGAGCGCACTGCGTGCCTTGCCAGGATGGGGAGAGCCTATTCACTGTTTGTTATTGGCGCCCCGACCAAGAACCTTTAGGTACGGTTGTGCGAGCTTGCTGTGCCCGTGTGCTGTCTGCTGTGCGCCAGTGCCCACACGCCTGGCCAGCACCGCTACGCTGGGTTTTGTAGGCGGCGCTGAATGTGATGCAATGGGCTGGCACAGGCTTGGCATATTGACTGCAGAACCTGCCTGTATGGTGCAGGCACCCAAGCCTGATAACAACGCGGTAGCGGGTACGCCCGTGCCGACAAAAAACTTCTGGAGGTATGAACCTGATGCACACACTCAAGGGCAAGACGGCGTTGGTCACAGGGTCGACCAGCGGCATAGGCCTGGCGATAGCCAGCGAACTGGCCAGCCAGGGCGCCAACATCGTACTGAATGGCTTTGGCGATGCCGATGCGGCGGTCAGGCAGATAGCGTCCTACGGCGTGGCGGCGCGTTATCACGGTGCCGATATGAGCCAGCCTGCCGATATCGAAGCCATGATGCGCTATACGGCTGCCGAGCTGGGGGCGGTGGATATCCTGGTCAACAACGCGGGCATACAGCATGTGGCCGCCTTGGAGCACTTTCCGCCGGAGCGCTGGGACGCCATTATCGCCATCAACCTGACGGCGGCTTTCCATACCAGCCGCTTGGCGATTCCGGCCATGCGCGAGCGCAACTGGGGGCGTATCGTCAATGTCGCTTCGGTGCATGGTTTGGTGGCTTCGCGGCAGAAAGCCGCTTATGTGGCGGCAAAGCATGGGCTGATCGGCCTGACCAAGGTGGCGGCGCTTGAGCTGGCCGAAACCGGTGTGACCTGCAATGCCATCTGCCCCGGTTGGGTGCGCACCCCGCTGGTGATGGAGCAGATAGAGGCGCGTGCCAGGGAAGAGGGGGTGAGTGTGCAGGAGGCCCAGCGTGAGCTGTTGTCCGAGAAACAGCCCTCGCACGACTTTGTCACCGCCGAGCAGCTGGGCCAGTTGGTGGTGTTTCTCTGCAGCCCGGCGGCCAGCCAGATACGTGGCGCCGCCTGGAATGTGGATGGCGGCTGGGTAGCGCAATAGTGACGTACGGCCAGGCTTCCTGACGATGATCTGCATCGGGTGGTGCCATAACGGCACTAGGCGCACGCAGTGGCGCTGGATGCTTGCCCTGACGGGGTTGACGCCAGGAGGTGGATCTAGCGCGGGTTCTGCTGGTGGCGTTCTACCTGCTCGAAGCTGACACGGCCGCTGCCCTGGCGATCTATCTCGGCGAAGTGCTGAACCACATAGCCCAGCCCGGCGGCCTTGGCCTGGGCCAAGCTGATGCTGCCGGTCTTGAGTGTATCGGCAGCGGCAAAGCGCTGTTGCAGCTTGGCGCGTGCCTGTGCCTGCAGCGCGGCCCCAGCCAGCGGCGTGCGCTGGGCAGGCTTGCGGGCGGCCGGGGGCAGATAGGGGTCGCCCAGTTGGGGCAGGTGGCTGCGGTCCTCGGGCTGTGTGCCTGGATCGCCGTTGCCGGGCGCCGCTTGTACGGCCAGTGCCAGCAGGGCGGCGAGCAGGGGGGCGAGGTGGCGGTGGGGCATGGTGGCGTCCTCAGTTGAGCGCGCTGGCATAGAAGGCGGCCAGGTCGGCCTTGGTTTTGACGCGCGAGGCGTCATCCAGATACATCATATGACCCCCTTCGTAGTTATGAATTCGCAGGCCAGGCACATTGCCCAGGCGTGCCAGATCCAGCTCAGTCTGGTGGAAGGGCGTGGCGAGGTCGTTATAGCCGTGCAGCACCATGATCTTGAGATTGGGGTTCTGCTGTAGCGCGGCGGCCAGGTCGGGCAAGGTATCGGGCAGATCCTGGCCATCGTGCTGCCAGTTCCAGCTTTGTATGGCATTGCTGCTGATGGCATAGCTGCTCTGTGCGGTGTATTTCAGCTGGCTGGCCAGGTAGCTGCGTATGGTGCTGGCAAACGAGCTGGTGATGAAGGTGGACGAGGGGTCGCCCTCGCTGGCCAGGGCGCTGCCTTGTGGGGCCGTCACGCGGGCATCGTAGCGGCCCAGCACCGTGCCGGTAATCAGCTGAAACTGATAGGTATTGGGGTGGAGGCTGAGATTGGCCTGCCACAGGTTGGCACGTGCGCCGGTCAGGCCGACCAGTTGATCGACCAGGCTCGTGCTGGGCGGCAGGCGACTGCCCAGCCAGCTGGCTACGGCGGGGCCATAGGTGCTGGCGGCATAGCTGCGCATCTGTTGGGCGTAGGCAACGTAGTCGGTCTGGGCCGGATTGGTTAGCCTGAAATGGGCGCCGGTATTGGCGTAGGTGGGCAGAAAACCGGTGCAGTTGGCTTCGCCTGGGCTATAGACGGCGCAATTGCTGTAGTAGTTGAGTATGGGGGAGAGCAGGATCACACCGTTCATGCGGGTGCCGGCCGCTTCCAGCAGATCGGCCAGTACACTGCTGCGTACCCCGCCATAGGATTCGCCCAGAATGAACTTGGGCGAAGCCGTACGCTGGTTGACCGCCAGGTAGCGGTTGACAAAGTCGCGGAAGGCTTCGGCGTCGGCATCCACCCCCCAGAATGTCTGGTTGGTATGGGGCGCGATGGCCTGTGATAGCCCGGCGCCGATGGCGTCGACGAATACCAGATCGCTGGTATCGAGCAGGCTTTCCTGGTTATCGACCAGCGGAAAGGGTTGTGGCTGGCTGGTGGCTGGGTAGCCTACCTGCAGGCGCTTGGGGCCATAGGAGCCCAGGTGCAGCCAGACGCTGGCAGAGCCTGGTCCGCCATTGTAGAAAAAGGTGACCGGCCGGGTACGCGCATCCTGGTTCTTGGCGGTGTAGGCCACATAGAAAAATGCTGCCTTGGGCTGGCTGGTCTGTGGGTGGCTGGCGATCAGGTGGCCGGCCGTTGCGGTGTAGTCGATTACCCGTCCGCCCAGGTTGAGGCTGTGGTGGGTCAGGGCGGCGCCCTCATTGGCCACACTGAGGGAGGCATTGCCACTGCTTGAGTAAGCCAGTGGGTCGCTAAAGCCCCGGTCTGCCGGGTTGCCAGGCTGAGTGGGTTGGGTAGGGGTACTACCACCCCCGCCGCCGCCACCGCAGGCGGCCAATGCGAGGGTGATGGCCAACAGGTAGCTGTGGGTACGCTTGAGGGATACCGGCATGGTGGGCAAGGTAGGGAGCTGCGATAGCTGAGTGATAGCCCGGCACGCCGGTAATATCAATCAGCTCGCGGTCAGCTCGCGGGCTTGGGCTCGGCTGGCTTGAGCTCGCTGATGATGACGGCCACCACCACCATGGCGCCACCTATGCCTGCCTGTACGGTCAGCGATTCACTCAGCAGCAGCCAGCCGAACAAGGCAGCAAAGACGGGCTCCAGCGCGTAGATGACGGCGGCCTTGTCGGCCGATACATTGCGCTGCGCATAGGCCTGCAGCATCAGCATGCCGGCCGTGGCGACAAGCCCCAGGTAAATCAGGGTACCAATATGCGGCATCAATCTATCGGGCAGGCTGGCCAACGCCGCTCCCCCACCGCTGATGCCACTGCCCAGCACCCACAGGCTGGCAAACAGCGCCATCAGGATGATCTGCGTGGCGGCCAGTTGGCGGGCATCATGCCGGCCTGCACGCTGTGACAGCATGATGGTGTAGAGCGCATAGGCCAGGGCGCACAGCAGGGTAGCGCTGTCGCCCAGCAAGTTGCCGCCGCCTTCCCATGACATCAGCCCTATGCCGCTGCAGGCCACTGTGGCGGCCCCCACCATCAGGAGGGAGAGCCGGCCACCGAACAGCAGGCCGATAAAGGGCACCATCAGCACATTCAGGCTGGTGAGGAAGGCGCTGCGGTTGGACGAAATGTGCTCCAGCCCGTAAGCCTGCGCCACATAGGAGGTCAGCGCCAGCGCGCCCAGCAAAGCGCCATCCCGCCAGGTTTCGCGGCGTGCCTTGAACACGAACGGCAACATGCAGACGGCGGCAATGACAAAGCGTATGGCCGATATCTCGACGCCGCTAAGGCTGCTGGAAGCCGACTTGAGCAAGGGGAAGGTGGTACCCCAGACCAGGGTGACGAGGAGCAGTAGGAGGACGCTGAAGTTCATGGGGGCGGCAATGACGGGGCGAGGAAGGCAGCATTCTAGGGCCTGGAGGCCACTTGCAGAAACCGCGTGATGCTGGGCTGGGTAAATGGTGATTGATAGCTTGCTGGCGGCAAGCTCGCTGCAGGCTCTAGAATGTGTTTTTGTTGCATTGCCGCGAAAACTGCCATGTCATTGACGCCTGCCATCCATATACAACACTCCGCCCCCCTGGTTTGGCGGGCGGGTCATCGTGCGCTGCAGCATATCCGGCAGCGTGGCTTGGCGCCGGCCGACATCGGTCTGCTGCCCGGCGCGGCGGGCGGGCCGAAGGCCTTGGCGTTGACCGGGTTGGATCAGGCCTTGTTCGGTGACTGGCTGGTGCGTAGTCCTCGGCAGCGTCAGCTGATAGGCAGCTCCATTGGCGCCTGGCGTTTTGTCTGCGCCATGCAGGATGACCCGGCACGTGCCCTGGGGCGGCTGGCGGAGCGCTATACCGAGGAGACCTATGCCAAGGGTGTGACGGCCAGCCAGGTGGGTACCGCCCTGCGGTGCATGCTGGCGGATTTGTTTCAGGGCGATCCGGCCAGCCTGCTGCATCACCCCAGTTACAGTTTGACGCTGACCACGGTGAAAGCGCGGGGGCTGCTGGCCTCTGAGCATGGGCCTACCCAACTGGCCGGGGTGCTGGCAGTGGCGACCGCCAACCTGTTGTCGCGCAAGCTGTATGCCAAGGGCTGGGATCGCGTCTGGTTTGCCGACCCCCGCCATCCGGCACCTCCATTGGCCGGGGATTTCCCCACCCATATCGCGCCACTCAAGGCCGATAATCTGCTGGATGCGCTGCATGCCACGGCAGCCATCCCCTTGGTGGTTGCGGGGGTGAACAACCCCAACCACGCACCCGCAGGCCGCTATCGTGATGGCGGCTTGATCGACTACCACCTGGACCTGCCCTATACCCAGCTGAGCGATCTGGTGCTCTACCCGCATTTCTACCCGCACATCGTGCCGGGCTGGTTCGACAAAAGCCTGCCCTGGCGCAGGCCGTTGCCACAGCGACTGGATAATGTCGTGCTGGTTGCCCCCTCGCCAGACTGGGTGGCACGGCTGCCACATGGCAAGATTCCCGACCGTAACGACTTTCGCGATTTTGACGACAGTACCCGGCAGAAATACTGGCGCCAGGTCACGGCCGAAACGATGCGCCTGGGTGATGCCTTTCTGGCCGAAGTGGAGCGCGAGGACTTGGTGAGCCGCGTGGTGCCGTTCTAGTTGCGCCCACTCGGGCGAAAGTCCACGCCTATCCGCTGCAGAGCGTGCCTACGCCCTTGAGCGCCAGCTTGAAATATTG
This sequence comes from Chitinimonas sp. JJ19, assembly GCF_036961565.1. Classification (NCBI taxonomy): domain Bacteria; kingdom Pseudomonadati; phylum Pseudomonadota; class Betaproteobacteria; order Neisseriales; family Chitinibacteraceae; genus Chitinimonas; species Chitinimonas sp. JJ19. The sequence goes on from NZ_JBAMDD010000001.1 coordinate 311,499, forward strand.
CAGCGAGTAACGATTGCGCTTGGCATCGGCACACCAGTTGGTATTGGGCGTGCTGCGGTATTCGGCAATGAATACCGGCTTGCCCAGTGCGATGAAGGTCTGGTAGACGCCGCACTCACGGTACTTGTAGCAGCTTTCGTTGATCGCAAAATCGAACTTGCCCACCAAGTCGGGCGCCAGTTCCACTGTGTTCTTCAGCCCGATCAGCAGGCCCTTGGCATGGGCCGTATCAGCCAGGAAGCGGTTGTAGTCGAGCTGGTGGGTGGCGGTCAGCGGCAGGCCGGTATCGTTGCTGTAGCCGTCCACATTGTCGGGGTCCACCCCGTCACAGCCCTTCTGTTTGGCCAGATCCATGCGCTTTCCCATGATGCTGCGCACGGTGGCATTGCGGATATCCAGCCAGTTCTCGCCTTCCCAACCATCCAGCGGTTTGCCCAGGGCAGCCTGGGGGAACTGGTTGGCATCGGGCCGCCAGTTTTCGTAGCTGCCGGCACTGAAATAGCAGATGACGGTGCGACCCTGGCTCTTCAACTGGGCGATGGTGGTGGCAGGCGTGTCGAACAGGTCGATGTCGTACAACTGACGATCAGGTTTTTGCAGGGTGCCTTGCAGCTGCAGGTGCCAGCTCATGCCCACCGTCAGGCCCGCCGCCGTGCCGGCTTGGCTGGCTATCAACAGGGTGATGAGTGCAAGGCGTGGCAGCTTGGAGGACATGGCGGACTCCTGGTGGGTTATCGGCTCGGTGGCGACAAGACCAAGGCTAGGCCATTGATTTGTTAATGGCAATATAACGAAATACTAATTTAAAGTTTGACCGATAAACGGCAGGTGAGCCGTGCTGTCCGAGTTGACGCGATGCCATGGCAGGGGGAGCGCAATGCCTTGCCAGCAGGGGTATTTGCCCGGTAAGCGCTATGCAGGGCGCGTTGTGGTGCGGGATATATTCGGGAATATTCACCCAGGGGTGCGACAATGGCGCCGCCCTCCTGCCGCCCATGCATAGCCTTTGTGAATACCCCTGTTCCCACGCCCGGTACGATCACCCATACCACCAGCGCCTCGTCAGAGACGCCAGCGGCTGCGCGTTTGCCAGGCTTGCCCGATGTGCTGGGTGCGCTGGAGCGCGGGACGCTGGCACCCCATGCCTTCGACCATAGGGCCCATGTATTTGCAGCCTGGGCTGCCATGCGCCAATACGGCCTGGAAGAGGGAGCGACGCGGTTTCGCCATGCCCTGCGTTGCTATTGCGGCCACCTCAAGGCCGATGACAAGTACCACGTCACCATCACCGAGGCGTTGTTGCAGCTGATCGCCCTGTATCTGCCGGATGACGCCGGGCAGCACCTGCGCTGGCAGCAACAGTGGCGACGGTTTGAGCAGCGTGCGGCTGGACTGATGCTGAGTAGCCGCGATGCCTTGAGCCATCACTACAGCGAAGCCCTGCTGGCGCAGGAGTCATCGCGCCAGGTATTCATCGCCCCTGATCGCCAGCCCTTGGCGGCGAGATGAACCCCAAGGCCTGGTAGCTACATGGTTTTGAACAGGGCCATGAAGGGCTGGCTGATGCTCAGCAGTTCGGGACGTTGCTTCAGTTTGAGCGCGCCCTTGCCGCTGTCGTCCCGACTGATGGAGGCAATGGCCTTCAGGTTGACGATGGTGGCACGATGAATCTGCTTGAACAGATTGGTATCCAGCAAGGGCAGCAACTCCTTGAGCGGCTTGCGTAGCAAGGCTTCGCCTTCGGCTGTCATGACCACCGTGTATTTATTGTCAGACTGAAAGTAGACCACGTCTTCCACCAGTATCAGCCGCGTCTCCTTGCCGGCGCTGGCAGTCAGCCACACCAGCGGGGCTGGCTCTGGCGTGGCGGGCTTGCGCTGGTTGAGCTGGCCCAGCAACTGCACCAGGGTGGCGTGGTCTATGGCGCCGGCGGCTGCACGGGTCTGCAGCCTGTGCATGGTGCTGGCCAGGCGCTCCCGGCCCACCGGCTTGAGCAGGTAGTCCACGGCACCGCGCTCGAAGGCATCGATGGCGTATTGGTCGTAGGCGGTGATGAATACCACCTGGGTCGCCGGGCTGACCTCGGCGGCCGCTGCGGCCACCTCCAGCCCGGTCAGGCCCGGCATGCGGATATCCAGCAGGGCGACATCGGGCTGCAAGGTGCTGATGGCCTCCAGCGCTTCGCCACCTTCCTCGCATAGGGCGACGACTTGTGCCGAGGGCCAGGTTTCTTGCAGCAGCGCCTGCAGTGCCTGGCGCAGCAGGGGCTCGTCTTCGGCAATCACACACCTAAGCATGCTGCTGCTCCCGCAGGGCCAGGGTGGGCAGGCTGCTACCGGGCAGGGTGAGGGTGGCGGCTACGCCCTGGGGGAAGTTGGCGACGATGGTAAACGAGGCGAGATTGCCATAGGCCAGGCGCAGGCGCTCGCGCAGATTCTTCAAGCCTATGCCGGTGCCGCTGCTTTCGGCATTGAAGCCCTGGCCATCATCTGCCACTGTCAATGTGATCTGGCCACCGTTGGCACGGGCCAGTATCCAGATGGTGCCACCACCGGGCTTGGGTTCCAGGCCATGCTTGATGGCATTCTCCACCAGGGTTTGCAGCATCATGCTGGGCAGGGGTAGCGCCAACAGGGAGTTGGGCACCTCGATCTGCAGCTTCAACCTGTCGCCCATGCGTATGCGCAGGATATCGAGGTAGGCACGGGCCCGCTCCAGCTCATTGCCCAGGCCGGCAAAGGCATGATCGGTGCTGGGCAGGGAGCGGCGCAGATACACAATCAGATTGCCCAGCATCTCGTCAGCCAATGCCGGATTGCTGCGGGTCAGGTATTGGGCGCTGGTCAGGGTGTTGTAGAGAAAGTGGGGCTCCACTTGCGCCTGCAGCAGGCTGAGCCTGGCGAGGGTGAGCTCCTTTTCGGCCTCGCTTTGGCGTGCCTGCTCCTGCTCAAGCTGGCGGAGCGTGGTTACCCGGCGGCGTATGGCGCGGGCGATTGCTTCGGCATTCTCCAGATTGGTGGCGTCGTCCATCTTGAACCAGTCACCCCAGGCACCGCCTTCCGGCTCGCAGATCAGCGTCACGCTGCCTGTGCCGTCACCGGGCATCACGGTGGCCAGTATCTGGTTGCGGCCGGTGCGGAACATGCCAAACAGGAAGCGGCCAGGCAGGCCCTTGCCATAAGGGTCGATACGCTGCACCTTGGCCCGTACCTGCAGGCTGTCAGCGGTGCTCTCGATCTCCTCGACCCGTGGCAATTCACGGATCGCAGCATCGACCAGCTCAAAGGCCTCGCTGGCTGGCAAGGGAATCTCGATCTGCCGCCTTTGCCGGTTGGACAGCGTGCTGCCATCAAGCCTGCCAGCAATCAGCCGTACCCGGCGCTTGTGCGAGGCGGCGCTGATCACCAGGCAGCCCATGACCAGGCCGATGGCCAGCACCCAGAGCCAGTGCGGGTCGCCATGGCCGGGCGGCGCGATGGTACTCCAGAGCACGATGATGACCCAGAAGATGGCACCCCAGGTGAGGAGCAGGCGAAAGGTGAAGAGCAGGCTGCTGAGCATGATGGCGTGTCCGTGGTGGCAGGAATGGTGTGCAGCATAGCGGGCAAGTGGCGCCACCGTGTGGGCCTTGGGACGAAACCCGGCCGGTAGGGACGGAAGGGTAGGCTGGTGGTGCGAAACCGAGTGCGTGACCGTTCACCGCCCTCGGCGCTCGGCCTGAACGTAGCTGATCAGCTCGGGGAAGAAAACATCGAAACCCTGCGCCAGCGCTGCTTCATGCGATTGCAGGTCACTCAGGCAATCGACCAGGCGGTCGCCATTGCGTGAAAGCCGGGTAGCGATGCGGCGTATGGCTTGGTCCACGCTTTCACGCTGGCGATAGGCACCCAGCCAGTCGTGCGCCATCATGTGCGGGGCGATCTCTGCCAGCCGCTCAGGCCACTGGTCTTGCCTGGCCTGCAGGGCGGCATAGAAGCGCTGGTTGAACTGGTCCAGCGGCGTATCGCTGTAGCGCGACCAATAGCGAGCCAGCAGATGGTCGTAATACACATCGAGCAGAATGCCGGCATAGCGGCGCCGACCATCAGGGAAATACTGCCTGGCGGCCAGTACGGCCGGGTGGCTGTCGGTATAACGGTCTATCTTGCGATGCAGGCGGATTTCCGCCTGCAGCGTGGCGCTGTAATGATCGAGCTTGTCCGAGCCGACAAAATCCCCCAGCAACGCGCCGACCATGGCTTCGTCGTCGTGCTGGGCAAGGTAGATATGGGCGAGGTAGTTCATGACGGCCAGTGTACCCGCCAGCTGCTGCGCCGTGCAGGGTGCTGGCCGCGCCTTCACTCGTTTTGCTTGGGGGCATACAGTCACTGTGCAGTCAGTTGGCTGTGTCGGCAGCGGATACTGCCATGTATTACAGACCCAGTTCGCTCAGCCCCGGGTGATCTTCCGGCCGCTTGCCTATCGGCCAGTGAAACAGCCGCTCGGATTCAGCGATGGTCAAGTCGTTGATGCTGGCGTGGCGTACTGCCATCAGGCCTTGTGCATCGAATTCCCAGTTCTCGTTCCCGTAAGAGCGGTACCACTGACCCGTGTCGTCATGCCATTCGTAGGCAAAGCGAACGGCGATCCGGTTGTCGTTATAAGCCCATAATTCCTTGATCAGCCGGTAGTCGTGTTCGCGCTGCCATTTCCGGTGCAGAAAGCCTTCGATCTCTTCCCGGCCTTGCAGGAATTCGTTGCGGTTGCGCCAACGGCTGTCTGGCGTATAGGCCAGCGCAACCTTGGCAGGACTACGTCCGTTCCAGCCGTCTTCAGCGGCCCGGACTTTGGCCAGTGCGGTGTTACGGTCGAAAGGTGGCAGGGGCGGGCGGTTGGTGCTCAGGTGGTTTGTCATGATGAATTACCGTAATGAGGGGTAGTGTGCTGCAACAGGCTGGCTGCTATTCGCTGAGGCCCAGCAAGGGGTCGAGCGCGCCGGCCTGCTCAAGTCGGGCCAGGTCATCAAACCCGCCTATGTGCTCGCCGTTGATGAAGATTTGCGGCACCGTGCGCCTGCCGCTGCGGCTGATCATCTCGTCACGCAAGGTGGCCGACTGTTCAATGTTGACCTTGTTGATGGTGGCGATGCCCTTGCGACCCAGCAAGCGTTCGGCCTGTACGCAATAGGGGCAGGTAGAGGTGTGGAACAGGGTGATGTCGGTCATGGTGCTTCCTTCGGTTTTGGGGTATCGGATGGTGAACAGGCACCACTTTGACCGGATTGCAGGAAGACCGGAATCCTCACTCTGGGGAAATGATTGTTTCGAATAGTGGAATTATCGCGCCGTGTTACTAAGCGTTTCGCCACCGTTACGATAGGGACTCATGCCAGTAATGGAGCCCACGCTTGCAGCAAGGTTTGCAGCAGGCTGGTATCGGGCAAAGGCAGGCTCTGGTTGCCATGGGTTTTGCCCACATCGGCTGCATACATGCCACTGTCCGCCTGCCGCCACTCATAACGGGCGTTGCAGGCCGGGCAATCGGCATGTTCACCGGGCTGGGTGGTGCGATAGCGTTGGATCACCGGGCCGCAACTGACACAAACGCCAAGTGGAATCCCCTCGTCAGTATGGCCGACGATATGGTCAAAGGCGCCCTCCCTGCCCAGCGCCACAAAGTGGCTCGCCAGTTCGGCGTCAAACTGTTTGCCTGCGGCATTGCTGATGATCTCCAGCGCGGCGGCGATAGGCATGCCCTTGCGATAGGGGCGGGTACTGGTCATGGCATCGAAGGCGTCGCAGATGCCCACCAGCCTTGCGTCCAGTGGGATGGCAGGGCCAGACAGCCCCACGGGGTAGCCGCGGCCATCCGGTGTTTCGTGATGGTGGAAGACGACGTCCATGACCAGATGGGCCAGTGGATGCTCGGCCAGAATACGCTGGCCTATGGCTGGGTGGGTTTTGATGACTGCGTATTCATCGTCGTCAAGCTTGCCCGGCTTGCGGAGCACGGCATCGGGAACACCGATCTTGCCTATATCGTGCAGGAACCCGGCAAGGGCAATGCGATGGACTTCCTTGTCGGGCATGCCCAATGATCGTCCCAGTTCCTCGGCCATGCGTGCCACGCGCCACAAATGACCACCGGTATAGGGGTCGCGCGCTTCAACCATCCAGGCCATCAGTATCAAGCTACTCAGCAGGCCGTGGCTGGGTGGCGCCTGACGGACATCAAGGGGGGAATGAGTCATGGTGTGTACCGTGAGGGTGAGGATGGAGACAAACGGGGCTCCTTACACCAACACGATAGTCCAGTGTCTGGGCGGGTGCTGTAGATGACCGCTAGCCGGCAGGCGCTGTCGCTGGCCAGACTGGAAGAGTGCGAGGCACACATGGCGCCCGGTCAGTGTGGTTATTCGGGTGCCATCGTCAGCTTGTACATAGGATAAGTCTGAGCTGCCGTGGTGCAGCGACCCTGCCTGACGCCATACGGCATCGGGCAGGGTGGGGTGGGATTACTTGCTCATGTCCACGTCGTACCAGGGCGTGACATTGATGGGGCAACGGTAGCGGAAGCCATTGGCCGTGACTGTGACCCGGGTCGTCTTGGTCTCGTTGGGGTTCAGGCCAAAGCCACCCAGCAACTCGTGGGTTTTTTGATCCTGTACATTGAAGCCGACAAACTTGCCCGCCTTGTTGGTAACGACAAAATCGTATTCGCCGGGCTTGAGGTCAGTCAGGGTTTCCTGTGCAGCGAAATAGCCGTTGTATTCCGTCAGGTGGATGGTGGTGACGCCGTCCTTGGTCATAGGCGCTGCGGCAAAGGCCGGGATGATCATGGTGGCGGCAAGCGCCAGTTGAGCGATGAATTGGGTGCGAGAGAGTTTCATGTGGATTCCTGAGTGAGTGGATAGGGTGATGGGAGAGCAGGCTTACTTGGCCGAGACCTTGGGGAAGTCGATATCGGTCTGGGCGACGTTGTTGACGTAGTTGGTCAGCACATTCAGGGCAACGACCAGCACGATTTCCACCACCGAGGCCTCATCGAAGCCGGCCTGGCGCAGCGTCGCCAGATCGGTATCGCTAACCCGGCCGCGTTCAGCGGCAACACGGTAGGCAAAGTGCAGGGCGGTGGCGGTTCTGGCATCGCTGCTGTGGTGGTCACGGGCGGCGGCAATTTCGGCTTCGCTGAGCTTGGCGACATTCAGCCCCAGGTAGGTATGCGCCGACAGGCAGTAGTCGCAGCCGTTGTACTGGGCTACCGTCAGGGCGATTTGCTCACGCAATGCGGCGCCCAGCTTGCCCTTGTTCAAGGCGGCATTGAGCGACAGATAGCCTTCCAGGGCAGCGGGGCTGTGGCCGACCAGTTTCATCAGGTTGGGGATAACGCCGAGTTGTTGCTTTACGGCGGCCAGCAGTGGCTTGCTTGCTTCAAGGGATTGTTCGACGGTAGGGATGCTGATACGGCTCATGATGGTTCCTTGGTTGGGTGGTTTGTAGTTCGCAGCGCCCGGTGCGTTGCGAGTGACGCCACTTTGCCAAATTTCATCGAATAGAAGAATGGATATAGAATGCAATAGATTATTCCGAATAGAGGAATGAAAGAATGGACAGACTGCACCTGATGACGGTGTTCGTGGCGGTGGGCGAGGAAGAGAGTTTTGCCGGGGGTGCAAGGCGACTGAGTATGTCGCCACCGGCTGTGACGCGGGCTATCTCGGCCTTGGAAGCCCGTTTGGGGGTCAAGCTGCTGCAACGTACGACCCGCTATGTGCGGGTGACCGAGGCGGGTCAGCGCTATCTGGACGATGCCCGCCGCATCCTTGGTGAGGTGGATGAGGCCGACGAGGCGGCGGCAGGCATCAATGCGGCGCCACGCGGCCATCTTACGGTGACGGCGCCGGTACTGTTCGGCAAGATGTTTGTCATGCCCGGCATCATTGATTACCTGAACCGCTACCCCGAGACCGATGTCTCGGCGCTGTTTCTGGATAGGGTGGTGAATATGCTGGAGGAAGGCGTAGATGTGGCGGTACGCATTGGCCCCTTGCCGGACTCCAGCATGCGCGCCATCAAGGTAGGCCAGGTCAGGCGCGTGCTATGTGCCTCGCCGGATTACCTGGAACGGCACGGCATTCCGTTAACGCCTCAGGTATTGCGCGACCGGACTATCATTGCGGCGACCGGGGTGTCGCCGGCAGTGGAGTGGAAGTTCGGGCCGGAATCCAGTCCTGCCAATATCAAGCTGAAGCCACGGCTTACGGTGACCAGCAATGATGCCGCAATAGAGGCCGCGCGCAGCGGGCTGGGTATTACCCGCCTTATGTCATATCAGATAGCCCCGCACCTGGCGGCGGGTGAACTCAAGATCGTGTTGTCCGAGTATGAGAACGCGCCTTTACCCATACATATCGTGCACCGCGAGAGCAAGTATGGCTCGGCCAAGGTGCGCAGTTTCATCGACCTGATGGCAGATCGCCTACGCGCCGACAAGCACCTGAACTGAGTGGGCGCTATTGCTTAGTCGCCGGGTTCAGAGCTTCAGCACAATGCGGGCCGCCTGCTCGTCGCTACGGGCAGGTACGGCACAGCACGGCAAGACCTCACCCTCGGACAGTGGAAACGCCGGCCGTTGAGGATAGGTAACCGCACCCTCCAGCAGAGACACCTTGCAAGTGCCGCAGCTACCCCCGCGGCAGCTGAATTCTGGTGTCAAACCACGCTCCTCCGCCAGCTCGAGCAGGCTGGCACCACCGGCCTGCCAGCGCGCCTCCTTGCCCGATTCGGCGAACAGTACCTTGACGTCGTGATCGGCGATGGGCGCCAGTGCAGGTATCGCAGATGAGCCATCTGGCCGCCGCGCCAATGCAGCCGGCCCGAAAGCTTCGGCGTGGATACGGTCATCGGCAATCCGCAGATCGCGCAGGCTGTCATACAGGCTTTGCATGAAGGGTGCCGGGCCGCACAGATAGAAGTCGTAGTCATCCAGCATCAGTGCCGATTTGATCAAGGCCAGATCAAGGTGGCCCGCCACTTCGTAATCGTGGCCATGCACCCGGTCGGCTTCGGGTTGACTGCTCAGCCGCACGACCTGCACGGCATTGCCGGCACGACGGAGCAAATCGTCGATTTCAGCATCGAATGCCCGCTCGCTGACCGTGCGGGTGGCATAAAACAGATAAGTCGGCCGTATCCGGCGGGTGCGCAGCCCCTCGAAGACGACATGATGCAGCATCGCCAGCATGGGCGTAATGCCGATACCGCCGGCTAAAAGCACCAGCGGGCGCCGCTCGGCCGCATCGACCACAAAGTCCCCTTGCGGGGCGCGGGCCTCAATCAGGTCGCCGACCCGTAAGGTATCGTGCAGATGTGCTGAAACGGTGCCGCCGCGCTTGACGCTGATGCGGTAGACGCCATCGGATGGCGCGAGTGACAAGGTGTAGGTGCGGATTACCGGTTTTTCCTGTCCCGGCAGGGACAGGCGTATGGGCAGATGCTGCCCCGCGCGGAAGGCGGCCAGACCCGCGCCATCGGTCGGGCTCAGATAGAACGAACGCACCGCCGAACTCTCCTCCACGATCCGCTCGATGCGGAACGGTCGCCAAGCGTTCTGCAGGGCCGCCGCAGCTCGCCGGGCGGCAGCCTGTTCCCATGAGCCGGTCATCAGCGAATTCGGTGAGAAGTCCCTGAGCTGCCAGCGCAAGGCCAGCACGGCCCGGCGTCGTACAACCCGTTCTACCCGGAAGCGCCACAGGCGCTCGGCTCCCTGAAATGCAGCAATGTCCTCGCCTGCAAACTGGATTTCGGTACTGCCGCTCAGTTGCAGCATATCCCCGCTGGCAAAGTCGATGAATACCAGCCCCGCCTTGGGGTGAACCAGCAGGTTGCCCAGCGTGTTGAAGTGCATATTGCCGGCAAAGTCGGGAATGGTGAGGGTATCGCCATCCACCCGGACAAAACCTGGCTTGCCGCCACGGTGTGATACATCGACCTGTGGGCCTGGATTATCGGCGTCGCCGGGAAAGTAACTGGCAACAAAGAAAGTGTCGGCGGCGACAATGAATTCTCGCGCTGCCGCATCGAGCCCACTCAGGCGCTCGACGGCGCCTGCATAAGCTTGCCCAGGTGGTTGGGCAAAAGAGAACGCCCGATCCTGGATATATTGCGGACAGTTGCCGAAAGAGTGACCAACTTGTACCGCGAAAGCGCCATCCTCTTGCAGATGGAGCTGCCCATTCATGCGGTTGCGGCGACGGGTATGCAGCTCGATACCCAGTAAGCCGATGGCGGCACCATCCATCAGACATTCGAGCAATGGATCACCAGCTGCAGGCTTGGTGCGTATCAATAACTGACGTGGGTCGGGTGAGTGCATGAAGCCCGGACTACCCTCCAGAATGCTGGCCCAGGGGTTGCCTTGCTCATCAATGCCACCTGCCACAACAAAGGGCAATTGCTCATAGAACGTGCGGTGTTGATCCGGCATGTAGTCGCGGATTACCCGCCTGCCAACGGCCTCCATCTGGGCAGCAGTACCCATTTGCTCATGGATAGCCCGTTCACCGCGATGCCAGGGGGAGGTAGTGCCGGTGTTCGGGGAGCTCATGGCTTTTTCCTTAGTCGATGCGCTGTTGCGCGGAAACGCATAGTTCTGGCCTTGCTGGGCGAGGTGCTGATGGTGGACATCACCCCAAGTGACCAGCAGGCTTGCAAGGGCAGACAGTTTGCCTGCCCCTGCAACTGGCTGATCAGGCAGCAAGGCCGACGGCGGTTTTCTGCATGCCTACAAAGCCGGGCAGAGCTTCGATGCGACGCAACCAGGCGCTGACTTTGGGGTATGCACCGAGCGCGACATTACCTTCGGGTGCATGCGCGATATAGGTGTAGTTGGCGATGTCGGCAATGCTGGGCTTACTGCCGATCAGAAAGGGGCGGCTGGCCAGTTCGGCATCCATCACTTTGAGCAGATTATGCGAGCGGTTGATGACTTCGTCGGCGTTGAAGCCTGCACCAAATACGGTTACCAGCCGCGCAGCCGCCGGACCAAAAGCCACCAGCCCAGCCGCAACCGACAGCCAGCGCTGAACGGCGGCTTCCCCCGCCGGGTCGGTCGGCAGCCAGTCGCTGTTGCCATACTTGCGGGCCAGGTACACCAGGATGGCATTGGAATCGGCAATCACCGTGCCATTGTCGTCAATGACCGGTACTTGGCCAAAGGCGTTCAATTTGAGAAAGTCGGGCTGCTTATGCTCCGCCTTGCGTAGATCGACTTCGATCAGCTCGGTAGGGACGTTCAGCAGCGACAGCGCCAGCCTGACGCGGTGGGCATGGCCGGACAAGGGGAAGGTATAGAGTTTGACGGGTTGTTTGGACACGAGAGTGCTCCTAGGTGGGTGAGTCGGGGGTTAGAAGGTACAGTGAAGCTGCAAGGCCAATTCGAGGTGATCGGCTCCGTCAGCCAGGGCCAACAGGTCGCGGCCTTCGGCTATGGGGGCGTGCTGCGGCGTGTGGCCTGCGAGCAGCAGCCAGCTCAAACCACTTGCTGATGGTGAGGCGGCAAAGCAGTGCACGTGGCGGCCAGTGCGCAAAAAACAGATGAGTCTGGAGAGCATGTTGCTTACCCTCAGTTCAGCGTAACCAAGGGGAAATCAATATCGACCTGGCTCACTTTGCTCATCAGATTGCTCAGGAAGTTCAGCCCGGTATGGCTAATGACCTCGACGATCTCTGCGTCGCTGTAACCGGCATTGCGCATGGCCCGGAGTGCTTCGTCATCCAGATCACCGCGATGCTCGATCAGCCGGCAGGCAAAGCGAACAGCCACAGCAGCCTTGGCATCGTGACTGTCGCCCAGCCGGTTCGATTCCATCTCAGCGCCATTGAGCCCGGCCTGACTACCCAGCTGCGCATGTACTGAGAGGCAGTAGGCGCTCCCGTTTTTCTGGGCTAGCGCAATCGCAATCCGCTCGCGGGTGGGGTGATCGAGGCTGCCTTCTCGTGTAAGACCTTGCAGATCGAGAAAAGCGCGCAGCGCGGCGGGCGAGTTGGCCACGATACGCAGCAGATTGGGGATATAGCCTTGCTGCTCGCCAATGCTGTGCAGCAGAGCGTGCTGTTCACGCGTGGCCATGTCGGCGGTGATGAGCGCAATGCGGCTCATGGTGGGTCCTTGTCTTCAGTAGTGTCGGCATCCGTGTTGCGATGCAAGTGACGCTACTTTGCCAAAAACCGATTTGAGGAAGAATGGCTGATTTGATTAATTTATTGTTTCTTCAGGTGAAATAATGAGTGTCATTCATCTTACTGGGCGGTATCAGCGCGGGCGGGGACTGTATTAATTCAGGGTGGGAGTACGCTGGCTCAGGCTGCGCTGATTACTAGCGCGAGGGGGAGGTACTGCCTGGCGGCCAGTCAGCTGGGTGGCCAGCCGGGGGCTTTTGAACGGACTGTGGCCTGAGGCTGAGGGGTGTCTATGAACCCGAGGTAGTCCAGCTATTCAGCGAAGGATCGAATTCCAAATGGCCTTCAACCCTCCTTCGTGCACAGTCATTCAGCCAAATTTTTCCATCAAACGTGAATTAGTACTCACCTCGTTTATTCCGGTACCTGATCCGCCAGGTTCGCTATTGGTCTCGGCGACTGGGCCGTGGCAAATCAACGGCTGCCTGAAAAAGACGATCGGCGATATTCTTCAAGGCGGTTCTGTTTTCTGTCGACGCCCCAACGTTGGTGAATATCGCCACGCCGCAGCGCGTGGCAGGTGCCAGGTAGACTGCGGTAAACACACCCGGGTCGCCACCCCAATGGTTGGGCCGCACCTGTCCGGCCAACGGGGATGCCATCCAGCCAAGACCCTGGCCGCTGAGCCATTCAGGTAGGCCGGCCGGCGCGCGCATATCCAGCATTTGCGCCATGTCAGCGGCGCCTAATAGCTCGACGCCACCCGATCGGCCACCGTTCGCCGACGCGGCGACGAACTTCATGAAATCACTGATCGACGAGCGCAACATGCCAGCTGACCAATCCGGAAAGCCTACAGGCTTCACAGCAATAAGCGCACTGTCTACGCGGTCATACGGCACGGCGCTGTGTAACTGAGGTGTGTCTTTGATTGTCCAGCTGGTGTGATCCATGCCGAGCGGCGCAAAAATATCCCTGCGTGTTTGTTCGCGCATGTCCATCCCCCCGATACGCCCCGCAAGATGCCCCAGCAGGCCGAAGCCCACGTTGCAGTAGTCCCAAGCAGCACCTGGACGTGCAGCTGAAAAACATGCCGTGTCTGAATAATTGTCCCCCCCGGGCGCGAGATATTGTTTGAGGAAGTCTGGCAGGGTGCGCTCGGCATCGCGACCGCTTTCGCGGAAGTCGATCTCATAATACCGGGCGTCGGAAATACTAGATGTGTGCGTCAGCAACTGTCGGAACGTGATTGCCGTGTCGCGGAATCGCGGATTAACAACGGGAAAGTCCAGATGGCGCGATATGGGTTCATCCAGTGTGAGTTTGCCGCGTTCTGCCAAACGCATAATCATGGTCGCGGTGACTGTCTTGGTCACCGAGGCGATGTGAAACATCGTGTTAGCGGTCACAGCCTTATGCTGGGCGATATCAGCCATGCCGTAGCCTTGAGCAAACTGCACAACACCATCACGGGCGAAACCGGCGGCCAGGCCTGGGATGTTCGCCTTGCGCATTTCGTTTCGAATAAACGAACACAGACCCAGGGATGACGGCAGGAGGTCGTCAGCCGATGTAACACCGGGTAGCAGCAGCGTTGACAGTCCCGCGCCAAGGAACGCTCGCCGGGAAATCGGACATGCGGGAGTGGAATCAAGGAATCTCATGCTTTCGCCTTCTCTAAGTCGATGTGCTAGTATTCGTAGGTGCCTACATAAATGTCAACCTGAAAGGTATCTGCTCATGAGTAAGCAAGATTACTCACGCGCTGCCGGCGGGGCGGCTATCGGCGCTAGGCTAAGGCGCTTGTCGGAAAACCTCGATGGCGACTCGGCGCGTGTGTACGCGGCCCTGGGGATTTCGTTCGAGCAACGATGGTTTGGCGTGCTGAACCAATTGGCCATCAATGGCTCAGCCACTGTGGGGGAACTGGCGACGACGCTGCGGATCACCCATGCATCTGTGAGCCAAGCGCGGCAGTCGCTTGAAAAGTCAATGCTGGTGGTATCGGAGTCCGACCCCGAGGACGCCCGCAAGAAAAAGATCATGCTCACCGCCGCAGGCAAGAAGCTGGTCGCAGAACTGCAGCCGATCTGGGCAGCATTTGATGAAGCGGCCCTTGAGTTGAACGCCGAGGCGGGCAATGTCGTAGCATCGCTGAATAAACTCGACGATGCTCTGGCGAGGCAATCCATCTTCGATCGCATCATGAACCGTATCGGCGAGCAGTAAAGCTGACGTCCTAACCTAGTGTGGCCAAGGTCCGCTTTGGCCGATCAGCTGCCTCAGCCAGAGCTGTTCACGCGAATGGGTGCGGTGCTGATATTCAAGTGGTGGTCACGAAAGCCAACCAACATCAGTGTCCGTGAGTGGCCAGACTCCGCAGCCTGCGGCACTCCGGGCTGGTTTGCGACCCTTCGCGTGATCGTCGCCGGTTTGGAGCAGGCTGGGCACAATCGGAGAGAGCCGCAGGTTCTGGTTGTGCAGACGGTTAGCGGCAGGGTTCCCCCGGCACCCACCTAATCCGTCACCATCCACCCATGCCTGAGCCATCCACCCATGCCTGAGCCCATACTAGGCCCTCACTCCAGCACATCAAATGCCGCATCCTCCGGCCCCAGATGTGGCGGGTGGCGCCAGTTGCAATCGCGCAGGGCGTGCGGCACCTGTTGGTCCACCCCCAGCAGCTGGGCGAAGATGGCCATGCGTACCGGAATGCCGTTATCGGTCTGGCGGAAGATGGCCAGGCGGGGATCGGGGTTCAGGTCGGTGGCCAGGTCGTGGGCGTCGGGGCGGCTGTCGCGGGGGAGGGGGTGCATGATGACGGTGTCGGGCTTGCACCAGTTTTGCACAGCCGCCAGATTGATCTGGAAGTCAGGGCTGTAGCCTTCGAGCGCTTCGCTGCCCATGCGCTCCTTTTGCACGCGGGTGGCGTAGATTACGTCGGCACCGGCCAGGCCCTGGGCTAGTTGCTGGTTGCAGCGCAGCTGATTGCCATTGCGGCTGAGCTGGTCCATCAGTTCGCTGGGTAGCTCCAGACCGGTTGGGGCGACCAGGCTGATGGTGAGCCGCTGATACAGGCACAGCAGCTTGACCAGGGAATGCACGGCACGGCCGTGTTTGAGATCGCCCACGATGGCGATGTGGCAGCCGTCGATCAGCTTGCCCTGGCGCGAGAATTCGCGTTCTAGTGTGTAGAGGTCCAGCAGGGCTTGGGTGGGGTGCTCGCCGGGGCCATCGCCGCCGTTGATGACGGGGATATGGGTGGCGCTGGCAAACTCGGCCACGGCACCCTGTTCGGGGTGGCGCACGACCATGGCGTCAACATAGCCGCTGATGACCCGGCTGGTGTCGTGGATGGATTCCCCCTTGGCCATGGATGAGAAGGTAAAGCCGGTGGTGTCGCAGACTGCGCCACCCAGGCGGCAGAAGGCTGCGCCAAAGCTGATGCGGGTGCGGGTACTGGCTTCGAAGAACAGGTTGGCCAGCACGGCGCCTTCCAGCACCCGGCAGACTTTTTGCCGCCGGGCTACCGGTTGCAGCAGGTCGGCAAGCCGGAACAGGGCCTGTACGGATTCCCGATCAAATTGGCTGACCGAGAGCAGGTGTGGGCTGCCTGCGACGATGTTGCTGCTTGGGTTGGGTACGCTTTGCGTATATTTTGCGGGCTGCTGTGTTGCCATGATCTCGGCAATGAAGCGGGCAACCACGGTGGGCATGCTGCGCTGCTCATTGGAGCCATCAGGCAGTAGCCAGCTGTCCAGTGCTCTACGGCTAACGCCTAGCCTGTCGCAGAACGCATCGCGGGTTAGGTTGAGGCTACGCATGGCGTCGCGCAGCAGGGTCTGTTGTGGCAGGGTCATGGTTATCTCTATTTACGCATTGCGTATATTATTCTCTGAATTACGTGTGTATGTAAATACGCATTGTGTTGTGTGCCTGTTTGTGCGGCGCCATGGCGTAGGGGGGTGGCAGAACTTGCAAACGTCATGCTTGCCCAAGCAGGGCGACATACAGCTAGAATGGCTTGAAACCTTACTGCAACAGGATAGTGCCGTGCCCGCCATCATTGCTTTCAGCCAGCAGAACACTGCACCCGAGTACGACCATCCGAGGGAGGAGCGTCGTGTAGAGGGGAATCCGCAGCGCACCACCTGGAATCACTACACCAATGCGAGCGGCGAGGTGTATGCCGGCGTTTGGGCATGCGAGCCGGGACGCTGGCGTATTGCCATGGGCGATACCGAGGATGAGTTCTTCTTTGTCACCGAAGGGCGCTGCCGCCTGATCGACGAGGCTGGCCTGGCTGTAGAGGTGGGGGCGGGGGAGTCGCTGGTGATACCGGCGGGTTTCAAGGGCGAGTTCCATGTACTGGAAGCCATGAAGAAGCACTATATGATTGTTGAGCGCAAGCCATGAACGGGGAGATGACCATGTCCAGAGTAGCGGTTGTACTGTCCGGTTGCGGTTATCTGGATGGCAGTGAAATTACCGAAGCAGTCGCTACCCTGGTGGCGCTGAGCCAGCATGGTATGCACTACGACTGCTATGCACCCGATAGGCCACAGCGCCATGTGGTGGATCATCTCAGCGGCGAGGGAACAGAGGAGAGTCGCAATATTCTGGTCGAAGCTGCCCGTATTGCCCGTGGCAATGTCAGGGCGCTGGATCAGCTCAATCCCGATGAATACGATGCCATCGTGTTCCCCGGTGGATTTGGCGCGGCCAAGAATCTCTGTACCTTTGCCGAAGAAGGCGTCAATGCCCGCATGCATGACGATGTGAAGGCCGCCATCATGCCGTTTGTGCTGACCAGAAAGCCGGTGGTGGCCATCTGTGCCGCGCCGTTGTTGCTGGGCTTGGCTGCCCGTGAGGCGGGCTATAGCAAGGCCCAGATCACTGTGGGCTATGGTGGCAATCCGCTGTCCGATGCCATCGAGGCCTGGGGGCAGTTCCATATGCCGCTGGCGGTGGACCAGGCTTGCTTGGACCGTACCCATGCGTTTATTTCAACCCCGGCCTATATGTTCGACGAAGCCAGCCCGGCGGCGATTTTTGCGTCGGTGCAGGCAGCAGTTGCTGCATTGCGCGAAATTTTGGGTTAAGCTGGTCCCAACATCTACTTCAGGCACCCGTAACCGTCATGCGTCGTTTCACCGCTTTCTTCTCGTTTTATTATTTTCCGATCACGAGTTGACGCGGGCTGCCCTGTTACACCCTGAAGCAAGTAAAGATTCAAGAAGGCGGGCCCAAAAGGCCCGCCTTTTTCTTTGTCCATTTTCTGCCATCCACCCCATAGGAAGACCGTCATGATCATCGTAATGTCCCCCGAATCGACCCAATCCGAGCTTGACGCCGTTGTCAGCAAGATACGCGCCTCTGGCCTTACCGAGCATGTGTCGCGTGGTAGCGAGCGCACCATCGTGGGCGCCATCGGCGACGAGCGTCCACTTAACGAGCAGAGCTTCGAGCAGATGGCGGGCGTCGAGCGCGCCATCCATATCGTCAAGCCCTACAAGCTGGTGGCACGTGAAGGGCACCCGGCCGGCAGCGTGATCGATATCCGCGGCATCAAGCTGGGCGGCAAGCAGGTGCAGGTGATAGCAGGGCCGTGTTCGGTCGAGACCCAGGAGCAGATGCATCTGGCGGCGGCAGGCGTGCACGCGGCCGGTTGCAAGATGATGCGGGGTGGCGCCTTCAAGCCGCGCACCAGCCCCTACGCTTTCCAGGGTTTGGGGGTGCAGGGCCTGGAGTTTTTCCAGGCGGCGGCACGCGAGTACAACATGCCCATCGTGACCGAGCTGATGGATGTGCGCATGCTGGATACCTTCCTGGAGCACGATGTGGACGTGATACAGATCGGTGCCCGCAATATGCAGAACTTCGACCTGCTCAAGGAAGTCGGCAGGGTCAACAAGCCCGTTATTCTCAAGCGCGGCTTGTCGGCCACGATTTCGGAGTGGCTGATGGCGGCCGAGTACATTGCGGCGGGTGGCAATAACAACATCATTTTGTGCGAGCGCGGCATACGCACCTTCGAGACGGCTTACCGCAATGTGCTGGATGTGACGGCCATCCCGGTGTTGAAGAAGGAAACCCACTTGCCGGTACTGGTGGACCCCAGCCACGCCGGTGGCAAGGCCTGGATGGTGCCCGCGCTGGCTCGCGCCGCCGTGGCGGCCGGTGCTGATGGCTTGCTGGTAGAGATGCACCCCAACCCCTGCGATGCCTGGTGTGATGCCGACCAGGCCCTGACACCGCAAGAGCTCAACGACCTGGTGGCCTCGCTGCGCCTGATTGCCCAGGCGGTAGGCCGGGAGCTGTAAGCGGCGCTAAGCACTGCCCAGCCATGTGGCAGGCGTGATCAATCCTGGCCGCGCCTTTGGTAGTGGGCGGCCAGATCGAGCGCTACCTCGTAGATGCGGTCGCTGGTGGTGATGACATTGCGGCGCAGTTGCGGATCGGTGTTGCGCTTGGCTAGCTCATCGATGGCCTGCTGGAAGAAGAACCACTGGCTATCCATCAGGGCCAGCTTGGCCTGCAGGGTGGGTGTGTTGTCGGGGAGTGCCTTCAGTTGCTGGCTCAGTTGCAGAAAGGCTGCGCGGCTCTCGATCAGGTCGCGCTGCAGAAAGGCAACCTTCAAGCCATATGCTTGCAAGAGATAAGTCTTGGCCAGTCGCTGCGACAAAGTGGCAATATCGCCGGCAATCCGGTTGGGCTGAGGCTTGTTGCCCGTGGGCTGTGCCAGGCGATCGCTCGCCTTGCGGGCGATCCAGGCCAGTTCCTCTGACAGTTCGGCCAGTCGGGCGGCGCCTTCGCGTGTCGCTGGGGCTTGGGTGAGCGTCTGGTAATCAGCCCAAAGTTGGGCCAGCAGGGCATAGTCGTCGGCCAGTTCGGCATTGTCCTGGCTGCCGGCACGTAGCTTGGCCAACTTCCGCTCGAACTGTGCGGTGGCGGCTTGTTGCTGGCGGCGGGCTTCGGCATTGTCTGCCTCTAGCCCCCGCCAGACATAGGCCCGGGCAATACGCTCGCTCAGCAGGGCCTGGCCGGCTGCCTCGTCCTGCAGGCCTGGGGCGGGTTCAGCCGCAAAGGTGGTCAGGCTGCACAGCAGGGTCAGTAGTATCAGTGGTCGCATGATGGGGTCCGGGCTGGTGGTATGGGGCGCTCTGGCATCCTTGGTCGTTTGGGTGTCGATAGGCTTACAGCGCGCCACTATGCCGGGCAAGTCTTGATGGCGGCGCTAAATCTAGGAGTGGGATGTGTTGAGCAAGCTGGTGGTAATCGGCGTGGGCCTGATAGGCGGATCATTTGCCCTGGACCTGAAGCGGGCGGGGCTGGTGGGCCAGGTCGTGGGCGTGGGGCGTTCGCCCGAGAATCTGGCGCGGGCCGTGCAGCTCAAGGTGATCGACATGGCTGAACAGGATGCCGCAACGGCCGTCCGAGATGCTGACCTGGTCCTGCTGGCGACACCGGTAGGCCAGATGGATGCCGTGCTGGCGCGTATCGCCCCTGCCTTGCCGCGCCATGCGTTGGTGACCGATGCGGGCAGTACCAAGCGCGATGTCGCGGCCTTATACCGCAAGCATCTGGGCGATAGCCTGGATCGCTGCCTGCCGGCCCACCCGATTGCGGGGTCGGATCTGTCTGGCGCTGCCGCCGCACGCTATGGCCTGTATGAGGGCCGCAAGGTGGTGCTATGCCCGCTGCCGGAAACCAGTGCTGACACCCTGGCCAAGGTAAGCGCCCTGTGGCAGGCCTGCAGTGCCCATCTGGTGGTGCTGGATGCGGCCGAACACGACGCAGTCTTTGCGGCGGTCAGCCATATGCCGCACCTGCTGGCTTTTGCCTATATGAACACGGTGCTGAATCGGCCCGATGCAGCTACCTGCCTGGCCTTGGCCGCCAGCGGCTTCCGCGATTTCAGCCGTATTGCGGGCAGCCATCCCGAGATGTGGCGCGATATTGCCCTGGCCAACCGCGACGGTTTGCTTGAGGATCTGCGTGCCTACCGGGCGGAGCTGGATAGCCTGATCACCCAATTGCAACACGCCGATGCAGAAGGCATGACCGCAAAATTCGAGCGCGCCAGCAAGGCACGCAGTGCCTGGGGCAAGGGTTAGTTTGCTAGCGTATCCATGACATTGCTGTAGCTGCCCGGCACTGCGGCAGGTAGCGTCTGGTGGCCGATGGCATTGAAGGCCGCCAGCATGTTCACGGCCACGTTCTGGTCATCGCGGCACAGGCAGACATAGGCGTAGGGCAGGATCATTAGCGCGCGGTCGGGCGAGACCACGGCCAGTGAACTCCAGTCGTTGAAGTCGTGAAACGTGAGGTTGACCCAGAGCCAGTCGAACTGGGCGATCAGCTGTTCTCCCCAGATGGTACCCAGCACGATATGCAGGTCTTCGGGCTTGACCTCGGCGGCCTTGGGCGGGCGACCTTGCTGCCACTGGCTGACTGCTTGCTCGACTGCGCCAACCAGCTCGGCCGTGCTACGCCCGGCCAAGGGGATGCCCAGCGGGCTGGCCATGCGCACTACCCATTCGCGTACAGGCTTGAGCTCGGTGGGGCTGATGAGGGTTTCGCTGATGTTCATGGGTGTTCCATGGCGCGTTGTAGCGGGTGGGGCAGGAGTTGCAGTTGATATCACTGCAACTCCGCATGTGTGATTACAGTTGGCCGTACCAGCTATCGACCAGCTCGCCGGCATCCACCTCGGCGACCAACGGATGCTGGCGGAGGAAGGCGATAAAGGCATCGCGTTGGGCCTCACTCACCGAGCCGTGCTCTGCCACCACAAAACCGTCGGTTTCCAGGGCTGTCATGCCGCTGCTGAAACCGCCCACGATCAGGTGGGTGCGCTCTGCTTCATCGCAGATGGCGTTGATCCAGGATTCCAGTTCGGGCTCAGACAGCAGCTGCTTGAAGCGCAGCGTCAGGTGAAAACCCAGTTCCACGAATTCGGCCAGATGGTACTTCTTGCGCTGACGCTGGTTGAGGCGGCGTATGCGGCTATTGGAATGGCGATTGAGCCAGTTTTTCATGGTCCTGCTTTCGGTGTGAGACACGTAAGCCGCCATTGTACCTTGTCGGTCAAGCCTGATCTGCCGGATCGGGCTGCCCCCTATCCCATAGCGCCCTTTGCCACTCAGCACGCTGGCGCCTGCCACGCCATCTTTACACAATCTTTATACCCGTTCTGCCTATCTCGACACTGTCTTTACGGCGATCTCCCTAGCATGGGCACTGTCTTTTCCCATTCATGGAGTCGGCTGTGGAAATGCTGGTGTTGTCGTTGATCGCGGTGCTTGGCGGGGCCATTCTGGGCCTGATTGCTGCCTGCCGCAAACTGGAGGGGCAAGCAAAATGAACCCTGGATTGGTATGGATCTACTGGCTGGCCGGTGGTGTGTCCATCGGCCTGTTCGCCTACCTGCTTTATGCATTGTTCAATGCTGAGGAGGTGGCATGAACCAGTCAGCAGTGTTGCAAACGGGCTTGTACCTGCTGGTGCTGCTGACCCTGGCCTGGCCCTTGGGGCGCTATCTGGCTGCCTTGATGTCTGGGGGGTTGGCCCAGCGGCTGGGCTGGATGGGCAAGGTCGATCGTGGCCTGATGAAGCTGATCGGGGCGGATGGCGATGAAGACATGCCCTGGTGGCGCTATGCCGCAGCCATCGTGTTGTTCAACCTGGCAGGTCTGCTGGCCGTGTATCTGCTGCAACGCCTGCAGCTCAGTCTGCCTCTCAATCCGGCGGGCATGCCCAATGTGGAGGCGGCCTCGGCTTTCAATACAGCCGTCTCGTTTGTCACCAATACCAACTGGCAGGGCTACGGGGGCGAAGCCACCATGAGCTACCTGACCCAGATGCTGGCATTGACGGTGCAGAACTTCCTGTCCGCCGCCACCGGCATTGCCGTGGTAGTTGCTCTGGTGCGTGGCTTTGTCCGCAAGCATGCCCAAGGTCTGGGCAATGCCTGGCTGGATCTGAACCGTGTCACGGTTTGGCTGTTGCTGCCCTTGGCATCATTGTTTGCCGTGTTCCTGGTGGGCCAGGGCGTGATACAGAATTTCTCGCCCTATGTTGAGGCACAACTGGTGGAGCCGGTGAGCTACCAGGTGGCCAAGACAGATGAGGCAGGCAAGCCGCTGGTGGATGCACAAGGTGCCGCCGTGATGGAAGAGGTGACAGTGCGTACCCAGACGCTGGCGATGGGGCCGGTGGCATCGCAAGAGGCCATCAAGTTGCTGGGCACCAATGGGGGTGGTTTCTTCAATGCCAATTCGGCTCACCCTTATGAGAACCCCACTGGCGCCAGCAACTTCCTGCAGATGCTGAGTATCTTTCTGATACCGGCTGCGCTGTGCTTCATGTTTGGCCATCTGGTGGGCGATGTGCGGCAGGGCGTGGTGGTGCTGGCATCGATGACCCTGATCTTTGTCGCCATGGTGGCGGTGGTGGTCTGGGCGGAATCGCATGCCAACCCGCTGCTGGTGCAACTGGGCATGGATGCCGGCCTGGGCAATATGGAAGGCAAGGAGACACGCTTTGGCATTGTGGCTTCCAGCCTGTTTGCCGTGATCACCACGGCAGCCAGTTGCGGTGCGGTCAATGCCATGCACGACAGCCTGATGCCCCTGGCGGGCGGTGTGACCACCTGGTTGATGCAACTGGGCGAGGTGGTGTTTGGCGGTGTGGGTTCAGGCCTGTATGGCATGTTGCTGTTCGCCATGCTGGCCGTCTTCCTGGCGGGTTTGATGATAGGCCGTACGCCGGAATACCTGGGCAAGAAGATCGAGTCGTTCGAGATGAAGATGGTCTCCATCGCCATCCTGATCACCCCCTTGCTGGTGCTGGGTGGTACGGCGGTGGCGGTGCTGCTGCCCCAGGCGTTGACTAGCCTGTGGAACCCGGGCGCCCATGGCTTCAGCGAGGCCCTGTATGCCTTCAGCTCCGCTGCCAACAACAATGGATCGGCTTTTGCCGGTATCTCGGCCAATACCCCCTTCTACAACCTGGCGCTGGGTTTGGCCATGTGGTTTGGCCGCTTCGGTGTGCTGATTCCCGTTCTTGCCATTGCAGGCTCGCTGGCGCGCAAGCCTAAGCTGGCTGTGTCGGTTGGCACCATGCCTACTCACGGGCCACTGTTTGTTGTGCTGCTGGTGGGCACGGTGCTGATCGTCGGCGCCCTAACCTATATCCCCGCCCTGGCCCTGGGGCCGGTGGTCGACCATCTGCAACTGTTTGCTGGCCAAGGAGGCTGAGATGAATGACAGACTAAAGACAGCCACGCCAGCCACGGGGGCGGCCATGCAGGAAATCAAGCCGATGAATCAATCCTGGCGTTTGCTCGACCCTGTGCTGCTCAAGCCGGCCGTGGTGGAGTCGTTCAGAAAGCTGTCGCCGCAGGCGCAGTTCCGTAATCCCGTGATGTTTGTGGTGTGGGTAGGTAGCGTGTTGACGACGGTGCTGGGTATCCACGCCCTGGGGGGGAAGGGTGAGGCGGGCGCCGGGTTTATCCTGGGGATTGCTGCCTGGCTGTGGTTTACCGTGCTGTTTGCCAACTTTGCCGAGGCATTGGCAGAAGGTCGTGGCAAGGCCCAGGCTGCGGCCTTGCGGGGTAGCCGCCGGAATGTCGTCGCCAAGAAGCTGTCGCAGGCCAGCCGCGATGGCAAGGTAACGGTGTTGGACTCTGCCAGCCTGCGTCGGGGCGATATCGTGCTGGTGGAAGCCGGTGATACCGTACCGGCTGATGCCGAGGTACTGGAAGGTGTGGCGTCGGTGGATGAGTCGGCCATTACGGGCGAATCTGCCCCGGTCATCCGTGAGTCGGGGGGCGATTTCTCGGCCATCACCGGCGGTACGCGGGTGCTGAGCGATTGGCTGATCGCCCGTGTGACGGCCAATCCGGGCGAGGCATTTCTGGACCGCATGATCGCCATGGTGGAAGGCGCCAAGCGCAAGAAGACACCTAACGAGATTGCCCTGACCATATTGCTGGTGGCGCTGACCCTGGTGTTCCTGCTGGCGACGGCTACCCTGTTGCCGTTCTCGATGTATAGCGTGAATGCGGCGGGTGCTGGCAGCCCGGTGAGCGTGACGGTGCTGGTGGCGCTGCTGGTCTGCCTGATCCCGACCACCATAGGCGGCTTGCTGAGCGCGATTGGTGTGGCGGGCATGAGCCGGATGATGCAGGCCAATGTGATCGCCACATCGGGCCGTGCAGTAGAAGCCGCCGGTGACGTGGATGTGCTGCTGCTGGACAAGACCGGCACCATTACGCTCGGCAATCGCCAAGCCAGTGCCTTTCTGCCGGCGCCGGGTGTGAGCGATGGTGAATTGGCGGATGTGGCCCAACTGGCTTCGCTGGCTGATGAGACGCCCGAGGGACGTTCCATCGTGGTACTGGCCAAGACCCGCTTTGCGCTACGTGGCCGCGAATTGCACGACGCCCAGTTTGTACACTTTACGGCGCAGACCCGCATGAGCGGGGTGGATATCGGCGCCCGCCAGGTACGTAAAGGCGCGGCAGAGGCGGTCAGGGCTCATGTATTGGCCCAGGGCGGCCAGTGGCCTCAGGCGGTGGTCGAGCTGGTTGAGCAGGTGGCACGCCGTGGCGGTACACCGCTGGTGGTTGCCGACGGCAATCTGGTGATGGGGGTGGTGGAGCTCAAGGATATCGTCAAGGGCGGTATCAAGGAGCGTTTTGCCGAGCTGCGCCAGATGGGCATCAAGACGGTGATGATCACCGGCGACAACCGCCTGACCGCTGCTGCCATCGCGGCCGAGGCTGGTGTGGACGATTTTCTGGCGGAGGCAAGGCCAGAGGACAAGCTCAAGCTGATACGTGACTACCAGGCTGAAGGTCGGCTGGTTGCCATGACGGGTGACGGCACCAACGACGCGCCGGCGCTGGCCCAGGCCGATGTGGCGGTCGCCATGAACAGCGGCACCCAGGCTGCCAAGGAGGCCGGCAATATGGTCGACCTGGACAGCAATCCGACCAAGCTGATCGAGATCGTCGAGACCGGCAAGCAGATGCTGATGACGCGTGGTGCCCTGACCACCTTCTCGGTGGCCAATGATGTGGCCAAGTATTTCGCCATCATCCCGGCAGCGTTCGCGGTTACCTATCCGCAATTGGCAGCACTGAACGTGATGGGGCTGAACAGTCCTGCCTCGGCCATACTCTCGGCGGTGATATTCAATGCCTTGATCATTGTCTTCCTCATACCGCTGGCACTGAAGGGCGTGGCCTACCGTGCGATGGCTGCAGGTGCGCTACTGCGCCGCAACCTGCTGGTGTATGGCCTGGGTGGTCTGCTGGTGCCATTCGTGGGCATCAAGCTGATTGATATGGTGCTGGGCGGTTTGGGCCTGGCTTAAGAAGACAGGCCGGTGCTGGGCATCGCCCATGGCACCGGCCCGCAAGGAGTAAGCATGATGAAGAACCTGATACGTCCAGCCTTGACGCTATTTGTGGTGCTGAGTGTCATTACCGGTGTGCTTTACCCAGCCGCGATTACCGGTGTGGCGCAGCTGGTGTTTCCGGATCAAGCCAATGGCAGCTTGATACAGCGGCAGGGCCAGGTAGTGGGCAGCAGCCTCATAGGCCAAAGTTTTAGCGGCCCAAGCTATTTCTGGGGCCGGCCATCGGCCACCGGGCCAGTACCGAACAATGCGGCTGCCTCCAGCGGTTCCAACTATGGCCCACAGCATCCGGCCCTGGCCGAGGCGGTGAAGGCACGGATAGAGGCGATGCGTGTCGCCCATCCTGATCAGGCCGGCCCGGTACCTGCCGATCTGGTCACCAGTTCGGCTTCGGGGTTGGATCCGCATATCTCGCCTGCCGCAGCCTATTACCAGATAGGCAGGGTAGCGAAGGCGCGTGGCTTGAAGCCGGAGGACGTACAGCGTCTGGTGGATGCCCATACCGAGTACCCCAGTTGGCGTATTTTTGGCGATCGCACGGTAAATGTGCTGAAACTGAACATGGCGCTGAACGCGCAGGGCAGGGTCTGAGTTCAGGGCTTGTGCAGCCGTGTTTCGCAGCTTGAAACACGGCTGAAGGCAAGTCTGGCAGGCTGTTGCCAACGCGGGCTCATCGCCCGATCTCCTTTCGAAAGACCGGTGGCAGTGGCCTGTGCCATGTTTGTTGTGCATACGAGGTGTATGGTCAAAGACCATGCACCTCGCCTGCATTCTCGCCAGGCTGCCTGGCGCCACCGCATAATGGCCTGATGACAGGCATAGCACCATGACAGAACAAAGACCTGATCCAGACCGTTTGCTGGAAGCCTTGCAGGCAGAGGCGATGGCCGCTGCGCGGGGCAAGCTGAAGATATTCTTTGGTGCCTGTGCCGGCGTAGGCAAGACCTACGCCATGCTGCAGGCTGCCCGGCAAAAGCTGAACGAGGGTGTGGACATACTGATAGGCATAGTCGAAACCCACGGCAGGGCTGAGACGGGGGCATTGCTGGAGGGTTTGCCCATGCTGCCCTCGCGCAAGATGCAATACCGCGACAAATTGCTGGCCGAATTTGACCTTGACGCAGCACTGGCCAGCAAGCCTCGCTTGATCGTGGTGGACGAGCTGGCCCACAGCAATGTGGAGGGTAGCCGCCATGCCAAGCGCTGGCAGGATGTGGAAGAGTTGCTGGCTGCCGGGATCGATGTCTACACCGCACTCAATGTGCAGCATCTGGACAGCCTGAACGATGTGGTGGGTTCGATTACCGGGGTGCGGGTACGCGAGACGGTGCCCGACCAGGTTTTTGATGTGGCGGACGAGGTGACCTTGGTAGACCTGCCGCCGGATGAGCTGCTGGCGAGGCTGGCGGCCGGCAAGGTGTACCTGGCGGATGCAGCCGAGCGCGCAGCGCGTAACTTCTTTCGCAAGGGCAATCTCATTGCCCTGCGCGAGCTGGCCTTGCGTCGCACTGCCGACCGGGTGGATGCCCAGATGCGGGCCTATCGTGCTGATCGTGCCATTGCCAACGTATGGCAGGCCAAGGAGCGCCTGGTGGTGTGCGTGGGCATGGGTAGCAGCGGCGAGAAGCTGGTACGGGCGGCGGCCCGGTTGGCAGCCAAGCTGCAGGCAGACTGGATTGCTGTGTATGTGGAGACCCCGGCCTTGCAAAGGCTACCGGCCGGGCGACGGGCACGGGTGTTGGAGACATTGAAATTGGCCGAGGAGCTGGGGGCCGAGACAGCGACATTGGCGGGGTCTGATGCGGCCAGAACCCTGGCTGCCTATGCCCGTAGCCGCAATGCCAGCAAGCTGGTGATAGGGCATAGGCTGAAGGCTAGTTGGCGTCGCAAGCTGCTGCCCGGCCTGGCCGACCAATTGGCCGAACAGGCGGTGGAACTGGATCTTTACCTGGTGGGGGTGGACGACACCCGCGCACAGGCCGGGCGGGAGGCGCGCGGCAGGCCAGCGCGACCAGACTGGCGCGGCTATGCCTGGGCAACCGCCTATGTGGCGGTGACCACGCTGCTGGCCACGCCGCTGCTGTCGGTATTTGACTTGGCCAATGTGGTGATGGTGTTCCTGCTGGCCGTGGTGGGTGCTGCGTTACGGTATGGGCGTGGGCCAGGTGCCTGGGCGGCGCTGGCGGCCGTGTTGAGCTTTGATTTTTTCTTTGTGCCGCCGCGGTTTACCTTTGCGGTGAGCGATACACAGTATGTACTGACCTTCGCCCTGATGCTGGGGGTGGCCCTGGTGATCGGCCAACTGGCAGCCAAGCTGCGTTTCGAGGCGGACGTAGCCCGCCAGCGCGAGCGGCGGGCGGATGAATTGGCCGGGCTGGCGCGTGAGCTATCGGGTGCGCTGACAACCGAGCAGATCGTGGGCACGGCACTGGAGCGGTTGCAAGGGGTCTTTCAGGCCCGCTGTGCCGTGCTGCTACCAGATTCACACGAGCGGGTGCGCCCTACGACGGCTGGCCAGCATGCGGATGGCGAGCATGAGCTGCTGCAGGCTGATGGCGAGATTGCCCAATGGGTATATGACCATCAGCAGGCTGCAGGGCAGGGTACCCAAACCCTGCCAGCCAGCCCGGCCCACTACCTGCCGCTCAAGGCACCCATGCGCACGCGAGGCGTGCTGGCACTGCAGGCGACCGATCCCACGCTGCTGGACGAACCCGAGGACAGGCGGCTGTTGGAAGCCTGTGCCGCCCAGGTGGCATTGGCGCTGGAGCGGGTACATTTCGTGGAAGTGGCGCAGGATGCGCTGGTCAGTATGGAAGGCGAGCGCCTGCGCAATGGCCTGCTGACCGCCGTCTCGCATGATTTACGCACCCCCCTGACGGCATTGGTGGGGCTGGCCGATACCTTGGGGCGCGAGGGACTGAGCGAGGCCAGCCGCCAGGAGCTGACGCTGGCGGTGGGCGACAAGGCCAGGGGCATGGCCGAACTGGTAGGCAAGCTGCTGGACATGGCGCGTTTGCAATCAGGCGCGGTAGAGCTGCGGCGGGATTGGCACTCGCTGGAAGAAGTGCTGGGTTCTGCACGGCGCCAGCTGGACGTGGTGCTGGCAGACCACAGGGTCGTGAGCCAGTTGCCGCCTGATCTGCCGCTGTGCGAGTTCGACCCGGTATTGCTGGAGCGGGTGCTGGTGAACTTGCTGGACAATGCCGCCAAGTACACCCCTGCCGGCAGCGAAATCTGCATACGGGCGCAGCACCGTGGCGATCTGTTGCGGGTGGTGGTGGAAGACAACGGCCCAGGTCTGCCTGATGGGCGTGAGGAGCGCTTGTTCGGCAAGTTCGAGCGTGGCGACAATGAGTCGGCACTGCCTGGTGTGGGGCTGGGTCTCGCCATATGCCGCGCCATCATTGAAGCACATGGCGGCCGCATCCATGCTGAGAACCGCTCGGAAGGCGGTGCCCGTTTTGTTTTCACCTTGCCGCTGGGCACGCCGCCATCGATGGCGGAGGCCGAGCTGGCACCCAATTGAGCTGCCTATGAGTGCGCAACGTCTGCTGATTGTTGAAGATGATCCCCATATCCGGCGCTTTGTCCGTACCGCGCTGGAAACCGAAGGTTTTACCGTGTTTGAGGCAGAGACCGTGGCCAGGGCGCTGATCGAGGCTGCCAGCCGCCAGCCCGAGCTGTTTATCGTAGACCTTGGCCTGCCCGACCGTGACGGCCGCGAACTGATACGCGAACTGCGCAACTGGACGCAAGCGCCGGTTATCGTGTTGTCGGCACGCGACCGCGAAGAAGAAAAAGTAGCGGCGCTGGACGCTGGCGCCGACGACTACCTGGTAAAACCTTTTGGTGTACCGGAACTGCTGGCCCGCGTGCGGGCGCAACTGCGCCGTAACAGCGCCAATATCCAGCCCAGCATCCCTGTGGTGTGCTTTGGCGAGATCAGCGTGGATCTGGCCGGCCGCGAAGTCAGCCGTGGCGGCACGGCCGTTCACCTTACGCCCATCGAGTACCGCTTGTTATCGGCCCTGATCAAAAGCCATGGCCGGGTCATGACCCATCACCAACTCCTGATGGCGGTATGGGGGCCTAACGCCAGTGGGCGCGATCACTATCTGCGCGTCTATATGGGCAATCTAAGGCAGAAACTGGAAGCGGACCCCAGCCAGCCCAGGCATTTTGTGACTGAGCTGGGGGTGGGGTACAGGCTGGTGGGGGTAGGGCATGAAGGCACGGGCGCCCACGGTGTCTCTCGCTCTCAAGCAGGCTAGCCGCAGCCGCTACCTGGCGGGTTTGGCGCACCGCGGCGCGCTTGCCGTGGATGCGCCATCGGACAGCAGGATCAAACCCGCTTTACGCAATCTTTAGCTGCGCTGCACCGTTCTATATGCCTTCTTTACGTCCAGCCACATAAACTTTCCTGGCGATACCGGATGTCGCAACGCTCGCAAGCATAAGCGCAATCCACGCACTTCCATCATCCGGTATCGCCCCGCTGTGGCCTCAGGGCGCGGGTTTGCAAGCCCCGGCCGGACGTAGGGAATAAGCATGAATACCTTGGCCCGAATGTGTCCTGTAGAGGACATCCTGCTTGATGCGAAGGTGCAGAACAGGCACCAGTTGTTTGAGTATGTGGCGCGGCACCTGCAGCGGCGCTATGGCCTGGCAGCCGAGCCCATCATCGGTAGCCTGGAAGCGCGGGAGCGCATGGGTTCGACCGCATTGGGGCAGGGGGTAGCCATACCCCACGCCCGCTTGTCCGGCCTCTCCGCCCCGCTGGCGGTGTTCATCCGCCCCGAACAGCCCATTGCCTTTGATGCGCCAGACGGCAAACCTGTCGGCGAGCTCATCCTCTTGCTGGTTCCCCAGCATGCCAGCCAGGACCACCTGCAAATTCTCGCCGATGCCGCCCGGCTGTTCTGCGAGCGATCATTCCGCGCCCTGCTGCGCGCGGCCGCCACTCCCTTCGATGTGCGTCGTATCCTGCTCGAAAGCCAAGCATCATGACCCCCAATGTCCGTCATTTCACTGGTATGGCGACACCTGCCAAGGTAAACGCCCAGCACTGTCTGCAAGGCCTTGATGCCGATCTGCTGGCGGGATCGCTGCCGTTTGTCCAGGCATTACAGCGGCAGACAGTGGTGGTGGTCTTTACAGGTACGGCCAGCTACGACCCCGCCATACGGCATACCTTTGCGCAGGACATCAGCCTGCTCGCCATGATGGGCGCCCAGGCCGTACTGATACATGGTGGTGCCCCTGCCTTCCATGCTGCCGGGGGCGCCAGCCTGGTCGAACGGGTAGCGACCCAGGTGACGAGGACGGCCCTGGCTGAAATCAATCTGGAACTGGTGCGGCTGATCAATCAGCACGGCCCGAGGGCAATCGGGCTTGCCGGGCAGGATGGCCAATTGCTGCGCGCCAACCCGCCCACTACGGCTGGCCGGGCCGCGGAAGTTGCCGCGCTGGATGCAAGCCTGCTGCAGACCATGCAGGCCAATGGCTTGTTGCCTGTGATCATGCCGATGGCGCCCGACGCGGATGGCAATGATCAATTGCTGTTGCCGGAAACAATCGGCAGCCTGCTGGCGCAACGCTTGAAGGCCAACACACTGGTACTGATGGTGAACGGTGATGTGCTGCATGCGGTGGATAGCCACGACGGCTTGAACAGCCGTGCCCAGTTGGAGGTCTGGTTGGGCGAGCACTCGGAAGCCCTTGGTGCCACCACGGTACGCGCTGCCCTGGATGCGCTGGACCATGGGGTGAGTACTGTGCACTTGGTGGAGGCAGGTGTACCGCATGCGCTGCTTAGCCAGCTGTTGACGGAAGAGGGCTGTGGCATGGCCTTATGCCGCCGCAGCGGTGCCAGCCTGTTGGCGGACAGCTCGCGATACTTTCACGATTGCGACAGCTTGCTGCGGCCGGATTTCCAGGTTGAGCGCAAGCGTGTTGTGCGCTTCTGAGGTGCTGGGCATGGACAGACCATGGATGCCCCCAGTCTTGCTGCGGCCTTGGCAGGGCAAGGACTCTGCCGAGGTACTGACGGGACTTTTGCACCGTGCTTTCGCCCCTATGGCGCGTATGGGCCTGGATTGTGCCAGCGCTCGGCAACGGCCAGCCGCTACCGAAGCACGCCTGGCGCGTGGGCAAGGCTTTGTGGCGGAAGTGAACGGCCAACTGGTCGGCACACTGACGGTATATGGGACTTTGCCCCATAGTGATGCCGATGCCTACCGGGAGCCCGGTGTGGCCAGCGTACACCAGTTTGCGGTGGAGCCAGACTGGCAACGCCGCGGGGTAGGGGATGCCTTGCTGCGCATGGCAGAGCGATGGGCACAGGGACAGGGCTGCCATGCCCTGGCACTGGATACACCCCAGCAGGCGCGCCACTTGCTGGCCTACTACCTGCGCAAGGGCTACATCCTGGCCGAGTCACTGCGCTTTACCGGCCGCAGCTATCAGAGCCTGGTTCTACGCAAGTCCATTGCGCCGGCGATCCAAACGGTGAAAGCTGGCCACCCGCCAGAGAGTGTTCATGCCGTGGCTTGCAAGAGCGACATGCGACACGGCTAGAAATAGCCATGCCTGCCCAGCACCGAGCTGGGTAGGCGCAGAAGTTTGCCGCTTGGGAAGGTGACTGATTTGGCTTGGCGGTGTCCGCTAAATCCTGGAGCTTGCCGAAGAGGCGGTCTAGCTGAAACGCTTACTTGCTTGTTTTTGGCAACTGGGTTTCATAGTAGAAATCCATCTGGCAGGGCTTGCCTGAACATTTGGCCGGCTTGAAGCGGGTTTTCATCAACAGGCCTACCACAAAGTTGCTGACTGGTATGTCGGGGGCCTTATAGATACTGACGGCGAGCGGCATACCTTTGCTATCGACCTGTACTGTGGCGATTATCTGACCATCCTTGCTCTGGCCCAGTTCGTCCTCCTGAATTGAGAGCAACTGTATCCGAGCATTGATGTCTTTCATGCCATAGAGCGGGTATGGAGGCTCGTCACCAGGTTGGATGGATTCATAATTGGCGTGCAGCGCTTTTTTCTCTGCCACCGACAATTCGGCGTAGGCCTTGACTTGGCTCACACTTGTTTGCGGGTCGGTATGGGTTGGTGCGGCAGTCGCTGGCACGTTGGCCATGGCAAGGCTACCCAGCAGTATCCAGGAGATCAGGGGAAGGAGGGTGGAGCGTTTCACTGGCTTCCTGTCTAAGTAAGGGCGAGTAGGAATCTAGGGTAGGCTGGCTGCGCGAGATTATCAGCCGCAGTCTTGCTCAATGCCAAGCTGGGGGTTAGTAGGCCATCGCTGACGTTGTAAAAACAACCGTATCAGCTTGCTAGGATTAAAAGTAGTCACGCAGCCTGTACCAAGCCATGCCCAGCACCAAGCTGGGCATGCGCAGCAGTTTGCCGCCAGGAAAGGGGTG
Organism: Chitinimonas sp. JJ19; assembly: GCF_036961565.1. Lineage (NCBI taxonomy): Bacteria > Pseudomonadati > Pseudomonadota > Betaproteobacteria > Neisseriales > Chitinibacteraceae > Chitinimonas > Chitinimonas sp. JJ19. The sequence goes on from NZ_JBAMDD010000001.1 coordinate 344,515, forward strand.
GTGGTTGATCTGGCTAAACAGGTCCAGGCGCTCATTCTGGCCGGCAATGGCCTCGGCGATCAGCCGGCCAGCGAGGCCGGTCACGGCAACGCCGTGGCCGGAGAAACCCTGGCAGAAATAGACATTGGGAGACAGCCTGCCCCAGTGCGGCGCCCGGCTCATGGTGATATCGACAAAGCCACCCCATGCATGGTCTATCCGCACATCGGCGAGTTGGGGGAATACCCGCAGCATGTCGCTGCGCATGGCACTGGCCAGGTTGGGTGGGGGCAGGCCGGAGTAGCTGACCTTGCCGCCAAACAGCAGTCTATGGTCGCGGGTGAGGCGGTAGTAATCCAGTACGAACTGGGTGTCGGCGACGGCAAAATTCGGGTTGATCAATGATTGCGCACGGGCTTCACCTAGTGGCTCGGTGGTGATGACATAGGTGCCCACCGGCATGATCTTGTTGCCCAAGGCGGGCGCCAGATCACCCATGGAGACATTGGCCGCCAGGATCAGTTGCTTGCAGCTCACTACACCGCTGGCGGTGTGGACCTTGGCCTGGGCACCTTGCTCGATACGGGTAACGGGGGTGTTCTCGTACAGACGGGCGCCAGCAGCATGCGCTGCACGGGCCAGCCCCAGGGCGTATTTGAGCGGGTGGATGTGGCCGCCGAGGGCGTCGTACAGCCCACCGCAGTAGCGTGGGCTATCCAGATGCTGGCGCAGCTCGGCTTTGTCCCACAGCGTGTAGTGGCGGTAGCCAAAGCGGCGTTCTGCCTCGGCCTGCCATTGCACCAGTTCTTCGAACTTGGCGGGTTTGACGGCGGCCAGGGTGTGGCCGCGCTCCCAGTCGCAATCAATCTGATGGCGCTGTATGCGCTCTTCAATAATGTCTATGGCCTCCAGCGACATGTCCCACATGGCCTTGGCGGCAGTCTCGCCGGCGGCCCGGCTGAGGGTATCCATATCGCAGGCATAGCCGTTGATGACCTGGCCGCCATTACGGCCTGATGCGCCATGGCTGAGGCGGGAGCCCTCCAGCAGCACCACGCTGTAGCCACGCTCGGCCAGATTCAAGGCGCTGGACAGCCCTGCCAGGCCACCGCCGACCACGCAGATATCGCACTGTGTGCTGCCGTCGAGTGCGGGGTAGCTGGGGATGTCGGGGGTGCTGGCGACGTAGTAGGAGTCGATATGCGGCTGGCGATCGTACTTCAGCATGGCGGGTTTCCGGACGTGGTCGAGGTACTGGCAGCAAGCTAGCACTGTTGAATATGCTTTACAAGCCGATGCGGATATTGCACGGCCGGCAAAACGGATTGCGCTTATCTACACTGTTTGCACAAGCACAAACCCGGAGGTCTCCATGAGCAAGGCAACACGCGCCATCCCTGATGGCTATTACAGCATCACGCCCTACATCACCGTCCATGACGGCCATGCAGCCTTGGATTTTTATCAGCGTGCCTTTGGTGCAACAGTGGTACTGACCATGCCGGACGAAGCCGGCAAGATTGCGCATGCCGAGATACAGTTGGGCAATTCCAGGGTGATGCTGTCGGATGAGTTCCCCGCTTGGGGCGCCATCAGCCCGCATACCCTCAAGGGCCGCACCAGCACCCTGATGTTTTATGTGGAGGACGTGGATGCCGTGGTGGCGCAGGCAGTGGCTGCCGGAGGCAAGCTGGACCGGCCGGTGGCCGACCAGTTCTATGGCGACCGGGTGGGTAGCGTGTCCGATCCGTTTGGGCATAGCTGGCATATCGCCACCCATCTGGAAGACCTGACCGAGGCCGAGCTGCAGGAACGCATGAAAACCTGGTCTGCCGAGAACCCATAGCCACGAGCATCACGATGTCCGGAGCGCCCTACCTTGCCCAAACGATTTCTATCTTTGCTGATTGTCGCCATGAGCCCGACCATGAGTATGACCGCTGCCGCCGCTGAATTGGACCACAAGGTGGACCCCAAGGTGGACCACGTTGCCTTGCAAGCGCAGGTGGCTGATGCAGAACGGTCTTTTGCCAAATCTATGGCAGATCGCGATCACGCGGCGTTCTCCCGTTTCTTGTCGGACGAGGCTGTGTTTTTCGGGGGCGGCAAGGTGCTGCACGGCAAGGCAGAGGTGGCTGCGGGGTGGAAGGGGTTCTTCGAGGGCGCGGCTGCGCCTTTCTCCTGGGAACCCCAATCGGTGGAAGTGCTGGCCTCGGGCACACTGGCGCATAGCAGCGGGCCGGTGCGCGACCCTGCCGGCAAGATCGTGGCGACCTTCAATTCAGTCTGGCGGCAGGAGGCACCAGGCGTTTGGAAGGTGGTGTTCGATAAGGGCAACCCAGCATGCGATTGCGCCAAACCATAGAGTAGGGTGGACACCATGAAATTGTTGCCGTTGCTAAGGGGCTGCCTGCTGGTGCTGCCATTGCTGAGCTGGGCGGGTGATGCCAAGCAGACGCCTGCCGATACGACCAGCGCTGTCGATGGCTTGGCCTGGCTCAGTGGCTGCTGGCAGCACAGCCAGCGCGAGCCGGGTTCGGTCGAGATATGGTCACAGCCCGCTGGCGGCATGCTGCTGGGCGTATCGCGTATTGTGGTCAAGGGCCAGACGCGGGAGTTCGAATACCTGCGCATCCATGTGGCGGATGGTCAGCTGGCTTATACCGCCAAACCTTCCGGCCAGGCGGAGGCCACGTTCAAGTTGCTGAGGGCGGAAGGGCGTTCGCTGGTGTTCGAGAATCTGGCGCATGATTTTCCGCAGCGCATCCTGTACCGCCTGCAGCCTGATGGCAGTTTGCTGGCCCGGATAGAGGGCCAGATCAAGGGGCAGGCAAAGTCGCGGGATTTCCCCATGGTCCGTACGAGCTGTGAGGCGCCATCAGCGCCTTGAGCCGCTTGGCTTACCCCCATTTTTCTGGCTGGACGGTGCGCCGCACAGGCCAGGTGGTATTGCTACTGCTGCGTTATCGTTTCTAGCTTGCCTCGCTGGGCCGGGCGATGACCAGTTGGTCGCGACCCTGCTGCTTGGCCCGATACATGGCGGCATCTGCGCGCCGCATCAGGCGCTCGAAGCTTTCGCCGGGCTGGGCCTCGGCTGCGCCCATGCTGAAGGCGATGACCAGCTCGGCAGGCAGGTCTTCTTGTGGCGCCTGCAGGTGTTGACGCATGCGCTCGAACACCAGGGGGACTTCGCTGCTATGGGTAGCGGGCATGATCAGCAGCCATTCTTCGCCGCCTACCCGGCCCAGCCTATCGCCGCGCCTTAGCGTGGGCTGGCAAACCTGGGCGAAGCGCCGCAGCACGGTGTCACCGACTTCATGGCCGTAGCGGTCATTGATGGACTTGAAATGGTCCAGATCAATCACCGCCAATGAGAATCGCAGGCCTTCTTCGCGGCAGGCCTGCAATTGTCGCTGGCCATACGCCAGGATATGCCGGCGATTCGGGGCGCCAGTCAGTTCGTCATGCATGGCGAGGGCCGCATAGCGCTGCTTCTGCCTGACCTGCCGCAGCAATACAAAGGCCAGTGTGGCAATGGCGATGACGCTGCATAGCAGGCCCAACAGCAATAGCAGGCGGCGGCTTTTGCCGGCTTCCAGTTCGGCCGCTTGGCGGCGGCGTTCGGATTTCAGCAGCGCGTTGTCAGCTTCCTTGCGCTCGCTGTCAAACCGGGCTTGCATCTCGGTGGTGAGCTTACGGTTGAACTGTTCGTCATTGGCCTTGTTCGCCTGTACCCAGGCTTCCAGCTCGGCCAGCGCCTCCCGGTAGCGGCTTTGTTGCTTGTAGACCAGGCTGCTGGTTTTGTGCAGCATCAGCTTGCGGGGGGCGGTGGGGTTCTGCTTGAAGATGGCCTCGGCCTCGGCCATCGCCGCCATGGCGGCACGGACATCACGCCCGGCCAGTGCCTCGGCTCGCGCCAACTGCGTGCCAAACAGCATGTCTTGAAGATGGGTGCGGCGGAACTCCTGCAAGGCGAGATCAAGCTGCTGCAAGGCGGCATCAGTTCGCCCTTGCTTCAGGTCGATGGCACCCAACCTGAAGCGGGCATAGGCTACGCCGGTCGCGTCGTTCAGCGCTTCGGAGTGGGCCAGCGCTTCGCGCAAGGTGTCGCCAGCCTCTTGCCACCGCTCCAGGCGCGACAGGCTGACGCCAATATTGTATTGCCGTACCGACAAGGCGTGGCGATCCCGCGCCGGGTTCAGGCCCACCAGGCTGCGGCGGTAATAGTCCACCGCCTGGCCTTCATCCCCCAACGTGCTGTAGGCATTGCCAATGTCGTTGAGCACGCCGCTGACATCTGCCGTCAGCTTGAGGCTATCGAACAGGGCGTGGGCGCGAAACAGCAGCGGCAATACCTCGTTGAACCGACTCTCACCTTGCAGCAAGCGGGCTTTTTCCTGCAGGGCGGAGGCCAGTTCGCGCTGTCGCTTGTTACGTTCGGCCAGGCTGATGGCGGCGTCCAGGTCTCGCATGGCCTCGGCTTGTTTGCCGCTTTGTGCCAGCAAGCGCCCACGTAGCGACAGCAGGGTGGACTCACTGCCGGGCTGCTTCAGCTCCCGTGCCAGCATCAGGCCGCGCGCCAGGATAATGTCCAGATCGGCGTAGTGCTCCATCTGGGCAGAGGTGATGGCCAATAGGCGCAGCGCTGCCAGCTCCTCCTGCTTGTCGCCATTGGCCTGCAGCTCACGGCTGAGCTTGAGTGTTTCCTCGCGCACCTTGATGGGGTCGTCGGCCGCCCGTTGTTCCATGGCGGTCCAATCCACACCGCCTTGTACCCCAAGGCTGGCAAGGGCAAGCAGGCCGGCTAGGAAGTAGTCCAGACGGTGTTGGCTGCGTTGATTGGGCATGGTTGCAGGGTGAGGGGGCACACACTAACCATATGACACTCAATGCGGGCTTGCTGGTTCGAATCGGTTTGTCATGCCAGCGCGGTATGCGTGCCGATGCCGATCAGGGAAATTGAGCTTTCGGGGCATAGCCTTTAAGCTTCGCCTGCGGGCCTTGTGGGCCTGCGCAGCCTTCACGCGTCGGCTGTTGAAAGATGGATGGGAGCCGTCGGCGGAGTGCCAAGCACTCGTGCGGCGCATGGGTGCTGCCAGTGTCAGCTTCCCTTTGCACAGGACCGGCAATACCCTTATCGGAGAGATGTTGCATGACCCAACCGATCTACGGCGACGGCGCTATCCGTCGCGATGGCCTTTATGGTTCCAGTATCGAGAATACCTATGCAGGCGTGCTCAGCTTCATGCGCCGCAAATACACCCGCGATCTGACTGGTGCGGATGTGGTGATCAGCGGCGTGCCGCTGGATCTGGCGGTGACCTTCCGCCCCGGCGCCCGGCTTGGGCCAGCGGCGGTGCGTGCCGCCAGCGTACAACTGGCCGAGCTCAAGCCTTTTCCATGGGGTTTTGACCCGTTCGACGACCTGGCCGTGATTGACTACGGTGATTGCTGGTTTGATGCCCACAACCCGCTCACCATCACACCCAGCATCGTCGAGCATGCCCGTACCATATTGGCCAGCGGTGCCAAGATGCTGACCTTTGGCGGCGACCACTACATCACCTACCCCTTGCTGAAGGCCCATGCCGAGAAGTTTGGCAAACCGCTGAGCCTGATCCATTTCGATGCCCATTGCGATACCTGGGCGGACGACAGCCCGGACAGCCTGAACCACGGCACCATGTTCTACAAGGCGATCAAGGACGGCCTGATCGACCCCAAGCGTTCGGTACAGGTGGGCATACGGACCTGGAATGATGACTTCATGGGCATGAACGTGCTGGATGCACCCTGGGTGCATGCCAACGGCGCGCAGGCCACCCTGGAGCGCATTATCGAGATCGTAGGCGACAACCCGACCTATCTGACCTTTGATATCGACTGCCTGGACCCGGCCTTTGCACCGGGCACTGGCACCCCGGTGCCGGCAGGCCTCAGCAGTGCCCAGGCCCTGCACATCATTCGTGGCATGGAGCCGGTCAGGCTGATAGGCATGGATGTGGTAGAGGTCTCGCCGCCGTTTGACCAGAGCGAAATCACGGCATTGGCAGCAGCCCATATTGCCGCTGATCTGCTGTGCGTGCTACGCAATCAGAAGCTCAAGGGCCACCTCTAAGCACTGGGGTGGTTGATATGACAAGAGGGCAGCCTAGGGCTGCCCTTTTTTGTTGCGCCGCGACTTGACGGTAAGGGTATTGACAGAAGGGCTTGACTCCAAGCCTCTGTATTCAAAACAAAATTCAGTATTGTAATCTGCGTGTTTTTTGCAACATTTTATGAGTGGCGCATTTTTGCAACGATTTGGCCATTTTAGAGTGAACGCTTTAATTCAAGTGATTGAAATAAAATAGATTTTTTAAATTTTTCGGCGTGCTTTCATGCGACGCGGGTAAGTGCGCCTAGGTTCGGGCGATAAGCTTATGCGGAAATGAAGTGATTTTGTAACAAATGGTAACCAGAATGCCGGGGTCTCGCCGCGATAAGCTTACACGAAACTTTCGTGTGAGTGCGGCTGCTATTTTTTAAACCAGGGCTAGAACATGTTTCCTTTCAACAATTTCTCGCGTACCGCCGTCAGTCTGGCAGTTGCCGTGTTGGTAGCGCCAGCATTGGCGCAGAATACCTCTTCTTCGGTGACCGGTCTGGTAACCGGGGCCGATGGCAAGCCGGTTGCCGGCGCACAGGTGGTGATCAAGCACATGGAGTCGGGCTCCACTGCGACGGCCACCTCCGGCGCGGATGGCCGCTATGTGGCGCGTGGTCTGCGTGTGGGCGGTCCCTACACCATCGTCATCAGCAAGGACGGCGCCAGCGAGAAGGCGGACGATATCGTGCTGCCCCTGGCCGAGACCTTTAACCACAGCGTTACCCTGGGCAAATCGGGCGCCGAAGAAATCAAGGTGACTGGCCGTAGCCGCTCCAGCAAGTTCAGCTCGTCCTCCATGGGTGCGACCACCAATATCAGCCGCCGCGATCTGGAAGCCCAGGCCTCCATCCAGCGCAACCTGCAAGACTATGCCCGGGCCGACCCACGCCTGTCGCAGTCCGACAAGGAGCGCGGCGAGATTTCGGCCGGTGGCCAGAACAGCCGCTACAACTCGGTGACCATTGATGGCGTGACCATCAACGACACTTTTGGCCTTGAGGCCAACAATATGCCGACGGCCAAGCAGCCGATCTCGATCGATGCCATCCAGTCGGTGCAGGTCAATATCTCCAACTACGATGTGTCGCAGACCGGTTATACCGGTGCCAACATCAATGCTGTGACCAAGTCGGGCACCAACGAGTTCCACGGCAGCGCCTACTATGTGTACCGTGACGAGAACGGCGCTGGCGATCGTTACAACCGCAGCAGCGACAGCTATACCAAGGCACCGGGCTTTGATGAAACCACTACCGGCTTTACCTTGGGCGGCCCCATCATCAAGGACAAGCTGTTCTTCTTCGCCAACTACGAAGAGATGGAAAGCAGCCGTTCCTCGCCCGACTTCGGCCCACTGGGTAGCAGCCTGACCAACGTCGGCATCTCCCCGGCCACCATCAATGCAGTGCAGGAACTGAGCCGCAGCCAGTACGGCATGGAGATCGGCGGCTGGGAAGCCCCCACCGATACCAAGCTGAAGGTCAAGGACAGCCTGCTGAAGCTGGACTGGAATATCAACGACGACCACCGTGCCAGCTTCCGCTATACCAAGACCGAACAGAGTGAGCCGTTCTACAACAATTTCGGCACCCGTTCGCTGTCGCTGTCCTCGCACTGGTATACCCAAGAGAAAGTGATTGAGACCACGGTGGGCCAATGGTTCGCCAAGTGGACGCCGGATTTCTCCACCGAGTTCAAGCTGTCGCAGCGCGACTATGACAGCGTGCCCAACAAGAACAGCGAACTGCCCGCCATCAAGCTGGATTACGCTGGTGCCCTGCCGGCCGGTTCGCCTGAGGGCGTAATGGGTGGTACCCGCTCGCTCAACTTCGGTACCGAGCGCAGCCGCCAGTTCAACGAACTGCGTACCAAGACCCTGGATACCTATGTAGGCGCCAACTGGCAGCTGGGTGAGCATGAAGTCAAGTTCGGTATGGACTACACCGATAACGACATCTTCAATGCCTTCCTGCAAAACGTGAATGGCGATTACACCTTTGCCTGTGTGAACAGCAGCGCCACCTATACCTATAGCTTGGGTGCAGTCAACTGCTCGCGCGATTCGGCTGAGCGCGTTGCCGCAGCCGTGCTGGAGAACTACCGTATAGGCCGCCCAAGCTCTTATCAGGTGCAGGCCCCATTGGCTGGCCGTACTCGTGCTGATGGTGCCGCCAAGTTCACCGTGCAGAACACTGGTGTGTTTGCCCAGGATACCTGGAAGATAGACCGCAACCTGAGCTTGATGTACGGCCTGCGCCTTGACCGGCAGGGCCTGCCTGATACACCGCTGGCTAACGCTGAAGTAGCCAAGCCTATGGTCGCAGGCAATGTCGTTGGCAACGTGCGCCAAACTGGCGGTTTCGGTGTAGACAATACTTACACCATGGACGGTGAAGTGCTGGTGCAACCACGCGTCGGTTTCAACCTGAAGATAGATAGCGCTCGTTCCACTCAGTTGCGTGGCGGTTTTGGTCTGTTCCAGGGTGCTGCAGCCAATGTGTGGATGGGTAACCCCTATGCCAATAGCGGTATGGCAACCCAGATTGTCGGTTGTGGTATCTCCGGCTTTGCTGCCTGCCCGACCACCGGTGGTGTGTTCAGTGCGGACCCCAACAACCAGCGCACCAACTTCACGGGTGCCGTGCCGGCAGTCAACGTGGATCTGATCGAAGACGGGCTGACCCAGCCTTCGGTGTGGAAAGCCAACCTGGCGTTTGATCACGAATTGCCATGGGGCGGTCTGGTGCTGGGCGCTGAATGGGTCTACACCAATACCCGTACCGGTATCTACTACCGCAACCTGAACCTGGGTGCGCCTACCGCCACCGGTAAGGATGGCCGTGAGTTGTACTACAACGCACAGGGCTACAACCCCAACTGCTGGCGTGATGACGGTAGCAGCAATACTTCGGCGACGGGCTGTAATGGCCTGCGTGCCAAGGCGCTGAGCAATGAGAAGTTCAACAATGTGCTGATGGCCAGCAGCACCAGCAAGGGTAGCGGAAACGCGACCACGCTGTCGCTGAGCCAGCCGGCACGTGGTGGCCTGGGTTGGTCGCTGGCCTTCACCCGTACTTCCGCCACTGAAGTGAGCCCGCTGAATTCGTCCACCTCGGGCTCGAACTTTGCTGGCCGTTCCATCTTCAACCCGAACGAAGAAGTGGCTGCCAACTCGGCCTACCTGACCCGTGACCGTGTCAATGCCTCGCTGAACTGGGAACGCAGCCTGTTTGGCGGCCTCAAGACCAGCGTGGGCCTGTTCTACGAAGGCCGCAAGGGCAAGCCCTACAGCTGGACCTTCAAGAATGACTTGAACGGTGATGGCCTGGCCGGTAACGACCTGATGTACATTCCTTCGCGCCCCGGTTCGGGTGAAGTGGTGTTCCTTGGTGACACGGCCACGAGCCACACCAATGAAGAGCGCTTCTGGGAGGTGGTGAACCAGCACCAGGAGCTGCGCAATTCGGCCGGCAAGGCCACCCGCCGTAACGGCAGCTTCTCGCCCTTCGTTAACAGCTTTGATATCCGTATCAAGCAGGAGCTGTTTGCCTTCAGCAAGCACCACAAGGCTTCGCTGACGCTGGACTTCCTCAACGTGGCCAATATGCTGAACAAGCGTTGGGGCCATATCGATGAAGTGGGTTTCCAGACCAATGGCGGCCAGGCACGTAGCTTCGTCAACTATGTGGGTATGGATGCGCAAGGCCGCTACGTCTACGCCATGGACAGCGTCGAGAACCTGGTGACTCGCCAATCCAAGGGTGAGTCGCAGTGGGCGGTACAGGGCACGCTGCGCTACGAGTTCTAATCGTCGCAGCAAAGCCTACGCTGGCGCCGCAGACCGCAAGGTCTGTGGCGCCTGTTCCATTTATGGGGGCTTCCATCCAGCCCATTTTTGTTCCACGCTGCAGGCCTGTAAAAGACTGTTCACGATGTTTTCGCCACGGCGTTCCGGGCAGTGCCGGATAGCGGACAAGGCGCAAGCCGCGCCGCGGTACGGGTACCGCAAGCGGCTTGTAACGCCGACCGCTGCCGGCAATGCCCGGAACCCGAAGGGCCGGACCGGCGGCGGGGTGAAAACATCGTGAACAGGCTCTAAGGCAGTGAGCAAGGCAGGCCGTGCTGCCGTATGTCCCCTTTAGGCACCCGCAGCGCGTTGCGCTGCCCTTGGTATGAGGTAGAAACACATGCTGAAATCCCTGTATTCCCTGGCACTGGCCAGCCTGCTGGCAGCACCTGCCTACGCAGCCGAACTGACCGCCGGACCCATGGCCGGGCCGCCCACGTTGCGCGGTGTGACGCTCTGGTTGCAAGCCGATGGCGCCAGCCGTGCCACCGTAGAGTACTGGCCTGAGGGCACCCAGGCCGCCAAGCGCCGTACTGCACCACTGGCACTGACAGCCGAGGCACAATACGCTGGCCATATCACCGTGTTCGGGCTGGAACCGGGCCGCCGCTACAGCTACCGGGTGGTGCTGAACGACAAGCCTGCGGCGGGTGGCAAGGTCTATAGTTTTGCCACCCAGGCGCTGTGGCAGTGGCGCACCGATGCGCCGGATTTCACCGTGCTGGCGGGCTCCTGCAACTATGGCAATGAGCCAGGCTACGACCGGCCGGGCAAGCCCTATGGCGATCGCCACCTGAGCATCTTCAAGACCATGGCAGCGCAAAAGCCGGATCTGACCGTGTGGTTGGGCGACAATCTGTATTACCGCGAGGTTGATTACGATAGCCCGGCGGGTATGGCCTATCGCTGGCAGCGTGACCGCAGCCAGGGTTATCTGCAGGAAATCCTGCAGGTGGGCGGCCATGCTGCCATCTGGGATGACCATGACTACGGCCCCAATGACAGCAACAAGAGCTTTGTCTTCAAGGGCGAGGCGCTCAAGCTGCAACAGCGCTACTGGGCCAACCCCAGCTACGGCCTGCCCGATGTGCCGGGGGCTTTCAGTACCTTCAGCTACAACGACGCTGACTTCTTTTTGTTGGATAACCGTTGGTATCGCGACGACTATCGCCTGACCGACAGCAACCGCGCCATGTTCGGCCCAGCCCAGATGAACTGGTTGAAGAATGCCCTGCTGGCCTCTACTGCGCCTTTCAAGGTGATTGCTGGCGGTAGCCAGATGCTGGGCAGGAGCCCGCGTGGGGATAGCTGGGTGGACTACCCGGCCGAGCGGGAGGACTTCCTGAAGTTTCTGGCGGATGCCAAGATAGACGGCGTGATCTTTCTGTCCGGCGATGTCCATCGTAGCGAGCTGGGTAAGTTGGAGCGGCCGGGCAGCTATCCGCTGCATGATTTGACCTGCTCTGCATTGACCTCGGGCGTGTATGCCGACGAGAAGCTGCGTAACCGGCCTGGTGTGGTGCAGGGTACCGTGGTCATGGGCGAGCGTAACTTCTGCCAGCTGCGCTTTGAGGGCAACAAGAAGGAGCGCCGGCTGGTGCTGAAGGTGATCAACGACTTGGGCGAGCAGAAGTGGGAGCAGGTGCTGGAAGCACAGGCCCTGCGCCATCCCAAGCCCTGATGGTCTAGTGGCATGAATAAGCAAACAGCCGGGGCTATGCCCTGGCTGTTTGCTTATGGGTACACTATGCCGGTGGGTCCAATTCTGTCCCGTAGGCGCGGTCCACCCTTGCAACCCGCACGCTGAATGCAGCGTACCATTGCGCCCGGCCACGTTGCCGTGCCTGGGTATGCTCGGCGTTTCGGCGCCAGGCGGCGATGGCGGCCTCGCTCTCCCAGTACGACACGGTGATGCCGTTACCATCGGCATCACGTACTGATTCCAGCCCCAGAAAGCCTGCTTGCTGGCTGGCGAGCCTGACCATGGCCTCGGCTGTGGCAGCGTAGTCATAGTCGCCATCGGTGCGCCGGCTGGTGAAGATCACCGCGTAGTAGGATGGGGTAGGGGTAGCGGTAGCGGTGATCATGCGGGTTGCACCGTGTACTTTGCCTGCTTGAGCTGGCAGGCACGCACAAAGGCGGCGACCAGCGCTGGCAGGCGTCCTTGCAGTGCGCCACGCTCGGCCTGGAACAGGGTAGCAATATAGAAGGGATGATTGGTCAATTCGACGGCCCGTACCTCGCCCGCCGTATCATGCGCGACAGCGGTCAGCGGCCCCGCTAGCAGGCTGGCTTGCAGGGCCGGGTTGATGCCATAGCGGCAGTGGTAACCTTCCAGTGCATGGGTGGTGCCGTATGCAGCAGCCAGCCGGCTGCCGGCCCGCAGTTCTACCAGGCCGGTTTCTTCTACTAAGGCGCAGCTCAAGAGGCTGATGACCGGCAGCTCAGCCATGGGGGCCGTCTCGGCGTGGTCTGCCGCATGCCAGCCCAATACATGCCGGGCGTACTCCAGCACGGCGTGTTGAAAGCCGCCACAGCTACCGAGAAATGGGGTGCCGGTTTCGCGAGCATGGCGTATTGCGGTCAGGGCGCCTGCGGTGCTGCGGTAGGGGCTGGCGGGTACGCACCAGATGCCGGCATAACCATCCAGATCACTGGCCTGACGTAGTGTGTCGGTGGGCAACCAGACGGGAGCCAGATCACAGTCCAGTGCCAGTGCGGCCAATTCAAGCGCTCGGGGAATGGCTTGGTGGGCGAGAACCTGGCCTTGGTAGTCGCCTACCAGGGCAATGCGGAGGGGCGGGGTGTGCAACATGGCTGGTCCTTGAGGAAACGCCGCTTGCTGGCGTGATGCAGTCCACTCTATATTTGCGTAGGTGCAATGAATATTGGCATATATGCAAAAAGAGATTGCGACTGTGCAATGCAAGTGAGCCATGACGACTTGATGCTGGTGTTGGCGCTGGTGCGTGGCGGCACCTTGGCCAGGGCGGCAGTGTTGCTGCAGGTGGATGTGACCACGGTGTTCCGGGGTATACGCCGGCTGGAGCAAGGCTTGGGTAGCAGCTTGTTCGAGAAAGGCCGATCGGGCTACCTGCCGGGGCAGATGGCCCTGCGTTTGGCCGAGCAGGCAGAGCGGGCCGAGCAGGCGTTGGCGGCGGCCCAGCTGGCGGTGCTGCAGGAGGGGGATGTCGTCAGTGGTACGGTGCGGCTGACCTGTACCGATACTGTCTTGCATGGATTGCTACAAGCCGCCCTGGCGCGCTTTATGCCGAAGTATCCGGCGCTGAGGCTGGAGTTGATAGCCTCCAACGATTTTGCCAATCTGAGCCGACACGAGGCGGATGTGGCGCTACGCCTGACCCGTACACCCCCCGAGCATCTGGTTGGCCGCTGCCTGGGCGAGGTGCCCTACCAGCTATGTGGTCATGCCGACTATCTGCGTGCCCAGGGAGACAGGCCTTGGTCGGAGATGGACTGGATAGCACCGGATGATTTCTTGCCTGATCACGCGTCCGTCCGATGGCGGCGCCAGCATTACCCAGGGGTGGAACCGCGATTTCACTGTAACAGCCTGCTGTCGGCCGCCAGTCTGGCGCGCGCAGGCTTGGGCCTGACCGTGCTGCCCGATTTTCTGATCGTACAAGACCTGCAAGCACTGACGCCGCCATTGCCCGGCTGCACGACTCAGCTCTGGTTGCTGACGCGGCCGGATTGCCGGGCGCTGCGCTCGGTATCGGTGCTGATGGAGGCCTTGGCGGGACATATGGAATTGCTGGTGCCTTCGTGACCACGTGCCTGGCTTGCTGTATCTGAACGACACAGTGCCGTCGCTTCACGGCAGGTGCTACGCTAAAGGCTTGTGATGGACGGAGCCTCTCATGAATCACCCCCACCCGCTGATCAGCCGTGGCCTGCTTTTGGCGGGCGCGTACAACATACTGGGCGTTCTGGTTTTCTCTGCAGGGTTTAGCAACGCCGGCTTGAGCGAGCCAGACCCTGAGGTGTTCTCCACCCTGGGGCTCTTTGCCATCATGCTGTGGGGGGCGGCCTATGCGTCCATCTGGCGCCAGTATGGGCAGGTTCCCTGGCTGCTGCTGGTGTTTGGCGTCGAGAAGCTGCTTTATCTGGGCAACTGGCTGCTGTGGCTGTCGAACAATGGGGCAGATTTGCCGGTACTGTTTGCCCAGGCGCCGCTGACCGGGATGTTCTATGCGGTCTATGGTGCGGGGGATGGCCTGTTCGCCGTGTTCTTCTTCTATGCGGCTTATCTGGTGTTGCGCGGCGCCAAGCGGGCTGGATGATGCTTAGGATGGTTTGTCAGTCAGCTTGAAGCGCAGCAGCAAGGCATGCAGGTCGTCTGCACGCGCATGCAACTGATGGGCAATGGCAGAGAGTTCTTCCGAGGCTGAGGCGTTTTGCTGCGCGCCTTGTGACAGCTGACCCAGGGCCGTTTGTGTCTGTTGCAGGCTGCCGCGCTGCTCGCTGGTGTCCTGGGCAATGGCGGCAACCAGCTTGGCGGTCTCCTGGCTTTCTGGCACCAGTTCGTCCAGCACCTTGCCGGCGGATGCTGCCTGCTCCACGCTATGTTCTGCCAGCTCTCCTATCTCGCGGGCAGCCTTCTGGCTGTGCTCGGCCAGCCGGCGTACTTCACCGGCAACGACGGCAAAGCCCTTGCCCGCTGTACCGGCGCGGGCGGCCTCTATCGCGGCATTCAGGGCCAGCATATTGGTCTGGTAGGCAATCTCGTCGATAACCTTGATCCTGTCGGCTATGGCGCGGATGGCATCCAGGCTTTGCCGCACGGCATCACCCCCGCTCTGTGCTACCTCGGCGGTGCGCAGGCCGATACGAGCGGCCATCTGGGCCTGGTCATCGCTGTGCTGTGAGGTGCTGCCGATCTCGGCGATGGCTGCGCTGGTCTGCTCCAGGCTGGCAGCCTGCTCGCTGGTAGCGCTGCCTACCATGCTGGCGGCTGCCCCCACCTGGCTGGCGGCATCAGCCAGCTGCTCGGCTGATTCCCTGACCTCCAGCAGCAGGCCGTTGAGCGTCGTCTGCATGTCCTGCATGGCCGCCAGCAGGCTGGAGCCCAGTCGCTGCCCGGGCGAGCCGATCTGCTGGCTCAGGTCGCCTGCGGCGATGGCATGCGCCACCCGGGTAGCATAGGCGGGCTCGCCACCCAATAGCTGAAACAGCCAGCGACCTATCCAGACCAGCAACAGGCTGATGCCCGCCGCACCCAGCAGTGCCCACCAAAGATATTGCGTCCTGGCCGATGCCGCGCTGCCGGCGATATCCCGCCGACCCTGCTCAAGTTGCTGGTTGAAGCGGGCTTCCTCCTTGCTGACCAGTTCAAACAAACGCTGGGTCAGGGCACGGTCAACTCCGACCAGTTGTTGATCCAGCAGCTGGCCATTGAA
Source organism: Chitinimonas sp. JJ19 (assembly GCF_036961565.1). Classification (NCBI taxonomy): domain Bacteria; kingdom Pseudomonadati; phylum Pseudomonadota; class Betaproteobacteria; order Neisseriales; family Chitinibacteraceae; genus Chitinimonas; species Chitinimonas sp. JJ19. The sequence goes on from NZ_JBAMDD010000001.1 coordinate 359,909, forward strand.
TGGCAGGGTGGGGTCCTGGGCTTGCAAGGCCTGCAGGTAGCGTGCCTCTACGCTGCGCTGGCTGCTGATCAGCTGCTGGATGGTGGCGGCCTCGCGTCCCTGGTTGCGCCAACGTTCCTCTAGTAGTGCCAGCAGCGTGCGGGTCTGCTCGCCTTCCTGCATCAGTTGGCGGCGGTAACGTTCCAGCATCTGTGGGTCGCTGCCCCTGAGCAGGATGTTTTTCCACTCCTGTACTTGTATCTTGAAGTGAACATGGGCGTTCTCGAGCAGCAGCAAGCTTTCGTTGGCGGCCAGATTGCGGGCCAGGCTGGCATCGATGGTGGCGGACAGCCCGCGCATATGCCATAGGGCGAGGGCTAGCAGGCCGCAGGCCAGCAGGCTGACACAAAGGCCAACCAGCCAGAAGCGCCGGCGTAAGGAGGGAGATTGCATAATGGCAACTGGGGCGGGAATATTTAATCAGTCTGGCAAACGCTGGCGCGAAGGCAAGGCTTTCCTGTTCTTTGCATGCATGCAACACCTTGTGACATTGCGATAGGACTTTGTGTCGGAAGGCACTGAAAAACCAGCAAAAAATTAATCCTCGCGCATGCTGATTTGATAACCAAATCGGCCGTGCAGGCAGCGGCTTACCGTACTTGTGCCGGGCAATCCTGATCCGGGTTGGCGTGGCGGCAAGCAGGGTGCCAGGAAGGACCTTCTCTGGTGCTACTTACGTAGTGCAAACAACAAAGGAGAAACGCAATGTCGTATAAGAAAATTGCATGTGTCGCTGCTGTCCTTGCCTGTGCTGCGCCGCTGGCTTCGGCGCATGACTCGGCTGCCATGGGGCAGGGCTTGCGCGTGCTGGACATGCTGGAGGAGGACAAATCTGCCGGTAATGTCTATGAGGCCCACTTTCCTTCGCTGGACTTGGCACGCAAGGCGGCCATCACCTTTCACCATGCGGTACTGGAGGCCAACTACGAGAGCGGCTACCTGGTGATGGAGCTTAACCGTGAGGACATGGGCAAGCTGCGGCAGTTTGGCTTCCGTATCAAGCCGGCCGAGCGGTTCATGTCGCAGCGCAAGCAGGTGCTGGGGCAGGTGCAGAACCTGATGCGCCAGCGCCTGACCAAAGGGCAGCCTATCGATGATGTGAACCTGTATTCGATACCCGGCTACAGCTGTTATGAGACGGTAGAGGAAACCTTTACCGCAGCGCAGGGCTTTGTGGCTAGCAAGCCTGCCCTGGCCAGCTGGAGCGATATCGGTGATTCCTGGCAGAAGAAGAATGGGCTGGGTGGTTACGATATGCGGGTGCTGAAGCTGACCAATAGTGCCGTGACGGGCAGCAAGCCCAAGCTGTTCATCAATTCGGCCATCCATGCCCGTGAATACACCACGGCACCGCTGGTGCTGGAATTCGCCCGCTGGCTGGTCAATGGCTATGGCACCAATGCGGATGCCACCTGGCTGCTGGACCACCACGAGATACATATGCTGCTGCATACCAACCCCGACGGCCGCAAGCGGGCGGAGACGGGTTTGTCCTGGCGCAAGAACACCAACCAGGCTTATTGCGGGGCGACCAGCAACAGCCGTGGGGCCGACCTGAACCGTAATTTCACCCACAGTTGGAACTCCACCGGCGGTACGGGATCCAGTGGTAGTCAATGCAACGCTACCTATCGTGGGCCTGCACCTGCCTCCGAGCCGGAGACCCAGGCGATCGAGGCCTATGTGCGCACGCTCTGGCCTGATTCGCGTGGCCCCAATGTGGGCGATGCCGCACCTGCCACCACCAGCGGTATCCACCTGGATATTCACAGCTACAGCCAACTGGTGCTATGGCCATGGGGTGATCGCTCCAGCGCTGCCCCTAATGGCACGGCCTTGCAGACGCTCGGGCGCAAATTTGCCTACTTCAATAACTACACGCCGCAGCAGTCGGTGGGTCTCTATCCCACGGACGGTACCAGCGATGCCGTCAGCTACGGTGAGCTGGGTGTGGCGGCGTATACGTTTGAGCTGGGTACATCGTTCTTCCAGAGCTGCACGTCCTACAACAGCACCATCAAACCGCAGAACCTGCAGGCTTTGATATATGCCGCCAAGGTAGTGCGTACGCCTTACATCACCCCGGCTGGGCCGGATGTGACTACGGTGGCGCTGAGCGGTACGGCGGCGACTACCGGGGTGCCGCGAGGTACCCAGGTGACCTTGACGGGTTCGGCGACGGATACCCGCTTCAATAACAGCAATGGCACCGAGGCCACCCAGAACATTGCGGCGGCCGAATATTACATCGACACCCCGCCTTGGGCGCCAGGTGCCGTGCCCTGGGCCATGACGGCTACGGACGGCAGTTTCAATGCCAAGACCGAGGGTATACGCGCCACCATCAGTACCAGCAGCCTGAGCCTGGGCAAACATATGGTGTATGTACGGTCGCGTGATGCTTCGGGTAACTGGGGGGCGGTGACCGCGACCTTCCTGCAATTGAACTGATCAGGGAGTAGTCTGGACATGCCCGCTGTGTGAACAGCGGGCATTTTTTACAGCTTGCTGGCTGCTGCTTTGCCGGGTAGCAGGGTCTCGGCTTTTTATGGCGGGATATGGATGGTGCCTGATTCCTTGACCTCTTCCATCACGGCATAGGTATGCGTCTCGCGCACACCGGGCAGGCTGAGCAGGGTGCCGGCCAGGAAATCCCGGTAAGCCTTCATGTCGCGCACCCGTGCCTTGACCAGGTAGTCGAATCCGCCTGCCACCAGGTGGCATTCCTGCACCTCTGGCCGGTCTGTCACCGCCAGCTTGAAGCGTTCGAACACCTCCGGGGTGGTGCGGTCCAGTAGCACTTCTACAAAGACCAGTAGCCCGGCGCTGAGTTTTTCCGGATTAAGGCGGGCACCGTAGCCCAGGATGTAGCCGTCGCGTGTCAGCCGCTTTACCCGCTCCAGGCAGGCGGTGGGCGACAGGCCAATTCGCTTGGCAAGGTCTACATTGGCAATGCGGCCGTCATCCTGCAGCTCGCGCAGTATTTTGCGGTCAATCCGGTCGATATCAAGGTTCAATGGTGGTTTATCCGGTGAAGAGCTATATGGCCGGATTTTATGCGGATTTATGCATTAAAAATAGTGGCACATTTGGTCGGTAGCTCAGTACGATGCGCTTCGTTCTTCTTGCCCCTTGCCAGCCAGCGAGGGGTAGCAGGGACAGGCAGCGTATCCACAAGAACGCGAGACCCACCGGTCTCCGCCCGTGCCCAAGCCGACCCGCGTACCGAGACCACGGTGCGCGGGTCTTTTCAAAGGCAGACAGGTTCCGTTTCCATGACCCCACTTTATTCCGATCTTCCCCAGAGCCTGCCCAGCTTCGCTGGCATACGCGACAATCTGTTCCGCGACGAGGCCGAGGCCATCAACAGCCTGCTGCCCTTGGCGCGGCTGGATGAGCAGGGTGAAAAGGCGGTGCATGTGCGCACCCTGTCGCTGGCCCAGGGTGTACGCCAGGCGGTGAGCAAGAATCATTTCGAGGCTTTCTTGCAGAGCTATGGCCTGGGCAGTGAAGAGGGCGTGGCGCTGATGGCGCTGGCAGAAGCCCTGCTGCGCATACCGGATACCAATACCCAGGACGTGCTGATACGCGACTTGCTGGAAAGCCGCGACTGGCGTCGCTCGCAAACGGCGACCTGGTTGGTGAGCGCCGCCAGCCGGGCGCTGCTGTTTACCGACAGCTGGATCGAGGCCAGCGAGGGCCGCCATTGGTTTGACCGGTTGTTGCGCAAGATGGGCGAGCCTGTGCTGCGCAGCGCCATGAAGGCTGGCATGAAGGTCATGGCCAACCACTTTGTGGTGGGCGAGACCATAGATGAGGCACTGGATAACGCCGACAAGCGCTGGCGCTATTCCTACGACATGCTGGGCGAAGCCGCGCTGACCAATGCCGATGCGGAAGCCTATTTCAAGGCCTACCATGAGGCCATTGCTGCCCTGGGGCGCCGCAACGATCCCGAGACCGGCTTTGCCCGGCAATCGATCTCGGTCAAGCTGTCAGCCATTCATCCCCGGTACGAGTTTGCCCAGCTGGACAGGGTGCAGAACGAGCTGTACGGCCGGCTGCTGGACCTGGCCCAGGCGGCCGCCAAGGCTGATCTGGTATTCAGCATCGATGCCGAGGAAAGCGAGCGGCTGGAGATATCGCTATGGCTGTATGAGCGCCTGCTGCGCGAACCCAGCCTGAAGGACTGGCGTGGTCTGGGCCTAGTGGTGCAGGCCTACCAGAAGCGCGCACCTTTTGTCATAGACTGGCTGGCCGAGTTGGCGGCTGATACCGGCAGGGTATTGCCCATCCGCCTGGTAAAGGGCGCTTATTGGGATAGCGAGATCAAGCGTGCCCAGCAAAATGGCCTGCCTGGCTACCCGGTCTATACCCGCAAGCACCATACCGATGTGGCTTACCTGGCCTGTGCCCGTAAGCTGCTCAAGCACGGCCCCGAGCGCTTCTATCCGCAGTTTGCCAGCCACAATGCCCAGACCTTGTCATGGATCATGGAGGCGACCCGCAATACCACGCGGCAGTTCGAGATACAGCGTTTGCATGGCATGGGTGAGGCCCTGCACACCCAGTTGCATGAGCGCGAAGGGGTGGCCAGCCGGGTGTACGCGCCGGTAGGCCGCTTCCATGCGCTGCTGCCTTACCTGGTGCGCCGCCTGCTGGAAAACGGCGCCAATTCCTCTTTCGTGCACCAGTTGGCCGATACCCGCGTGCCGCTGGAAAGCATAGCCGACAACCCGGCTCAGACCGTTGCCCGCCAGCCCGTAACGCCTGGTGTAAAGGCACCCAGCGAAGTCTTTGCCCCCCGCCGCAACAGCCAAGGATTTGCCATGACCGATATCGTCGCCCTCGAACCGCTGCGCCAACGCTTGGCTGCATTGGAAACCCAGTCGTTCACCGCTGCCGCCATTGTCGGTGGCGAACGCCGCCAGGGCACTGCTCAGGCCCGGTTCAGCCCGATAGACCTGAAGCGTCAGATAGGCACGCTGGTAGCGAGCGATGCTGCTGCGGTCGAGCAGGCCTTGAACCTGGCCGATGCGGCCCAGGATGAGTGGGCCGCCACCACGGCAGCCAGCCGTGCAAGCCTGATGGATAAGGCAGCCGACCTGTTGGAGGCCCGGCAGGATGAGTTCCTCTGGTTGCTGAGCCGTGAGGCAGGCAAGACCCTGCCCGATGCCCTGGGCGAATTGCGCGAGGCGGTGGACTACTGCCGCTTCTACGCCCACGAGGCGCGCCGCCTGATGGGTACTGCGATTGCGCTGCCGGGCGTGACGGGTGAATCGAACGAGCTGCGCCTGACCGGCCGCGGCCCCTTTATTGCCATTGCTCCCTGGAACTTCCCGCTGGCCATCTTCCTGGGCCAGGTGACGGCCGCGCTGGCTGCAGGCAACACCGTTATCGCCAAGCCTTCGCGCCGCACGCCACTGATCGGCATGCGGGCCATCGAGGCCTTGCTGGATGCCGGCGTGCCAGCCAATGTGTTGCATTACCTGCCGGGCGAGTCGGGCGGCCTGTCCGACAAGCTGCTGGGCGATCACCGTGTTGCTGGTGTGGCCTTTACTGGTTCGACCGGCGCTGCCTGGAAGATCAACCGCACCTTGGCTGGTCGGGATTCCTCCATCGCCAGCCTGATTGCCGAGACCGGCGGCCTCAATGCCATGATTGCCGACAGCTCTGCCCATGTGGAACAACTGATCATCGATGTACTGATGAGTGCCTTCAATTCGGCCGGCCAGCGCTGCTCAGCACTGCGTATCCTGCTGGTGCAGGACGATATCGCCGATCAGGTGATCAGCCGCCTGGGTCTGGCCATGCAGGAGCTGCGCATGGGTGATCCGCTGCAGCTGTCGACCGATGTCGGCCCTACCATTGATACCCTGTCGCAGCGCGACCTGAAGGCTTATTGCGACAAGCTGGCCGGTACGGCCAGATTGATTGCCACCACGCCCCTGCCGGCCGAGCTGGCTGGCGGTTGCTACTTTGCACCGCATGCCTTCGAGGTGTCGCTGGATCAACTGCCTACGGTGGAAACCTTTGGCCCGGTACTGCATGTGGCGCGCTTCAAGGGTGAAGAGTTGGCGGACGCAGTGCATCGCGTCAACAAGCTGGGTTTTGGCCTGACCATGGGCGTGCACACGCGGCTGGACAGCACGGTGGATGTGGTGCGCAAGCTGGCCAAGGTGGGCAATCTCTATATCAACCGCAACCAGATCGGCGCTGTGGTCGGTTCGCAGCCTTTCGGCGGCGAAGGCCTCTCCGGCACCGGTTTCAAGGCAGGCGGCCCACACTACCTGCTGCGCTTTGCCTGTGAACGTACCCTCACCATCAATACGGCAGCGGTGGGTGGTAATGTGAAGCTGATGGCAGGTGGCGAGGGCGAACACGCCTGATAGCTAAGTGCCACGAACAAAACCCTTCGGGCGTTGTTGTGCGAGCTTGCCGTGGCCACGTATTGTCTGCTGCGCACGCTTAGCCAGAACCAGCTACGCTGGGTGTTGTTTGCGGCGCTAAGTGATAGTCGAACCCGTAGTACCCAAGCGTTAGAAAAGCCCTAGAGGCGAATAAGGAAATAGGCGTGGTGCGCGTCCTGGTTGATCAATCAGGGCGTGCCCGCGCCTTATTTCTTCTGCTGTCGCGGCTCGCCAACCCGGCATGCATCGTTGTTTCAGGCAGCATAGCTAGTGGGCAGCGTGCATTTATATTTGGCAGGCAACGTGCTTAGGCTAGGATGAAGCATTATCCGTCGTTACTCAGGGCCGCTTCGTGTTCGATTTCAAAAGCATCAGTCTCAAGCTGAACCTGATCTTTGTCGCCATCGTCACGCTGGTGCTGGCGGCATCGGGTGCCTACAACTACCAGCAAACCCGCAAGGAACTGCTGGGGCAGCGGCAGGTGGCCATTGCCAGCATACTGGATAGGCTGTCGCTATCCCTGCCGGTAGCGGTTTGGAACTTCGATGCGACCCAGGCGGAAAGCATCGTGCGCTCCGAGATCAATCGGGGCTTTGTGCGGGGCATTGCTGTCAGCGCCGAAGACAAGGTGTTCCTGAGCCTGCGGCACGATATGGCTGGCAAGATAGAGCAGGGGGCCATCAAGCCTGCGGATGACGATGTGCGGCGTGTGGGTGACCTGCGTTATACCGCCAATGGGGCTACCCGTACCGTGGGCAAGGTGGAGCTGGTGATCTCGAATGCCGATATCGTCGAGCAGTTGAATTCCCGCATGTTGTTCATCATCGGCCAGATCGTGGTGCTGGATTTCCTCATGGTGATGGCCTTGCTGTTCACCTTGCGCCGTTACGTCATACACCCCTTGCAGAAGGTTAATACCGCCTTGTCGGCGATTGCGCAGGGGCAGCTCAAGACCAATCCGGGGGTAAACAGTCGTGATGAGATAGGCCAGTTGGCCGCTGCGGTAAGCCATATGAGCGATACGCTGGCGACCGTGATAGGCAAGGTACGCAATTCGACCGAGTTGGTCAGCGATGCTGCGGCACAGATCAGCGGCGCGGCCATGTCGCTATCGGCGTCGAGTAGCAGCCAGGCTGCCAGTGTGGAGGAAACCAGCGCCTCCATGGAGCAGGTGACTGCCTCGGTTGCGCAGAATACCGACAATGCCCGGGCTACGGATGGCATTGCCATGCAGAACGTGGAGCAGGCTGAATCGGGTGGTGATGCGGTGCGGCGCACGGTGACGGCCATGAACCAGATTGCCCAGAAGATAGGGGTGATAGACGAGATCGCCTACCAGACCAATATGCTGGCGCTGAATGCCGCCATTGAGGCTGCCCGGGCAGGCCAGCATGGCAAGGGCTTTGCTGTGGTGGCGCAGGAGGTGCGCAAGCTGGCCGAACGTAGCCAGAATGCGGCGCGTGAGATTGGTGAGCTGGCCAATGAAAGCGTGGGATTGGCCAACCAGGCCGGTGAGCTGTTTGTGGTGATGGTGCCCAGCATACGGCGCACGGCCGCGCTGGTGCAGGAAATATCGGCGGCCTCCAGCGATCAGACCAATGGTATCGAACAGATACATTCGGGTATTTCGCAGATCAGTCTCTCCATGCAATCCAATGCGGCAGCGGCCGAGGAATTGTCTGCCACGGCGACTGCCATGACAGACCAGGCAGCGGAGTTGCGCGAGATGGTGGCTTACTTCAAGACGTGATGTGCTTATCCAATCAGGCCCGTGCCCAGGCACGGGCCTTTTGCTTTTGAGGTGGAAGATGGCGGTCGCAATACAGTTCAAGCAGGTAGGCGGTCCCGAGGTGCTGAGCCTGGCCGAGGTGACCGTAGGCGAACCCGGTCCAGGTCAGGCCAGGGTCAGGCACCATGCCATCGGCCTCAATTTCATTGATACCTACCACCGCTCAGGCCTTTATCCACTGAGCCTGCCATCGGGGCTGGGCATGGAAGCGGCGGGCGTGGTGGAAGCGCTGGGCGCTGGCGTGGATTACCTTAGCGTGGGCGACCGGGTTGCCTACGCGGGCGGCCCCTTGGGTGCCTATGCGAGTGTACGCATCATGCCGGCCGACAAGCTGGTGCGCCTGCCAGACAGCATCAGCTTTGAGACAGCCGCAGCCATGATGTTGCAGGGGCTGACCGCTGAGTACCTGCTACGCCGTACCTATACGGTGCAGCCGGGTGACGCCGTGCTGATTCATGCGGCGGCCGGTGGTGTGGGGCAGATTGCTGTCCAGTGGGCCAAGGCGCTGGGGGCTTTTGTCATTGGCACGGCAGGCGGGCCGGACAAGGTAGCCTTGGCTGGCAGCCTGGGTTGCGATGTGGCGATAGACTATCGCAGCGAGGATTTCGTTGCTGCGACACGCGCAGCCACCAAGGGTTGGGGCGTGCGGGTGGTGTATGACGGCGTGGGCAAGGATACCTTCATGGGCTCGCTCGATTGCCTGGCACCACGAGGCATGATGGTGACCTATGGCAATGCTTCTGGCCCGGTGCCCGACATAGCGCCTTTGCTGCTGTCGCAAAAGGGCTCGTTGTTCCTGACGCGACCTACCCTGGGCCACTATACGGCGACCCGCGCTGAACTGGTGGCCGCCGCCGAAGCCTTGTTTGCGGTGGTGGCGGGTGGACAGGTTCGCATCCAGATTGCACAGCGCTATGCCTTGGCAGATGCCGCACAGGCCCACCGTGACCTGGAGGCCCGCAAGACAGTGGGCTCGACCATATTGTTGCCCTGAGCCAGCTACCAGCAGGTGTGCAGGTGCACGCCTGCCGTACGGCTTACTGCTTGGTAGCGGGCATCTTGATTGCACTAGTTGCTTGAGGTGCTTAATGACTCGCTCAATCGACTGTTCCTCTGCATCTCGCCAACTGTGCCGGGCTGTTGTGCCGGAGGGCCGGTACACTGTCTGACTTTGCCAACCAGGCTGTCTCACCATGTCGTCCACCCATACCGAACCGTCGCGTGCGGGCTTTGTGCTGCTATTGGCAGGGCTGGCCATGTTCGGCCCGTTCAGCATCGACACCGTGTTCCCCATGTTCCCGCAGATGCAAAGCGCGCTGCATGTCGGCCCGGTACAGATGCAGCAGACCATCAGCGTCTACCTGCTGGCCTATGCCCTGATGTCCTTGCTGCACGGCCCGCTGTCCGATGCGTTGGGACGGCGCTCGGTCGTCATGGCTGGGGTGGCTGTGTTCGTACTGGCCTCCATAGGCTGTGCCTTGTCCACTTCGATCTGGCAACTGCTGTTTTTCCGAGCCTTGCAGGGGGTGTCGGCGGGCTCGGGCCTGATAGTCGGCCGGGCCATCATACGTGATCGTTTTCACGGGCCGGAGGCGCAGCGCGTCATGTCGCGCATCACCATGGTGTTTGGCGTGGCGCCGGCTATTGCCCCCATCATAGGCGGCATCATAGGCACCCGTTTCGGCTGGGAGGCTATCTTCTGGTTCCTGGCCGTGTTTGCCCTGGTGTTGCTGGCCACCTGCTGGCGCTGGCTACCAGAGACCCATCCTAAGGAAGCGCGCCTGCCGCTGGAGCCCATCCCCCTGTTCAGCCGCTATCTCGACATGCTGCGCAACCCACGCTTTGTGTGGCTGTGCCTGTCCGGTTCGTTCAACTTCTCGGCGCTGTTCATCTATATCGCCTCGGCACCCGCCTTTGTGCTCACCCATCTCAAGCTGGGTGCCACTGATTTCGGGTACTTCTTTGTGCCGGCCATCATGGGCATGATGACGGGTGCCTATCTGTCGGGCCGCCGTGCTGGCCGCCACACCCCGGAATCAAACGTCAAACTGGCGTACGCGGTGATGTTGCTGGCCGGGCTGGGAAATGTGGTCTACTGCCTGCTGGCGCCAGCTGTTGCCTGGCCTTGGGCGGTGATACCCATCATGATCAACGGCGCTGGCATCTCACTGGCTTTCCCTACACTGACGCTGCTGGTGCTGGATATCTACCCACAGGAAAGAGGTACGGCGTCATCGTTGCAGGCCTTTATCCAGCTGACGTTCAGCGCCATTGTGGCCGGCGCGATCTCGCCTTGGCTGTCGCTGCGGCCATCTGGCCTGGCCATGGGCGCTGTGGCAGCCTCATTGCTGGGCCTGGTGGCCTGGAAGCTGGCGCAAAGGGCGGGAGTCAAGTCCTCGCCCGAGATGATGGTGGGTTGATGCGCAACATGCCCTAGGCCGACGGTTCGTCGCCCGTCTTGGGTTTGTCCCGTGGTTTGAGCGCCGCCAGACTGGCCTGCTGCAATTCCAATGCCTTGATGCTCATCTGTAGCATGCCCACCTGCATGGCCAGCCACTGCTCCACCGTGCGTAGCTCGGCTATCTTGCGCGCGCATTCCTCCTCTGTCATGGGCGGCATGAAGGCCTGCATGCCTTCCATGGGCTTGAAGAACTGCTTGAACATGGCAAACGGGTCGGGTGGGGTATGGGCTTCGCTCATGGGGGCTCCGGTTGGTTTGGCATAGCGGCGTGTTGGCCTGATTTTGCCCAAGCCTGTGACAAGGACTACAGGCACCTTGATGTGCCCAGAAGCATATAACACGACAGGCTGAAGTTCTGCGCCATTCCTAGCCAGTTAGGGCGTGGGTGCTATGCAAAATCAGTGGTTTGTATGTTGCCTGCTGCCCGGATACTTTGTATATTCGCGGCCCTGTTCGAGAGACCCTGCAGCAACGATAAGGCAGGGCGGGCAGGTAAGGGTGTAGGGAGAATATGTTTTGTCTTCGGCGTCCGCGCCGAGCGCCACCGTGGCCTTGAGCCACTCTCCACAGGATGGCGGCAGGTATGGGCAATATGCCCCTGCCGCACCTGCTCAGTAAGTTACTGCTTCCATCTCCATCACGCTGTTAGCCAGCATAGGCTGCCGGCTTTTGTACTGCATTGTTCCTGAGCCATTGCGCGAGCCCCGCTGCTGCAGGGCCGGGTAATGACCTCAAACAACCTATTTCATATCGATCAAGACCATGACACAGCAACAAATAGACCATTCCTCCCATGCGAAGCGCACCTTGAGTGTGCAAGATGACCCCGTTGTTGCATTGGCGAGCAGCCATAATGACCCCCTGTTGGGTGGCGCAGGTGACGATATCCTGACGGGCGGCGATGAAAGCGATGTGATGAGGGGGGACGATGGCAACGATACCCTGATCGGTGGTGCGGGAGCGGACTACCTGTATGGTGGTGCAGGTAACGATACCTATGTGCTCAATTGGGACTCATCCTACGATACGCTGTTCGATTCCGGTGTGGCGGGTCAGCAAAATGTCCTGCAATTTGGCCAGGGTATCAGTCCAGCACATATCCGCATTGAACGCAGGGGCCTGGATCTGATCGTGCATTATGAACGGTCCAAATCGGCTAATGGGGTAACCGTGCAGGGCTTTTACGCCGATATGAATGACCAGGTCGGCAATGGCGCTATCAGCGCATTGGTGTTTGAATCCGGCGAGCGCTATACGCTGGCCGACTTTTTGCCCACGGCACCCGTGCTGACCGGCACGATTGCTGATGTGGTGGTGGATACCAACAATGTGAACGAAGGCCAAAGCTTTAGCTGGGTGGTACCAGAAGGCTTGTTTACCACGGCTCCCGGTAGCGCACTCAGCTATAGCTTTGCGCTGGCTGATGGCAGCCCACTACCGTCCTGGCTGATTTACGATTCACACCAAGGTCGCTTGCTAGGCAATCCCTACGATGCGCAGGTGGGTGATCTGGCGATCGTAGTTACTGCAACGAATAGCGCTGGGCTGAGTACACAGACCAGCTTCCAATTGCAGGGGCGTGATATCAACGATGCGCCCAAAGCGTACGACGTATCGTTTACAGCAGTCTGCTTTGTCAACGAGCCGTTTGGCACGGGTCATGGCGGCCTTATCCGAGATCGCGATGAAGGCGACGCATTGACTTTTTCCGCCACTCTAGCTGATGGTAGCCCGCTACCGGCTTGGCTAAGTTTAACTCAAGCTGATGCGCTGACGTTTCTATTCAGTGGTACGCCTGTGGTGGAATCCGTGGGCATGCTGGATATTCTGCTGACTGCGACCGACCAGCACGGAGCCAGCGTGCAGATGCCTGTGCATCTGGAAGTGGTAGGCGCTCGCACTCCGATATTAGGGACGGAGGGTGACGACGAACTGATGGGTACTCGCCATGGCGATACCCTGCAGGGGCAGGCAGGTAACGATATGCTCTCCGGCTTAGAGGGATTCGATACTCTGATCGGTGATGCGGGCGACGATACCTTGATAGGCGGTGAATTTGTAGACTATCTATACGGTGGCGAGGGTAACGATACCTATGTGCTTAATGGTGGGGACAACTTCGATTATTTGTCAGATTCCGGTGTGGCGGGCGAGCAGAATGTCTTGCAGTTTGGTCAAGGAATCAGCGCAGCCCATATCCGTCTTGAGCGCAGTGGCCTGGATTTGATTGTGCGTTGCGAGCAGTCCCATTTGGCCAATGGGGTAGTCGTGGAGGGCTTTTACGCCGATATGAGTGACCGCGTGGGTAATGGCGCGATCAGTGCATTGGTGTTCGAAAATGGCCAGCGTCTTACCTTGGCGGACTTTGGTTTGAATGAGCTGGACCCGATTGTCAAAGGCACTGCCGGTGATGATCTGCTGGCTGGAGCGGTTATTGGCGATACGATAGAGGGTTATGCTGGTAATGACTCACTTTCTGGAAATAACGGCAACGATATCCTGATTGGTGATCTTGGGAATGACACACTCAATGGTGGCATGGATCGCGATACCTTGATTGGTGGCTTGGGAAATGACACGTATGCGCTAGGAAGATGGTCTGGCGAAGATACGGTGATCGAATCTGGCGCCGAAGGCGAACAGAATGTTCTCCAGTTTGCTCAGGGCGTCAATCCCGATCAAATCAGGCTTGAGCGCGTGGGCAACCATCTGATCGTTCATTACGATCAATCGAAGGTAACCAGCGCAGTGACGCTGCAGGACTACTACACGACTGCGCAAGATAGCGTAGGCAAGGGCTATATCAGCGAGCTGGTGTTTGATACCGGGCGCTACACCCTTAGCCATTTCGGTCTGGAAGCACTCAGCACGTCAACAGTAGGCACCGATGGCAATGATGTGTTGTCGGGTTCCAATTCGAATGACACGCTGGAAGGCCATGCCGGTAACGATACGCTGGTGGGTAAGGCCGGTAACGACACCTTGAACGGTGGTCTGGGTGATGACACCTATGAGCTGTATTCCGGCTCGGGTCACGATACGGTGATCGAATCCGGTGTGGCGGGTGAGCAGAATATCCTCAAGTTCGGCCCCGGCACTCATCCGGCCAACCTGCGGTTGGAGCGTGTCGGCAACAGCCTGGTCGTTCACTACGATCAGTCCAAGGTGGCCAACTCGGTCACGCTGCAGGATTACTACACTGGCGCCGACGATAGTTCGGGCAAGGGCTATATCAGCCAACTGGTGTTTGAATCGGGCGAGCGCTATACACTGGCTGACTTTCTGCCCCAGGCACCGGTGCTGACCGGCACGATTGCTGATGTGGTGGTGGATACCAACAATGTGAACGAAGGGCAAAGCTTTAGCTGGGTGGTGCCAGAAGGCTTGTTTACCAAGGCTCCCGGTACCGCACTCAGCTATAGCTTTGCGCTGGCTGATGGCAACCCACTACCGTCCTGGCTGACTTACGATTCACACCAAGGCCGTTTGCTAGGCAATCCTTACGATGTACAGGTGGGCGATCTGGCGATAGTGCTTACAGTGACGAATAGCCTTGGGCTGAGCACACAGACCAGCTTTCAATTGCAGGGGCGCGATATCAACGATGCGCCTACAGCGTACGACGCATCGTTGACAGCGGTTTGCTTTGTCAACGAGCCCTTTGGCACGGGTTATGGTGGCTATTTTCGAGATCGTGATGAAGGCGATGCATTGACCTATTCCGCCACTCTGGTCGATGGTAGCCCGCTACCGGCTTGGCTTAGCTTTACTCAAACTGATGCCTTGACGTTCCAATTCAATGGTACGCCTGCGGTGGAATCCGTGGGCATGCTGGATATCGTGGTGACCGCGACCGATAAGCAGGGTGCCAGTTTGCAGCGATTGATGCAGCTGGAAGTGGTGGGCGTGCGCACGCCCATTATCGGGACGGAGGGTAACGACAACCTATCGGGTACTCGCCATGGCGATACTCTGCAAGGCAATGCGGGCAACGATACCTTGATCGGTGGTGAGGACTACGACCACCTGCACGGTGGCGAGGGTAGCGATACCTATGTGCTCAATTGGGATTCATCCCACGATACCCTGTTCGATACCGGTAGGGCGGGCGAGCAGAATATCCTGCAGTTTGGCCTGGGGATCAGCCCAACGAATATCCGCCTTGAGCGCAAGGGCCTGGATTTGGTGGTGCATTACGAGCAGTCCAAATCGGCCAATTCGGTAACCGTGCAGGGCTTCTACACGGATATGAATGACCGCGTGGGTAATGGCGCGATCAGTGCATTGGTGTTCGAAAATGGCCAACGCCTTACCTTGGCGGACTTTGGTTTGGATGCGCTGGACCCCGCGATAAAGGGAACGGCTGACCACGATTGGTTGTCTGGGAGCTTAAACGACGACAAGATAGAGGGTTATGACGGTAATGACGCACTTTATGGGAGTAGCGGCAACGATATTCTGATTGGCGATCTTGGCAATGACACACTCAATGGCGGCATGGATCGCGATACCTTGATCGGTGGCTTGGGTAATGACACCTATGAATTGGGTGCTTGGACTGGCGAAGATACGGTGATTGAGTCTGGCGCCGAAGGTGAGCAGAATATTCTCCAGTTTGCTCAGGGCGTTAATCCCGATCAAATCCGGCTTGAGCGCGTAGATAACCATCTGATTGTTCATTACGATCAGTCCAAGGCTGCCAACTCGGTGACGCTGCAGGACTACTACACCAGTGCACAAGATAGCGTAGGCAAGGGCTATATCACCGAGCTGGTGTTTGATACTGGGCGCTATACCCTTAGCCATTTCGGTCTGGAAGCACTCAGCACAGCCATTGCCGGCACCGATGGCAATGATGTGTTGTCGGGTTTCAATTCGAACGACACGCTGGAAGGCCATGCCGGTAACGATACGCTGGTGGGTAAGGCGGGCAACGACACTTTGAACGGTGGTCTGGGTGACGACACCTATGAGCTGTATTCCGGTTCTGGTCACGATACGGTGATCGAATCAGGGGTGGCGGGTGAGCAGAATATCCTCAAGTTCGGCCCAGGTACCCATCCGGCCCACCTGCGGTTGGAGCGTGTGGGCAACAGTCTGGTTGTTCACTACGATCAGTCCAAGGTGGCCAACTCGGTGACGCTGCAGGATTACTATGCCGGTGCTGATGACAGTACAGGCAAGGCTTATATCAGCGCATTGGTGTTTGAATCAGGCGAGCGCTATACGCTGGCTGATTTCCTGCCCAAGGCCCCCGAATTGAACGGCACCATCGCCGATGTGGTGGTAGATACCAACAATATTGACCAGGGTGACAGCTTTATCTGGGCTGTGCCACAAGGCTTGTTCAGCACCAAGCCCGGTAGCTATCTTAGCTATAGCTTTGCGCTGGCTGATGGTAGCCCCCTTCCGTCTTGGCTGACTTACGAGCCTGGCCAGGCGTATTTGCGAGGCAATCCTTACCAAGCCCAGGTGGGTGACCTTACGATAGTGCTCACTGCGACAGATAGCAGCGGACTGAGCACCCAAACCAGCTTTCAACTGCAGGGTCGTGAGATCAACGATACCCCAAGCCTATTTGTACTTCCCGCAATCCCGGCTTTCTTCGCTGGTGAATTTTCTAGCTATGGGCCAGGCTGCGCTTTCGATATCGATGTAGGCGATATGATCACCTACACAGCCACACTGGCGGACGGCAGCACGCTGCCTTCCTGGCTCAATTTTGGTCAATCTGATCCAAAAGGCACTACGGGATTCCAACTCTCGGGTATACCGACAGGGGATTTTGTCGGCATGCTGGATATCTTGGTGACTGCAACGGATATACAGGGCGCCAGTGTGCAGCAGCTTATGCAGGTGGAGGTGACAGGAGTGCGGACGCCGATTGTGGGGACCGATGGTAACGACGATCTATCGGGAACCCGTCACGGCGATACCTTGCAGGGTAATGCGGGTAACGACCAGCTGTCTGGCTTGTCGGAGCGCGATACCCTGATCGGGGGAGCGGGCAACGACACCCTGATTGGTGGTGATTCTGACGACCACCTTGACGGCGGCGAGGGTAACGATACCTATGTGTTCAACAAGGGTTTTTCCCGCGATACCTTGATCGATTCGGGTGCTGAGGGGCAGCTGAATGTGCTGCAGTTCGGTGAAGGCATCAGCCCGGCGCATATCAGGCTTGAGCGCAAGGGATTGGATCTGATTGTTCATTTTGAGCAGTCCAAATCTGCCGATGCGATTACTGTACAAGGCTTTTATGCGGATATGAATGACCTGGTAGGTAAGGGTGCCATCAGTGAATTGGTGTTTGAGAATGGTGAGCGCTACACCCTGGCTGACTTTGGACTGAACGCATTAGACCCGGTAATCAAGGGTACGGCCGGTGATGATCAACTGTCGGGTGAGAGTATTGACGACAAGATAGAGGGTTATGCCGGTAATGACGCACTTTATGGGAATAGCGGCAACGATATTCTGATCGGTGAGCTTGGCAATGACACACTCAATGGTGGCATGGATCGCGATACCCTGATAGGTGGCTTGGGTGACGATACTTATGAATTAGGTAATTGGGCTGGTCATGATACGGTGATCGAGTCAGGCGTTGAGGGCGAACAAAACATTCTCCAGTTTGCTCAGGGCATCCGTCCTGACCAGATCAGGCTGGAACGCGTGGGCAACCATCTGGTCGTTCATTACGATCAGTCCAAGGCTGCCAACTCGGTGACGCTGCAGGACTATTACACTAGTGCGCAAGATAGCGTAGGCAAGGGCTATATCAGCGAGCTGGTGTTTGATAACGGGCGCTATACCCTTAGCCATTTCGGCCTGGA
The DNA here is from genome assembly GCF_036961565.1 of Chitinimonas sp. JJ19. NCBI lineage: Bacteria > Pseudomonadati > Pseudomonadota > Betaproteobacteria > Neisseriales > Chitinibacteraceae > Chitinimonas > Chitinimonas sp. JJ19. Next base: position 377,444 of record NZ_JBAMDD010000001.1, read on the forward strand.
AGCACTTAGCACAGCCATTGCCGGCACCGATGGCAATGATGTGTTGTCTGGTTTCAATTCAAACGACACGCTGGAAGGCCATGCCGGCAACGATACGCTGGCGGGTAAGGCCGGTAACGACACCTTGAACGGCGGTCTAGGCGATGACACCTATGAGCTGTATTCCGGTTCGGGTCACGATACGGTGATCGAATCCGGCGCGGCGGGTGAGCAGAATGTCCTCAGGTTTGGCCCTGGCACCCATCCGGCCCATCTGCGGTTGGAGCGTGTGGGCAACAGTCTGGTCGTTCACTACGATCAGTCCAAGGTGGCCAACTCGGTGACGCTGCAGGATTACTACCATGGCGTGGATGACAAGATCGGCAAGGGCCTGATAGGCGCCGTGCAGTTTGATGGCACGGGTGAAACGTTTGCCTTCAGCCATTTCCTCAGCCAGCTTAACCAGGCGCCTGTGGTGGCGGGGGAAGTCGTTGATCAGTTGGCGACAGCCGAGAGCCTCTTTAGCTGGCAGCTTCCTGCTGGCCTGTTTGCGGATGCGGATGGCGACAAGCTGGCGTACACCGTGTCGCAGGCCGATGGCAGCGCACTACCGGACTGGCTGAAATTTGATGCCACTACGGGTTTGCTGAGCGGCACACCCGTCAATAGTCAGGCTGGTGTGCTGGCGCTGCGTGTGACGGCGACGGACCCTGGCAACTTGAGCACGCATCTTGATTTTGCGCTGCAAGTGCGGGCCATCAACCATGCACCCGAGGCGGTTGGGGCGTTGGAAAAGCAAACCACGCGTGTCGGTCAGCCGTTTGAGTTCTATTTGCCGGAAGGTATGTTCCGCGATGTGGATAGCGAGGCAGGTGATAGCCTGACATTGAGCTTTACCCTGGCAGACGGCAGCCCCTTGCCGGCCTGGCTAAGCTTTGATGCGGCTACCCGCAAACTGTCCGGCATCCCTGGTGCGGCCAGTGTGGGCGAGTTGCAGCTTGTGGTCGTGGCGCAAGATACGGCGGGCGCCAGTGCAAAACTGGGCTTGGGCCTGACTGTTACTGCGCCAGCTGGCACCGTGCTGACTGGTGGTACGGGCGCCGATAATCTGCAGGGTACCGCCGGGGCAGACAGCCTGAGCGGCATGGCGGGTAACGACAAGCTGTACGGCAACGACGGTAACGATACCTTGCGTGGTGATGCCGGCAACGACCTGCTGGATGGCGGTGAAGGTGACAACCTGCTGGACGGCGGCGATGGCAATGACAAGCTCTACGGCGGCAGCGGTCATGAAACCCTGTTGGGTGGGGTGGGTAACGACCAACTGTATGGTTGGTCGGGTAACGACCAGCTTGATGGCGGCTTGGGTAATGACACCCTGACTGGCGACGAAGGCCACGATCTGCTGCAAGGCGGCGCAGGCCGTGACGAGCTGTTTGGCGGTGTTGGCAATGACACCCTGATCAGCGGTGCAGGGGCAGACTGGCTGGAAGGGGGGCAGGGCGACGATACCTATCGCTTCCTGCGCGGAGATGGTTTTGATGTCATTACCGAGCTGGCAGGCGAGGGGAGCGATACGATCCACTTTGGCGCTGGTATTGCCGCCAACCAGCTGAAGGTGAGCCGCGCTGGCAACGATCTGGAAGTCCGCCTGGTCGGGTCTGGCGATGGTATGACAATACGCGGCTGGTTTGCTGCCGAGGGCAACCGCGTGGAGCAGTTCCTGTTCGACGACGGCCAAGTGCTGACGGCCAGCCAGCTGGAAGCCTTGCTGCCTGCTGCCAAGCTATCGGCGAGGACACAGGCGCAACCGGTCGAATCGTTCGGGCCTATCGTACTGCCATCGGCAGGTGTGGATGGCCGGGACTTCCAGCGCCCGGCGCCGCTGCACGATACGGAGATAGTTGGCCGTAGCGATGCGGGTGTTGCCCAGCAAGTCAGCTCGCTGGTTGACGCCATGGCGAGCTTTGCACCGAGCAGCATGGGTAATCTGGCGGCGAGTATGCCAACCCAGGAGATCTATACCCCGCTTCTGACCAAGCCGCGCTAGTAAGTTGTATTGGTGCGACAAGGACGGGCCGTGAGAGCGGCCCGTTTGTTTTTGCCAAGGCTGGTGCGAGTTTGAGAGTAATCTAATAAAAATCAGTAATTTACTGATTGCCATCGGCAGTGAATTTTTGTATATTCCGCGCCTTTCGCCCGAGCTAACCCTGTTCGGGTAGTGGTTTTTGAAAGGTGATTCATTGACAAGCGGTGACTTATTTGGTTTAGAGCGGCAGGCGCGTGGTGCTGAGCGCTCTGCAGGGGGAATGCGGGTACTTTTCCTGCACCAGAACTTCCCAGGACAGTTCCGGCATCTGGCGCGCGCCATGGCCGCCGACCCAGCCAACCAGGTCATCGCCCTAGGCCAGCAGAAAGCCCCCGGCATGCCCGGCGTGCGTATGCTGCGCTACCAGCCCAAGCGGCAAGCCCACCCCAGTACCCATCGCTACCTGCACGGCATGGAAAACGCCGTCCTGGCGGGCCAGGCGGTGGCCGAAGTGCTGGCCCAACTCAAGCGGCAGGGCTTCAGCCCCGATGTGGTTATCGCCCACCCAGGCTGGGGCGAAGCGCTCTACGTCAAGGACATCTACCCAGAGGCCCGCGTCATCCACTTCTGCGAGTATTACTACCACGCCGAAGGAGCCGATGCCGGCTTTGACCCGGCTTTCCCCCTCAGCCTGGACGACCGCGCCCGCATACGCAGCCGCAACGCACTACACCTGCTCAATCTCGAGCAATGCGACCTCGCCGTGGCCCCCACTGCCTGGCAGAAATCACTGCACCCCCAGGCCTACCACGACAAGATTCAGGTTATCCACGAAGGCGTGGATACCGATGTCGCCAAGCCCGACTCCGATGCCCGCTTCACCCTGCCTGATGGCCGGGTACTCAGCCGGCACGACAAGATCATTACCTACGTTGCCCGCAACCTCGAACCCTATCGAGGTTACCCCCAGTTCATCCATGCCCTGGCACAACTGCAGCGGCAGCGCGGCGATGTGCATGCACTGATCGTGGGTGGCGACGACGTCAGCTACGGCAGCAAGCCCAAGGACGCCGCCAACTGGCGCACCAAGCTGGCCGCCGAAGTGGCGCTCGACCCCAGCCGCACCCACCACCTGGGCAAGCTGCCCTACCAGGACTATCTCAAGGTACTGCAGATCAGCAGTGCCCATGCCTACCTCACCTACCCGTTTGTACTGAGCTGGTCCCTGCTGGAAGCCATGGCCGTCGGCTGCTGCGTGGTGGGTTCCCACACTGCACCGGTAGCCGAAGTGCTGCGGCATGGCGAGAACGGCTGGCTGGTGGACTTCTTCGACCGCGACGCGCTTGTCGATCAGCTGCAAACCGTATTGGACGACCCCCAGGCCCAAATAGCCCTGCGTCACCAAGCCCGTGCCGAGGTGGTGGCGGGGTATGGGATAGGGGCGGGGAATGCGGCTTGGTTGGGGTTGCTGGCATGACACAGGTGGCCGAAGTATCTATCGCCTGACGGGTAACGCGACCACTACTGATTGGCTAACCGCAGCATGCTAGGCACCAAGTAAGTCAACCATTCCTGGTTTTAGACTTGGGGCGACCGCTGCTGGAATAGCCGGACGAATAACCGAACATTGAATTTAAATCTAACAGGAATAAGCAAGCATGACCGATAAGACTGTTCTGTCCGCCTTTGACATTTTTAAATATGCCAACCTGCAAATGGCTGCGGAGGCTGTTTTTAACTCTGATGCCAATAAAAACGCCAATGTAGTGCCGGGTGCAGTGTATTCTGGTGATCTAAGCGTGGATTATTTAAAGGCGGGCAATCGACATGCCAGCCGATTTACAGCGACGCAGGCCGAGGAATTTAGTAAAGAATGGACCGTGGTTGAGCACAAGGCAAATACCGCTACGGGCTTTTCAGGAACGTTATTTAAGAATAAAGATGGCGAACTGGTTATGAGCTTCCGTAGTACGGAGTTCATGGACGATGCCGCGCGTGATAATTTGGCAAGCAATACATTGGAAATCAGTGAGTACGGTTGGGCACTGGGTCAGATCGCGGATATGGTGGATTGGTATGAGTCGGTTAAAAGTAAGATTGATAGGCCACTCACGGTAACGGGTTATAGTTTGGGTGGTCATCTTGCTACGGCTTTTAACTTGATGTACGCGAATGAAGGGCGCATCGGGCATGGTGTAATCGCAAAGGTGGTTACTTTCAATGGTGCTGGCGTCGGGGGCATGCATGGTGAAGAAGCCGTGAATGGTGATCATCTAAAAGATATGGTAGCTAGTTTCAATTCATTAAGAAAACAGTCGCAGTATTTTTCTAGTGCTTCGGCTTGGAACTCTGTGCTTGCAGCGGAGAGCTTTGCCAAGCTGGATGCTGAGATTAAAAAAATAGTGCAGTCGGATTCGGCTGACTTTTCTGCTGCCGATCTTTGGCTTAAGGCAATTAATTTAATACCTGACCCGGATTCAGATTTTCTTATGCTTAAGGAAGCATATGCTAGGGTGAAGAGTATTGCTGAAGAGGCGATTAGGGTACGTAATTTATCGGCGGGATCGGCTGGGGGCAGTGGTGCGCCAAGCACCCCTGCGGATATACCACTGCGTAATATAGAGGCTGTTAGCCTTAGTTATCAGCTTGCTTATTTGACTGTGGCAAAAAAATATGAAATTGAGGCGGCCAGCTACTTTCAAGGTACTCGGGCGATGCTGGGTGCGCGATTCTACGGCGCTGGTCAACCATTTTCTAATCAATTTGATGTCCAAGGTGTTGAAACATCAGGGTCTGCTGAGTTTATGGTGTCGAACTCACAGTACCGCTATGGCTCACCAGTAGGCGTATTTATTGAAGATCAACCGTTGGTTCGCGGTGATGCCCCTTGGGAATCTGCGCAAGCTTCTTGGAAACATGGAGAGGTGAAGCTGCTTGTTAATAACTATAATCTGAATGACTTTGGTGATAATCATAGTCTGGTTTTGATAATTGATTCTCTTAAGGTTCAAACGACAATACTGAGTCTTTTCCCAAAGGATAAAAGAGACATTGCTCAAGCCGATTTGCACAATGCCCTGCTACAGGCCTCTTACAAGCAGTCCATTACGGCAATTAATGATGGTGATGGCCAGGGGCTTGCAGAGGGGGATGTACTAGAAAATATTGTGAATGGACTGGCGCAGTATTGCTTTGGTCTTGTGTTGTCAGAAAACCTGCTCAATGGTAATTCTAATGGCAATACCTGGGCTGATATTAGACCTCAAGGGGCGGTCAAGGGGGAGTATACGGATCGTGAGGATTTACATGAGTTATTGAAGGACATAGTTAACTCCGATCAATACAAGGCTATGGTGGGGAAGGTTGAGCTGGGTGATGTCACGGCAGAAAATGCTCGGTCGGATTTCGGTGCTTTCATAGCCCTGTTGACGCTTAGCCCAATTGCATTGATGTTTGGCCAGGGAAATCCTATTGGTGGTGTGTGGGATAATATCTATTCACTTTGGCAAGCGGATCAGGCAGCCATTCGCTCTGGTCTGGTGGCGTCGTTGAATTTCTCCAACGAATTCGTGGAGGATCGCGCCGACTTTTTATCGAGAAAGAATTGGTTTAATTGGAAAAATTATGCTCCGGATCAACTTAATGCTGAGCATAACGATAATTCATATTCTCCATGGGATATGGTTCACCCTTATGTTACTGAGTCGGCACTGTACTTTGATCAGCAATCGGATTATTTGATATCTCAAGGTGCTGGTGCACCAAGCGACAAGAAACAGTACTACTTTGGCAGCGAGAAAGCAGATGTTCATTTGGCGAATAATTATGGTGCCCATCTCTATGGGATGGGTGGAAATGATGCACTGAAAGGGGGGGGGGGCGCTGATCATATTGAGGGTGGGAGTGGCAATGACGCACTCGACGGTGGCGCCGGCAACGATTCGATGCTCGGCGGCGTAGGTGCTGATTTCATGCTGGGTGACTCTGGTGCCGACACTATGCGTGGCGGTGCGGGGGACGACCGATTGCTGGGCGGTGGCCAAAACGATGCACTCTACGGCGACGCTGGCAACGATGATATCCAAGGCGGCGAGCAGAACGACTGGCTGGAAGGTGGCGAGGGTAACGACGCGCTTGACGGCGGCGAAGGGAATGACCATCTGCGGGGCGATGGCGACGGCGACATATTGAATGGTGGTGACGGCGTCGATGCATTGGAAGGTGGCGACGGCGAGGATATGCTGACCGGCGGCAAGGGTGATGATTTGCTCATCGGCGGCAAGGACCGTGACACCTATCTGCTGGTCAAGGGCGATGGCGCCGATATTGTGCTGGATGAAGACGGCGATGGTGTGCTGCTGGTCGACAACAAGGCCCTGGATGGCGGTGCGCAGATAGAGGAAATGCCGAATGTCTGGCTGAGTGCTGACCGTGAAACCCGCTATGTGTGGGAGCCAGACAATAAGGGCATTGGCGCCCTGATGATCTTCCGCAAGGGTAACCATGTGGTGATACCGAATTTTCAGAACGGCAAGTTCGGTATCAAGCTACAAGGCTCCACCTCGCTTTATCTCAATAAGCTGGATGGCAGTGCCGTCGTAAACGAATGGCCGTTGGTCAATTCCACGGGTGTGCAGGCGGAGTTTGGCAATAAGTCCAATGTGATTCTCTCGCCATTTGGTGACGACGAGATTGTGACGGGTGAGGGGGCCGATCACTTTACGCTGGGCCTGGGGCTGGATCTGGTCAATGCCGGGGAAGGTAGTGATGTTTTCAATCTGTACTTTGATCACGACAACAGCGGCAAACACGATACGGTTCAATTCAGCAATGGGTACGATGAAGAGAAGAACAAACTTGTAGGTTGGAAGTGGGAGCTGCACAAGGACAACGTGTACGCCCACCCCGATGGCTATATGACCTTCTTTGCCCGCATTAGCCAGGACGAGGGCGGGCTGCTGGAGCTTGCTTACCATACTCCGACGTTCTCCGAGCTCTGGAACAAGCGCCTTGATGATGCGCGCAAGCAGAGTTCAGAAGTCATGGATTCGCAGATACTGCACGGTGGCGGCGGGGATGACCTGGTGCAGGGCGATTTTGGCAATGACGCACTGTTTGGTGACAACGGCAACGATCTTCTCAACGGCAGCCTGGGGAACGACTTCCTCTCGGGCGGCGTGGGTAGTGACAGCCTGATCGGCGGCAATGGCCGCGATGTGCTGCTGGGCGGTGTGGGTGGCGATACCCTGTGGGGCGAATGGGGTGAAGATAGCCTGCGCGGCGGCAAGGATAACGACCGGCTTTATGGCGATGCCGAGTACCAGACCCAGGAAGCCCGCTTCTATGGCAATGATGTGCTGGATGGCGAAGAGGGCGACGATACCCTGGTGGGGGGCGGCGGCGATGACACCCTGAACGGGGGCGACAATGCTGATCTGATGTTTGGCGACTTCGGCACCATGGCGCCCAGCGAGTTCGAGGGCAATGACTCGCTGGTGGGCGGCAAGGGCAAGGATACCCTGCAAGGTGCAGGCGGCAACGATACCCTGCTGGGTGGCGAGGACAACGACACCCTCTATGGCGGTGTCGGCAACGATTCGATGGATGGCGGGGAGGGGCAGGATGCGCTAGACGGCGAAGCCGACGACGATACCCTGCGCGGCGGCGATGAGAACGACACCCTGCTGGGCGGCGATGGCGCGGATATTCTGGTTGGTGGCGATGGCATAGACAGCCTGGTTGGCGGCAACCACAACGATGTGCTGATGGGCGACGACGGTGCCGATATCCTGCGTGGCGGCGAGGGTGACGACAAGCTGCAAGGCGGCGCAGGCGCCGACAAGCTGTACGGCGATGGTGGCAACGACGAACTGTATGGCGGTGAAGGCGACCAGTTGTATGGTGGCACCGGCACGGATATCTATTACGTGACCAAGGGCCAATCGGCCGGGGTGTCCGACGCGGACAGCGACAGCATACTGATCATACAAAGCGCCGGCTCGCCTGCAGCCAGTACGGCCCGTGCCATGCGCCAGGCCAGGAATGCCGATGCAGGTGCGGCCATCGGCCTGGGCTGGGTGGATATGCCCCAGCCGGGCGAGCCGGATGTCTACCTGCAGGTGGGTGATACCCAGGTTTACTTCCACTCCAATGGCACACGCTTCAGCAGCATCATGCTGGACGATAAGGTGCTGATTTCGGGCGAGGAACTGGCGGCCTTCTACAAGCGCGAGATTGACGACGTATTGCTGCTGCGCGGCGACGCAGGCGACAACGTGCTGGTCGGCGACCACCGTTACAACCGCCTGCTGGGCCTGGGCGGCAACGACACCTTGCAGGCAGGCGCTGGCGATGATGTGCTTATTGGCGGCAGTGGCGATGACTTGCTGCAGGGCGAAGAGGGCTATGACCTGCTGCGTGGTGATGCCGGCAACGATACGCTGGAGGCCAGCAACGGCGATGACTTGCTGCTGGGTGGTGACGGCGACGACGAACTGAAGGGCGGCGATGGTGCCGATACCCTGCGCGGCGACGCGGGTGCCGACACCCTGCTGGGCGGGACGGGCGACGACCTGCTGCAAGGCGGTGATAGTGACCTGCTGGCGGGCGGCCAAGGGGTGGATACCTATGAGATCGAGCAAGGCAGTACGGTAAAACTGCTGGACGGCGATGGCGGCAGCGTGGTGGTGATCACTGGCGCAGCCCCGCTGGCCGCCGGCGAGACCGTGCCCGTGCTGGTCAAACGCGCGGAGGAGGTGGTGGAGGGGGAACCGGATATCTACCTGGAAGTGGCCGGTACCCGTATTTACCTGGAGTCGGATGCACCCTTGCTGGCCGGCATCATGCTGGGCGATCGCGTCATCATGGAGGGTGAGGCGCTGCGTGACCTGCTGTTTACCGAGATTAGCAAGATCGTGATGCCGGTGGGCGATGCGGGTGCCAATACATTGTTTGGCACCAGTGGGAACAATCTTCTTGATGCAGTGGCCGGTAACGACACCTTGCACGGGTATGGTGGCGACGATGTGCTCAAGGGCGGGGACGGCGACGACCTACTCATTGGTGGCGTAGGCAATGACATCTTGTCAGGTGGCGATGGCAACGATATCTACCGCATCGGACAAGGTGAGGGGAATGATCAGCTTATTGATGGGGATGGCCGTAACCGGGTGATCTTCGGCGAAGGCATCAGTGCCGATTCGGTCAGCTTCCGTTTTGATGAGCGCCGCTACAGCATTGTGATGGATTACACGGGTGGTAGCCTGGCGCTGGGCGCCGAGGTCAAGGGCATGCTGGAGTTTGCCTTTGCCGATGGTACGCTCAAGACCTTCGATGAACTGGCTGACAGCTTCCTAACACAGCTACGCACCCGCCGAGGTACGGAGCAGGCCGATTGGTTGGTGGGCACGGCAGACAAGAACCTGATCGAGGGTTTGGCGGGCGATGACGGCCTGTACAGCCTGGAAGGCGACGACACCCTGGCAGGCGGGCAGGGCCGCGACACCATGGATGGTGGCGAAGGCCGGGACACCTACCGCTTTGGCTTGGGCGATGGCGTTGACACGGTGGCCGACGCCGATGGCAATTTACAGATCGAGCTGGACGCATCGGTGGACAAGGCGACGGTACGCCTGGAGCGGGTAAGCAACAAGGGTAGCTTCGATCTGCTGCTCAAGTATGGCAGCGACGATGTTGTGGTGGTGCGCAATGGCCTGCTGGCCAGCCAATTGACGGTCCGTTTTGCCGATGGTAGTGCCTGGAGCTTGGCTGATATCGAGGCTACCCTGGGTACCCAGGTCAACCATCAGGTCAATCCATTTGGTAATGGTGTGGATTACTGGACGGGTACGGCGGCGGGTGAAGTGATTGCGGCGGATGCAGGCCGTGATGAGCTTTATGGCCGTGGCGGCAACGATACGCTGGATGGTGGATCAGGTAACGATCTGCTGGCCGGCGAGCAGGGCAACGACACTTATCTGGTTTACAGCGGTATGGGCCGCGACCAGGTGATCGACAGTGGCGTCAATACCCTCAAGCTGGATGCCAGCCTTTCCGGCGCCGATGTGCAGTTTGCCCTACGTGGTGATGACCTGGTGGTGCAGCTGCGGCAGAGCACGGATTCGGTGGTGTTGCGCGACTTTGTCAAGCAGAAGGGGGCTGGCTGGCAGATACAGTTTGGCGAGCAGGACCCGGCAGAAATGAAGGCCTGGGTGCTGGCAGCGCTGGTGCAGCAAGACAAGGATGACAAGATTTCAGGCAACAGCCAGCGGCTGCGGCAAGACTTTCTTGCGCGCCTGCTGGGTGAACAAGAAGAACTGGCGACCGAGGGTGAATTGGATGTGCAACATGATGTGAATGTGCGTATTCAGCGCGTTGATGTGACCGGTGAGACGGCAGAGGTGTCTTCTACCCACGAGCGCACCGAACAGACAGAAACCACAACGGTTATTACGCCTACGCGTACTGACCATATCCTTGAGCAAGGCCGTGAAGAAATCAAAGTGCTGCGCTTTATAAAGCATTCGGATATGTCCGGCCCGATAGATCCAAACCGATACCGCCCCGCTACGCGCACGGAACAAGTATTGGTACATCCAGGCTATCGTCATGGCCTTGTTGATGGGCCAGGTCAAGGTCAGGATGGAGATGGCATCGATGGGCTTGCACCTGTTTATATCACCCAGGTGGTAGAAGGCTATGAAGAGATCACGCGTATAACGATACCAGCCAAGATATCCACTACGGTCGAAAACATTACCGAGGAGAAAACTCGTGTTATTTCGACTGAAACCAAGGTCGGCATTATGGATGTCTATGGATCTGCGGGTGATCAGTCTATTTTTGGTTCGCTGGGCGCGATTAGCGGCGGTGATGGAAACGATACCTTGGGTGGCGGCTGGGCTTGGAAGACGTTTGTGGAAAACCATAGCAAGGACATGGGCCTGTTCTTGGACGGTGAAGCTGGGAATGATGTACTGGTTGGCACCGACGGTGAAGATCTGTTGGTAGCTAGTACTGGGAACGATACCTTGGCTGGAGGAGGAGGGGGAGATACATACTCAGTTCAAGCGAGCAGTAATTACAGCTTGATACTGGATGCTGGTATTACCCCATCCTTCGATTACTACAATGATTTAATGAAGGCTGGTGGTGGTTTTGGTTTTGGCTTCTATGCAGGATGGGCGGATGCTATAGAAAGCGGTGGCAGTTATTCCAGCAGGTCTCTATCTGGGCATGAGGTGGCTTCGCTCTATATGGGAGCTGTTCTTACGGAGTTAATGAATGGGATGGTATTTACGACATATCACCCTGATGATACTGAGGCAGAGGCAACTTACAGAACTGAGGAGTATTCATTGATAACCTTGAGTGTAAGAATGCTTGGTAAGAAGTTGAGGTTTGAGAATATCCCAACACTGGCAGCGCATCCAAGCAATCCATTCAACGGTGACGATGGATCTGCCGAAACAGAGGAATTAATAACTACTTCTATTGCTCCGCTTTACGAGTTGGCGCAGGCGGGATTATTGAATGTTGCAATGACCTCTGCTGAAGCATTCAATCGGCTCTCACGGCAAGTATTAGGTCTGGATGGTGAGTACGCCAAGGATATCCTACGCTTTGAAGGCAACGTCCGCCTCAGCGACCTGACCGCCAGCATGGGCAGCATCATGCTGCATGACAAGTCATATAAGACAGTACGTATCCAGCAGCCCGACGGTAAGATCACCGAGGTGGTATTGCCCAATCCGGATACCCCTGCCGGTTTTGGTATTGAGCTGCTGCAGTTTAGCGATGGTTCCCGTGCCACCATAGGGCAGCTGATGCAGTTGAACAATCTGCTGGATGATAAGCAGGAGAATCAAGCCCCAGTGCCCGTTGGCGAGATCAATGCGCCCACCGCCTCGGTAGACAGCCTGTTCAGCTGGACTTTGCCTGCAGGCCTGTTCAGCGACCCGGATGGGGACAAGCTGAAGATCGCGGTATCGCTGGCTGATGGTAGCCCCTTGCCGGCTTGGCTGAGCTTTGATGTGGAGACGGGTACTTTGTCGGGCACGCCTGCGGCGGCGCACCAGGGTAGCTTGGCTTTGCGCCTGACGGCGACGGATGCGGGTGGCCTGGAGGCCAAGGCCGAGTTTGCCTTGAACGTGATGCCTATTAACCGTGCACCCACGGTGGCGGGTGCCGTGAATGGGCAGACGGCCACGGCTGATACGCCGTTTGCCTTGCCCTTGCTGGCTGGCTTGTTCAGCGACCCGGATGGCGATGTGCTGAGCCATGCGGTGACCCTGGCCGACGGCAGCCCCTTGCCGGCCTGGCTGAGCTTTGATGCGGTGACCGGGGTGTTGAGCGGCACGCCAGGTAATGCCCAGGCGGGGGAGCTGGCCTTGCTGGTGGTGGCAACCGATACCGCCGGCCTGCGCGCTACCGTGCCATTCAGCCTGCAGGTGCTGGCGGTCAACCATGCGCCGGCGGTGGCGGGCAAGGTGGATGCGCAAGTGCTGATGGTGGGCAAGCCCTACAGCCTGCAACTGCCGCAAGACCTGTTTACTGATGCCGATGCAGAAGACAGCCTGAACGTGACCTTCAAGCTGGCCGATGGCGGCGACCTGCCGGCCTGGCTGGTCTACGATGCTGCCAGCCGCACGCTGGCCGGTACGCCCATGGGCCAGCCCGGTAGCTTGCAGCTGCTGGTAATTGCTAGTGATAACCATGGCGCCAAGGTGCAGATGCCGTTGGAAATGACGATAGCAGCCAACCCCTATATGCAGTTGGGGGCAGGTGCTGCCGATAATCTGGCGGGCTCGGCACAGGATGACAGCCTGTTTGGCCTGGCGGGCAATGACACGCTCAATGGCGCTGCCGGTGCGGATGCGCTGGTAGGTGGCGCGGGCAACGACAGCCTGTTGGGTGGTGCCGGCAAGGACACCTATCTGTTCGGCCTGGGCGACGGCCTGGACGTGGTGAACGAGCATTACAACGCCAGCGGCGACAGCTTTGTATTCGGCAGCGGCATTGCACAGGCAGATATTGTGCTGCAGCGTGGTAGTGGTGCGGCGGTCAACGATCTGGTCATCAAGTACAGCGCCCAGGATGCCATTACCCTGCAGAGCTTCTTTACCAATGCCACCTGGTACGAGCCCTTGAAGCTGGAGACGCTGCGCTTTGGCGATGGCAGCAGCGTTACCCTGCAAGACCTGCTGCAAAAGCATGGCCTGATGGGTAGCGCTGTAGCGGACGATTTGTCGGTGGCATCGGTGGTGACCACGGAGGGCTTTGCGTTGAATGGCCTGGCGGGTAACGATACCCTGACCGGCAGCCAGGGTACCGATAGTCTGGAAGGCGGCTTGGGTAACGATAGCTTGGTAGGCGGCCTGGGCAACGATACCCTGATTGGCGGTGTAGGTAACGACACGCTGAAGGGCGATGCGGGCAACAACAGCTATCTGTTCAGGCTGGGCGATGGTCTGGACGTGGTGGCGGAGCAGTACAACAGCGCGGCCGACAGTCTGAATTTCGGCAACGGCATTGCGCAGGCCGATATCGTGTTGCGGCGTGGCAGCGGTGCGGCGGTGAATGACCTGGTTGTCCACTACAGTGCGGCCGATGCCTTCACCTTGCCCAGCTTCTTTACCAATACCGCTTGGTTCGATGGCCTGAAGGGCGAGACTCTGCAGTTTGCTGATGGCAGCAGCACGAGCCTGAAGCAGATGCTGGCGCAGGCAGGCCTGCTGGGCACGGCCGATGCCAACGATCTCAGCATATTGAGTGCGGCCACCAACGATGGCATGACGCTGCACGGTCTGGGCGGCAACGATACCCTGACCGGCAGCCTAGGCGCTGATACCCTGGTGGGCGGTACAGGCAGCGATATGCTCAAGGGTGGCGGTGGCAGTAACAGCTATGTGTTCAACCTGGGAGATGGTGTCGATGTCATCAGCGAGCAGTACAACAGTGTTGCCGATACGGTGATATTCGGCAGCGGCATTCTGCCGGCTGATGTTGTGCTGCAGCGCGGTACAGGGGCTAACGAGAACGATCTGGTCATCAAGTACAGCGCAACGGACGCCGTGACCTTGCCGGGGGTGTTCAGCAATGTGACCTGGTTTGACGGCCTGAAGGGGCAGGTCTTCCGCTTTGCCGATGGCACCAGCCTGACCCTGAAACAGGCCCTGGCGCTGGCTGGGCTGGCTGGCTCGGCAGGGGCCGACAGCATCAGCATCGTGAGTGCTGCGACAACCGACGGCATGACCCTGAATGGCCTGGCCGGCAACGATACCCTGACGGGCAGCTTGGGTGCAGACACGCTGGTAGGCGGCGCGGGCAACGATAGCCTGGTGGGCGGGCAAGGCAGCAATGCCTATGTCTTCAACCTGGGCGATGGCCATGATGTGGTGAACGAGCATTACGCCAGCGCGGCGGATACCTTGCAGTTTGGTCCGGGCACTACGCTATCTGGCCTGAGCCTGCGCCAAGGAGTGTCGGGCGGTAGCCCCAATAACGATCTGGTCATACAGTACGGCGCCAATGAGAGCGTAACCCTGCTGAGCATGCTGACCAACGCGCCGTGGTATGACGGCCTGAAGCAGCAAACCCTGAAGTTTGCCGATGGCAGCAGCATTACCCTGCAATCCCTGATGAGCCAGCAGGGCCTGATGGGTTCGGCGGGCAATGACACCATGAGTGTGGCTGGGACCGGCACGCAGGATGGCCTGCGGTTGAACGGTCTGGAAGGGGCCGATACGCTCACCGGTGGCCTGGGTGCCGATATCTTGTTGGGTGGCGCGGGCAATGACAGCCTAAGCGGCGGTGCAGGCGCTGATGTGCTGGCGGGCGGTACAGGCGACGATATCCTGATCGGTGCTGGCGGCAGCGATGTCTATCAGGTTGCGCTGGGTGGCGGCAAGGACGCGATACGCGAGAATGATGCGGTTGCGGGTAACAGCGATACGCTGCAGTTCCTTGATGTGGCGTCTACCGCTATCACATCGATACAGAAGGTGGGCCAGAACCTGGTGTTCCAGTATGGCAATGGCGATCAGGTCACTATCGAGGGGCAGTATTACTCGGTTGACCCAACCCGTTTCCGGGTTGAGCTGTTCAGCTTCAGCGATAACGTGACCTGGACTGATGCCCAGGTGCAGGCCAAGCTGACGCCGGTAGCCGGCTTGTCGGTGAACGCCTTGCTGCGTCCGCAGGAGCAGGTGGTGCACAGTGGGCTGGACCTGGATGGTGTGCCACCACCGAGTGCCAACTTGAACCAACGCTTGGGCCAACGGGCCAACCAGGAATTCGGCCCATTGGCGGCAGGTCTGTCGCTGGCTATGGAGCGCAACCCGGAGGAACAGGTCAGGCGCAATGGCCTGGATCTGGACGGCGTGCCACCGCCCAGCGCCAACCTGAACAAGCGGGTTGGGTACACACTGTCACCTTACCTGAGTCGCCCAGTGGCGGGGTTGTCGGTGGATATGACGCTGCGCCCGCAG
The DNA here is from genome assembly GCF_036961565.1 of Chitinimonas sp. JJ19. Classification (NCBI taxonomy): domain Bacteria; kingdom Pseudomonadati; phylum Pseudomonadota; class Betaproteobacteria; order Neisseriales; family Chitinibacteraceae; genus Chitinimonas; species Chitinimonas sp. JJ19. The sequence continues at coordinate 392,939 of NZ_JBAMDD010000001.1, forward strand.
GAGCAAGTGGTGCGTGCAGGTCTGGATCTGGACGGTGTACCACCGCCTAGCGCCAGCCTGAACAATCGCACGGGCCACACGGCTGATCAGCAGCTGAATCTGTTGGTCGATGCCATGGCGAGCTTCGCACCGAGTGCCATGGGCAACCTGGGTGCGGTGGCGCAGGATGCCGATATGTACCGGCCTGTGCTGGCGGTATCCCACCACTAAGCTGGATAGCCCAGGTTGGCATGTTGAAACCAGGCCGCAAGCACGGCCTGGTTTTCTCCATTTTTATTTAGAATCAATAGCTTATTGTCTTGTCATGAGGCTGGGGAACGGGTATATTCCGCGCCCCTGCCCAGTTTGGGTAGAGCTTGCCTGCCTTGGCGTCGGCTCGCTGCCAGCCATGGCATGGGGCAATGGCTATAGTGCCTGTATGGATGGCCTACATCCGGGCATGGGCATTGGTTTTGCCTAAGTATTTGTATGCAATAGAAGGCGTTGCCGTGATGGCTCGGCTTGTGTTGCAGATGTTTCGATATTGAACGAGTCAGAAAATAACTGTGCGACAGGAATGACAGATAAATTACCCACCGCTCCGGAAGCGGAATTGATACAACCCGATACCGAGCAGACCAGCGTCGTGGATAGCGGTCTGGTCGGCCTGGTCATGCTGGCCCGGTTTCATGCCGTGGCAGCCGAGCCCGCGCAACTTGCCCACCAGTTTGGTGGCGGCGTGGCTTTCGATGAAACGCGTATTTTGCTGGCGGCCAAGCAACTGGGCCTGAAGGCCCGTGCAGTCAATGCCAGGGTAGATAGATTAGACACCTTGCCGCTACCGGCCTTGGCCGAGGATGTGGGTGGGGGCTATTTCATCATTGCCCGTGTCTCGGACGATCAGGTACTGATACAGGATCCACGCCTGGGCCGCCCCGAGACGCTGAGCCGCGATCAACTGGTCAGCCGCTGGAGCGGCAGGCTGCTGCTGTTTGCCTCGCGTGCCTCCTTGGCTGGCGAGCTGTCCAAGTTTGATTTCACCTGGTTTATTCCGGCGGTGGTCAAATACCGCAAGCTGCTGGGCGAAGTGCTGTTCGTCTCCTTCATCCTGCAGTTGATCGCCCTGTTGACCCCCTTGTTCTTCCAGGTGGTCATGGACAAGGTGCTGGTACACCGTGGGTTCTCGACGCTGGACGTGATTGCCGTCGGCCTCTTGGTGGTATCCATCTTTGAGGTCGTGCTGACAGGTTTGCGTACCTGGCTGTTCTCGCACACCACCAACCGTATCGACGTTGAGCTGGGTGCCAGGCTGTTCCGTCACCTATTGAACCTGCCGCTGGCGTATTTCCAAGCGCGCCGGGTGGGGGATTCGGTGGCCCGAGTGCGGGAGCTGGAAAACATCCGCCAGTTTCTCACTGGTAATGCCATCACGCTGGTGATGGACCTGCTGTTCTCGGTGGTGTTCATCGCCGTGATGTTCTATTACAGCGGCTGGCTGACGCTGATCGTGCTGCTGAGCCTGCCGTGCTATGCCTTGCTGTCGTTCCTGATCACCCCGGTGCTGCGCGCAAGGCTGGACCAGAAGTTCGCCCGTGGTGCCGAGAACCAGGCTTTTCTGGTGGAGGCGGTCAATGGCGTGGAGACCATCAAATCCATGGCGGTGGAGCCGCGTGTGATCGAGCGGTGGGACAACCAGTTGGCAGCCTATGTGGCGGCCAGCTTCAAGGTTGGCCAGCTGGGCAATATCGCCAGCCAGGTGGTTTCGCTGATTGGCAAGCTGGTGACAGTGGCCACCCTGTGGCTGGGCGCCAAACTGGTGATCGAGGGCGAACTGACGGTGGGCCAGCTGATTGCCTTCAATATGCTGGCCGGCCGCGTTGCTGGGCCCATCATGCGCTTGGCGCAGCTGTGGCAGGATTTCCAGCAGACTGGTATCTCCATGCAGCGCCTGGGAGATATCCTCAATACCCGTACCGAGGTCGCCCAGGCCAGTCGCGCTGCCTTGCCGGCGATTGTGGGGGCCATCGAGTTCGATCAAGTGGGCTTTCGTTACCGTCCTGATGGGCCGGAGATACTGCGTGGTATCTCGCTGCAGATCAAGCCTGGGGAGGTAATCGGCATTGTCGGCCGATCTGGTTCGGGCAAGAGTACCTTGACCAAGCTGGTGCAACGATTATTTGTACCCGAGCGTGGCCGCGTGCTGGTGGATGGCGTGGACCTGGCCCTGGCCGACCCGGTGTGGCTGCGGCGCCAGGTGGGTGTGGTCCTGCAGGAGAACCTGCTGTTCAACCGCTCCATCCGCGACAATATTGCCCTGGCCGACCCTGGCATGCCGATGGAGGCGGTGATACATGCCGCCAAGCTGGCGGGGGCGCATGAGTTTATCGTGGAGCTGCCCGAGGGGTATGACACGGTGGTGGGTGAACATGGTACAGGCCTGTCTGGCGGCCAGCGCCAGCGTGTGGCCATTGCCCGCGCCCTGGCGACCAATCCCCGTATCCTGATACTGGACGAGGCGACCAGCGCGCTGGACTATGAGTCGGAGCGGGTGATACGGGACAATATGCGCGCCATCTGCCAGGGGCGGACGGTGATCGTGATTGCCCACCGCCTTTCTACTGTAAGGATGTCGGACCGGATTATCGCCGTAGACAAGGGGCAGATTGTCGAGGAGGGCCAGCATGATGAGCTGGTCAACCGCCCAGGTGGGTACTACGCCCATCTTTACAGTCTGCAGCAGGGGTAAGCCAGATGATATTCGAAGCCACAAAAGCCCTGTTACAGCGCTATGCAACGGTATGGAAAGCTGCTTGGGAAGTCCGTGATCAACTGGCGCCCAAGGCCAAGCTGAGTTACGAGGCGCAGTTTCTGCCAGCTGCGCTGGAACTGCAGGAGACACCGCCTTCGCCTGTTCCCCGCTTGACCATGAAGATATTGATGGCCTTGTTCCTGATTGCGCTGGCCTGGAGCATCTTCGGCAAGATCGATGTGGTGGCGGTGGCCCAGGGCAAGATTATTCCTGATGACCGCACCAAGGTCATACAGACGCCTGAGTTGGCCGTGGTGCGGCGCATATTGGTGCGTGATGGCCAGCATGTGAAAGCCGGGCAGGTGCTGATAGAACTGGATGCCACCAGCGCCGGCGCTGATAAATCACGCGCCGGCAGTGAGCTGGGCGCGGCAGAGCTGGAAGCGGCACGCAGCAAGGCTCTGGCGGATGCGCTGGAGCGTGGCCATCTGCCGCAGCTGACTTCGCCAGGCAATGTGGAAGCCAGCGCGCTGGCCAGCGAGAAGCGGCTGCTGATAGGCGAGTATGCCGAAATACAGGCGCGCCTGGCCGCGCTCGATGAAGAGACCGAACGCCGTCGGGCGGAGCTGGAGACCAGCCGGCAGATTGCCGCCAAGTTGTCCGAGACCCTGCCCATTGTGCGGCAGCGTACTGAGGACTATCGCGGCCTGGCCGAGAAGAACTTTATCGCCAAGCACGCCCTGCTGGAGAAGGAACAAGCACTGGTCGAGACGCAACGCGACCTTGCGGCAGAGCAGAGCCGTACCAGGCAGCTGGAGCATGCCATCTCGCAGAACCAGCGTGAGCGTGCGAGCTTGCTGGCACAAACCCGCCGAGCAGCGCTGGACCAATTGAACCAGGCACAGGACAGGGCCAGCTCGCTGCGCCAGGAACTGGTCAAGGCGGAGCAACGTAACCGGCTGTTGACCCTGGTGGCGCCTGTGGACGGGGTGGTGCAGCAATTGTCGGTGCATACGGTGGGCGGGGTGGTGAAGGAGGCCGACCCGCTGCTGCAGGTGGTGCCGCAGAACGACAGGCTGGTGGTGGAGGCGCAGATCGAGAACAAGGATATTGGTTTCGTGGTGGCGGGCCAGCAGGCCGAGGTCAAGGTGGAGACCTTCAGCTTTACCAAGTACGGCACCCTGCCGGGCAAGGTGCTGACCGTGTCGAACGACGCGGTGCAGGACGAGAAGCGTGGCCTGATCTATCCGGCCCGGGTGGAACTGATGCGCTCGTCAGTGCAGGTGGAGAACAAGCGGGTCAACCTGAGCCCCGGCATGGCGGTAACGGCCGAGATCAAGATAGGCAAGCGACGGGTGATTGAATACTTCTTGAGCCCGCTAAGCGAGCATGTGCAGGAGAGCTTGCGCGAGCGCTAAGCCTATCGACCTGTGTGTATTGCAGAACGGCACCCTTATGTAGGGTGCCGTTCTGCTTTTGCGGGGCTGCCAGCTGACTTGCGCGTGTTCTTGAAGTTGCAAACTAGCTGTATGAATGCGGAATAGCCGGATTGATGAACAGCTGCCGTTGAGGCTGGAGTATTCAAGCGATCGATTAACAAGGTGGGGGCGCTGGACGGTTAATTTCATGAATGTTAGGCTGGAAATAGTCCCATCTATATAAATAGCAGATGGTGGCATTAACCGGCCTTTTCGATGCGATGAAAATTAATTTAAAGCTATCCATTTTATTACTTTCTCTAGGTGTTGCAGCAACGGTCTGGTGGGTCAATCGCCCCCGTCCTCCCGAGACGACTTGGGTCGTTTCACCCACGACACCTTACGAGAGTGATTCCGTCCCAATGGGGACATTCGACCCTGCACAATGCCGCGATGGGGGAGATGGCAATCTGTATTTCGCATTTGGGCGCTTGGTCATGAAGGCAAAGGCTAGCGAGATCTTGGAAGATCATGTGGCTTTTAGTCGGCTGAATGAGAAATTTCATAGCCAGGGGCTTCCCACTGCACCAGACCCAAGCCAGCCCAAAGGATGTTATGATAATCCCATGCAGGCATATGGATTCGGCCTTCTGTTCGAGTTTGATGGTGTGAATAAGTCCAACTATCCCGAAGATGATCGCCTCCAGGGTTTTGGCATGCGGAAAATCACACAGGGATTCACTGGCCTAGTCGAAGTCAATCAGACCACATATGCAACTTATCGGAACGGCGCAAAAAGTGTCTGTACCGAATCCTATGAGCTCATAGTCTGTGGCACGCCCGGCGCAAGTCAATCCGCCATGATGGCTCGACAGGACAGATATACTGCCCCCGACGGCCGCCCCTTCGTGACGATCTGCCTAGATCCCATCCTATGCCAGTATTCCTACGTGACCGAAGGTCACGAAGCCGTCGTCAGCAGAAGATTCTCAATGGTACATGTGCCATTGAACATGGTGATTCCTTCCGACAGGAAACTTCGACAACTGCTCGCATCCAGGCTGGTCGAAAATTATCCATGGCCAGAAAATAAGGAAAGCATTCACTAGGTATGATTCACGTACGTCGAAAACCAAGGGGGCGTTATGTAGATTTCCCCTTGTCAGGTTAAAGTGGTTTTTACCAACCTCTCCCTTGCTGTAATACCGGTGTTGCCAGCGATTAATCGACAAGGTGAGGGCGCTGGACGGTTACTGTGAACCGCTGCACGCCCTGCGGTGTTGCTTGTGAGGCGATACAAAACGGCGCCCCGTTGCGGAGGCGCCGTCTGCTTGCGACGGAACGACAGGTCAGGCTTGCTGGCCGGCCTCAACCACCGCCAGGGCCGTCATATTGACGATGCGGCGTACCGAGGCGGTGGGGGTGAGGATATGCACGGGCTGGTTCACGCCCAGCAGCATGGGGCCGATGGTGACGCCGTCGGCTGCGCTGGCCTTGAGCAGGTTGAAAGCGATGTTGGCAGCATCCAGGGTGGGCATGACCAGCAGGTTGGCATCGCCCTTGAGGGTCGAGTCTGGCATCACCATATCGCGTATCTGGCCCGATAGCGCTGCATCGCCGTGCATCTCACCATCCACTTCCAGCTCGGGGGCGCGTTGGCGCAACAGCTCCAGCACCTTGCGCATCTTCAGCGAGGTCGGTGATTCCACCGAGCCGAAGCTGGAGTGCGACAGCAGGGCGACCTTGGGGGCGATGCCGAAGTTGCGGACGGTCTGGGCTGCCATCAAGGTGATCTCGGCCAACTGCTCGGCGGTCGGGTCCTGGTTCACATAGGTGTCGGTGATGAAGACATTGCCCTTGGGTAGCATCAGGGCATTCATGGCGCCATAGGTGTGGCTGTCAGCCTTGCGGCCGATGACCTGGCAGACAAAGTCCAGATGATCCTGATAATGGCCGTAGGTGCCGCAGATCATGGCATCGGCTTCGCCACGACGCATCATCAGCGCGCCGATGAGGGTGGTCTTGCGACGGACTTCGCGCTTGGCGAATTCCTGGCTGACCCCATTGCGCTTGCGCAACTGGTAGTACTCGTTCCAGTACTCGCGATAGCGTGGGTCGTTCTCGTTGTTGACCAGTTCGAAATCCACTCCGGGGCGAATGCGCAGGCCCAGCTTCTCGATGCGCATATCGATGACATTGGGGCGGCCGATCAGGATGGGGCGGGCCAGGCCCTGATCGACGATCTCCTGTACCGCATGCAGTACCCGTTCATCCTCGCCTTCGGCGTAGACCACCCGTTTGGCGGCCTTCTTGGCGGCCGTAAAGACGGGTTTCATGAACAGGTTGGACTTGTACACGAACTGCATCAGCGATTCGTGGTAGGCAGCGATGTCGGCAATGGGGCGGGTTGCCACGCCGGATTCCATGGCGGCACGGGCCACGGCCGGCGCAATCTTGACGATCAGGCGCGGGTCGAACGGCTTGGGGATGATGTAGTCTGGGCCGAAGGTCAGCGACTGGCCGCTATAGGCGTCGGCCACCACATCGTTCTGCTCGGCCATGGCGAGGTCGGCAATGGCGCGTACGCAGGCCAGCTTCATCTCATCGTTGATGGTGGTGGCGCCAACGTCGAGCGCACCACGGAAGATGAAGGGGAAGCAGAGTACGTTGTTGACCTGGTTGGGGTAGTCCGACCGGCCGGTGCAGATGATGGCATCGGGGCGGGCTTCCTTGGCCAGCGGCGGCAGGATTTCTGGCTCGGGGTTGGCCAGGGCCAGGATGAGCGGGTGGGCCGCCATGCTGCGGACCATGTCCTGGCTTACCAGTTTGGGGCCGGACAAGCCCAGGAAGATGTCGGCACCGACCATGGCATCCTTGAGGGTGCGATGGGGGGTGTCCTGGGCGTAGCGTTTTTTCGATTCGTCCAGCTTGTCCCAGTCTTCTCGCGCCTTGTGCACCACGCCCTTGGAGTCGCAGGCAATGATGTTGGCCGGGTTGAGGCCCAACTGCACCAGCAGGTTGAGGCAGGCAATGGCGGCAGCGCCAGCGCCAGACACCACCAAGCGCACTCGGCCGATGTCTTTGTCGACTATGCGCAGGCCATTCAGTACGGCAGAGGCGGTAATGATGGCGGTGCCGTGCTGGTCGTCATGGAACACCGGAATCTTCATGCGCTCGCGGCACTTTTGCTCCACGTAGAAGCATTCGGGTGCCTTGATGTCTTCCAGGTTGATGCCGCCGAAGGTGGGCTCCAGCGCACAGATGATATCAACCAGCTTGTCGGGGTCGTTCTGGTCTACTTCGATATCGAACACGTCGATACCGGCGAACTTCTTGAACAGCACGCCCTTGCCCTCCATCACTGGCTTGCCGGCCAGCGGGCCGATATTGCCCAGGCCCAGCACGGCCGTGCCATTGGAGATCACGGCGACCAGGTTGCCGCGAGCAGTATATTTGTAGGCGTTCAGCGGGTCTTCGACGATGGCGTCGCAGGCGGCGGCGACACCCGGAGAGTAGGCCAGGGCCAGATCACGCTGGCTGGACAGCGGTTTGGTCGGGGCGACCTGAATCTTGCCGGGTTTGGGGAACTGGTGGTATTCGAGTGCGCTCTTGCGCAGTTCTTCATCCATCGTGGGGCTCCAACATCGTCGTTTTGTTATGCGGGTAGCTCACGATTATAGGCCTGCCGGGCCGAGAGGCCGAGGGGGAAATCCCGATTGGGCGCATGCACGCAATGCGATGCCGCTGGGGTGGAAATTCAAGCCCTTGATTCCTCGTTGGAAACAGGTGGCGGCCTAGCCTTGCCCCAGCCGGGGAAAGCAGTGTTGCACTTGTGGCAGGGCGGTGGACGGCGCTGTTTTGTGCAACTTATCTGATTCCCCGCACCTAAACCACTTGCGCGTACCGTGCCGCGCAGCCAGACTACAGCCCCATTTAGGCAGGCTGGGGTAGGCGGAGGCGTGCTTCGCGTACTTGGCTGATAGTAAAATTGCCGCTCCCCTCGGATGAGGGCTGCCACTTGCGCCGAACCTGGGTACACCAGGTGTACGGCAGTATCGAGTTGGATGTTTTCTGGCAACCCTAGCGGGCTGCCAAGGTGTCCCGGTAGTTTGTCAGGAAAGGATTCTGCAGTGCTTCAACCCTTCTATAAGACCCTTGCGCGCCTCGCGCTAATCCTGCCCTTGCTGGCCTTGGCGGCCTGCGGCGGAGAATCGGCCCCTACCGAGGCGCCGCAAGCGTTTACGGCGGTTGCAGGCGACGGGCGGGTTACGCTTACCTGGAACCAGGACCCCAATATGACCTACTGGGTATTTGCCGCTCAGGCAGATAGCGTGACACCCGACAATTACAACAAATTCCCTGAGTCCGTACTTCAGCGCGGCGCTTCATCGCCGTTTACCCTGACCGGCCTGACCAACGGCAAGACTTACTCGTTTACTATCAATGCTACCCGGAACGGTAGCCCTGCTGGCCCGGCTGCGCCCTCGCAGGCGATAGTGCCTAGGCCTGCAGGCACGACCTGGACGCCAGGCGCCCCCTTGGGTTCGGCAGACTTGAACAAGATAGGTGCGGGCTCCAGCCAGTATGTTGCTGTTGGCAATGCGGGCAGCATCTACACCGTCGGCACCGGTAGTGTGGGGTTGTGGGTAAAGCAGAATGCCAAGACCACGGCTGATCTGTACGCCTACCTTTTCAATGGCACCAACCACATGGCCATGGGTAGTGCTGGCACGCTGATATACAGCACCGATGCCAGCACCTGGACTGTGGTTGATACAGGCGCCGCTGCAAAGGCTGAGCGCTTCAATGCATTGGCAACTGGCGGCAACATTTACTTGGCAGTTGGCCAAGGAGGAGCGATCTATACCGGTGCGACAGATGCCTTGTCTGCGCCTAAGCCTTGGGTCAAACAGGTTTCAAATACCACAGCCAACCTCAATGCCTCGATATACAACGCGCAATGGAAGCTGGAAAACTCGGTGGCCATACCGCGCTATGTGGTTGTCGGCGACAGCGGCACCATCTTGGTGGGAGAGGTAATTGCGACCACTACAGGCAGCACGGTGAGCTACTCCACGGCTTGGACGCAGAAAACCTCAGGCACCGATGCCAATCTGTATGGCATTACCTACAACAGCGCGCTCGGCAGCTATTTCGTGGTGGGTAGCGGCGGCACCTTGTTGATGAGCACCGATACTGAAACCTGGACCAAGGTAGCCTTGCCGACCACGCAGAACCTGCATGCGATCACCATTGGTAGCCGTATCCTGGCTGTGGGTGCCAACGGCACTACCGTCTTGGGTGCCTACACCTCTAGCAAGGGCACAGACGGTAAGACTGTCTGGAGTTATGCCTGGTCGGTTGGCAGCGCTGGCGCGATCAGCAAGCTCAACGATGTGATCGCCGGCGATGGCAGCTATCTGGCCGTGGGTGCATCGGGTACCAATACCCGTTCCTTCTGATCCAGACAGACTGCTTGCTCATAAATGAACAAAGGCCCCCGATGGGGCCTTTGTCTTTGGTGCTATGCGATGCAATGCAGGTCATTCCTTGATGGCGGCGTCCCAGTGCTCCGCGATCTTGCCCTGCTCGATGCGGAACATGTCGAACCAGGTGGTGGTGTACCGCTTGCCAGCTTCCTTGGGGTCGACCAGGGTACGGACAAAGCTCAATATCACCTTGTCCCCCTCGGCGCTGATGGCCACCAGCGGAGCTTTGATCCTGGCTTCTACCGGCTTGGCCTTGCTGATTTTGCTGAAGAATTCGACAAAGGCGGCACGGCCGGTCGCTACATTGGGGTTGTGCTGGATATAGTCTTCGGCCAGGTATTTGTCGGCTTGATCCAGCCTGCCGGCTTCCAGTACCTCGCGCCAGAAGTCGTATACCAGCCGCTTGTTGCTGGCCAGCTTGGGGTCGGCACTGGCAAGCAGGCTGTCATGATCGGTTGCCGCCGTGACGGGAACCTGGGCGTGTACCGGATAGGACAGTAACAAGGCGCCCGTTAGGGCAAGGGTCTGCAGCTTCATGGTGCTCCGATAGAGAGTGGCTAGCCTGCAATCAGGCTGTGCCAGTCTCGCACGAGTATCGCCAGTTCTTCCAGCGTCAGTTCGGCGGGTGGGATGGTTTCGTCGTACACATTGGCGATGGCGGCACAGCGTGTGGACAGGCTCAGTTCGTAGAGATTGCCGGTGCAGGCCCAGACCGGTGTGGTGCCCTGTCGTATATCGGCAATGGCGGACAATATTTCCTCGCATCGCTCACTACTGCGGCGTATATCGGTGTTCAGGAAGTCTGCCACCTGGTCGATCTGGCCTGCGAGACTGGCGTGCGGCTGGCCTGTGTCATCCAGTTCGAATTGGTAGTTTGGTCGTGTCATCTTGCTGCTCCTTGTCGAGATTGCAGGCGCGGGCGGCAACCCACCGGCAAGTCTGGTGCTCGCGGTATTGCGTGTCTGTCGGTACCGATGAGCCTAGTCTACACATCGGTGTATTCCCCTAGGCATCAGGAGAAAAACCCATGCACCTTGCGGCACATGGGCAAAGCGCTCCCACAGGGTGGTGGCGCCAGGGAGTCGAGAATGGGTTCAGTAGGGGAAGGCGGTATTCACCGCGCTACCCAGCAGGCCCATCCGTATCTTGAAATGCTTGCCATCACTGTCCATGCATTTCCCGCTGTCGCCATCCGTGCCCGACCAGCCCCACACCCCCCACGGCTGCGCGGCGCCCTGCTGGTTGTTGGCGGCATAGACGATGGAGGCCAGTATCTGGTCATAGGTACAGCTGTCGGGAAAGAAGGTCGACATCTTTTTCTTGCCGTTGTCGAAGGTGACCGTTGCGTCGTAGACGCCCTTGCGCAGATTGGTGATGCCGCTGATGCTGGTGATGGGGGCACTGTCCTTTTTCTGGACGGAGTGGAAGCCCACAACTTTTTTGCTGCCCTTGATCTCGCCGCAGAACACATGCTGGATATTGACTGGGGGCGTGGTGGTGCTCCAGTCAAAGTCTATGCTGTTGCAGTCTGCAGCCCATGCGTGCTGTGACAGGCTGGCCATCGTGCCGAGCAGGGCGAGCGCGAGGTAACGGTAATGTTGTATCAGGCATGACATGATGTTTTCCTCCGGGCATAAACCGATTTATTGAATGGAGATGCTGCGCACCCAGGCACGGCGGTTCTCGTCGTACAGGCTGATCCGGCCGGTGAGGGGAAAGTTGGCAGGGGTAGCTGTGATGCCTTTGCGCAAGGCGGGAGTCCGCATGCTTCCTAGTGGGGCCGCCATGATCTGCGCTATCCAGTAGCGCGAGCCTGGGGGGAGCAAGGGGCGCCGGGTGGAGGCCTGCATGGGCAGGGCCGGTGCGGCACTCAGTGGTTTGATGAACCACAATCCCTGGCTGCCAGGTTCTAGGTCGCTGTCGGCCCATAAGCTGTTTAGCAGCCGTGTCAGGCCACCGTTGGAGTCGTCGGACACATTGGCAGGCCGGCTGAGATTCCAGCCATCCCGCGCGGCTGCCTGCATCAGGGCTTTCGACTGCTGGTTCAGTGCATCGCTTGGGGGGAGTAAGCTGCCCAGGATATAGGCGCCTGCCAAACCCATGGCTCCATCCACGTCCTTGCCATGGATGAACAAGCTGACATCCACGTTGGTTGACGACCCACTTGGATTGTTAAGGGTGACGTTGTAAACATCGATCTTCCAGGCGGAGTACACCGTACTCTTGACGTTGCCGTTCGGTGTACTGTCGGTCACCTGGACAAAGCGCGCACCCACTGTGGGCACGCCTATAGGTATGCCCAGGTAGTCGGCTGCCTTGCCTATGGCGACGGTGCTGCTGAAGGTAGGCGGGACGCCAGCATCGCGCCAGGTCAGGGTGCCGGCAGAGAACAGTGGGTCGGTGGCGGCCAGGGCCAGGCAGCTTAGCAAGCAGACCAGGCTATGGCGCACATAGTGATGCCATTGATATCGGTGCATGGTGGGATTTCCTCTGAGGTAGATGGCTGGAGCTAGTCTTCGGCGTACCAGGTACGCAGGGTGTTGGCTTCATCGCCCTTCTCTACGTGGCCGTTGGTGGCTTCCGGCAGCGACTGGATGGCCAGGGGGGCATCGGCATAGGCCACGCCGCGCCTGACCTGGGCCGCAGATACCTGGTTTTTGCTGGCGAGCGTGCCGGGGATATGGTCCGCAGGCGGGTCGTTGGCTTCTGCGGTGAATTGCGCTTTCATGAAGTTCACGGTGTTGAACTGGCTCCAGGGCACGGTTTTGTAGATCACGCCATCCCTTAGCCATTCCACCTGGTCGCCATTGCGCTGCTGCACATAGAGCGCCTCGGCTGCCGGCGCGATGTCTTCGCCCAGCTCCCACTGGCCATCTTTGTCCCGATATTCCCAATAGACCTTGGCGCTGGCATTGCCGCGCTTGCCCCAGCCACCCTGTATCCAGGCAATGTCGTCACCACGGCCGTCATCTATGCCGCTCCAGACGGCCACATCCACTACCACCACCGTGTCCTGATACTGTATGCGTGCGCGGCTGCCGTCATACCAGGGTGCATTCCCCAGTTCGTCCTGGTAGCCCTCGTAGCCTCGTGCCAGGGCTGGGGGGCTGCACAGCAGCAGCAATAAGCCACAGGCGCTGGCGCGCCGTTTCCAGATGTTCATGTTTTCCTCCTGCAATCACATTGACGTTATGGGGGCGGGCCTTGCCGGCTGGAGCACCTTGGGGTGCCGGTGCGGCCAGGCATGCCATCGGGCCAGCGCCTGGTCTGCTGTCGGGCAGGCAGGCCTATGCGCTGGTGGCAGGTAGAAGACGAGGCAGTGGGCTAACTTGTGAATTGCATGTCAGGCCTTGAACAGGCGCTAACACTCAGGGCAGGGGGCAAAGACGTACGGTGATGGTGCTTGGGGGATGCCGGTTGCAGGAAAGCGGTGTGCATTGCAGGCAACGCAATTTTGTAGAGCAAGCGCTTGGTATTTTGACGTAACCCCCTCCAGTCCCGCATCATTCGGAAATTCTTCTTCCCGCGGCACCTGGCAGAGTCGGGGTACACCGTCCCAGCGCCAGTCCGATAACAATAGCGAGGTCACACCCCGTGGAACGCGAATTCATGGAATACGACGTGGTAATCGTCGGCGCTGGCCCTTCGGGCCTGAGCGCAGCGATACGCCTCAAGCAACTGGCAGCAGAAAAAGGCTCGGACATCAGCGTCTGTGTGCTGGAGAAGGGCTCGGAAGTCGGTGCCCACATTCTCTCGGGCGCGGTGATTGATCCGATCGCCATGAATGAGTTGTTCCCGGACTGGAAGGAGCGGGGCGCACCGCTCAATGTGCCGGTTACCGAAGACCGCTTCCTGATACTGGAGGAAGACGAGAGCTACCGTATTCCCAATTTCCTGTTGCCGCCCTTGATGAACAATCACGGTAACTTCATCGTCAGCCTGGGCAATGTCTGTCGCTGGCTGGCCAGCCAGGCAGAAGAGCTGGGTGTGGAAATCTACCCGGGCTTTGCTGCCGCAGAGGTGCTCTACCACAGCGATGGTTCGGTCAAGGGCGTGGCCACCGGCGATATGGGCGTGGCCAAGGATGGCAGCCACAAGCCGGAGTACGCACGCGGCATGGAGCTGCATGCGAAGTACACCCTGATCGCCGAGGGGGTGCGTGGTTCGCTGTCCAAGGAGTTGCAAGCGCGCTTCCATCTTCGCGATGGGATAGATCCGCAGAAATTCGGCATAGGCATTAAGGAGCTGTGGAAGGTCGACCCCAAGCAACATCAGCCTGGCCTGGTCATGCATTCGCAGGGCTGGCCGCTCAACAGCAATGCGGGCGGTGGTTCATTCCTCTATCACCTTGACGATAATCAGGTGGTGGTGGGCTTTGTGGTCCACCTCAACTACGAGAACCCCCATCTCAGCCCTTACGATGAGTTCCAGCGCTTCAAGACCCACCCAGCCATCCGTGGCTTTTTTGAAGGTGGCAAGCGTATTGCCTACGGTGCCCGTGCCATCAATGAAGGCGGATTGCAGTCCATTCCCAAGCTGACCTTCCCCGGCGGCGCGCTGATAGGGTGTTCGGCCGGCTTCGTGAACGTGCCCCGTATCAAGGGTAGCCACAATGCCATGAAGAGCGGCATGCTGGCCGCCGAGGCCGCATTTGATGCCATCGCTGGCGGCAGCAATGGGTCGGATGAGCTGGTGGCCTATCCGCAAAAGGTGCGCAGCAGCTGGGTGTGGGACGACCTGGATTCGGTGCGCAATATCAAACCGGCGCTGAGCAAGTTTGGCATGTGGGGCGGCACGGTTTACGGTGGTTTCGATATGTGGTGCCACAGTCTGGGCATACGCCTGCCGTGGACCTTCCGCCACAGCAAGGCTGACCATGAATGCCTCAAGCCGGCGGATGAGTGCAGCCCTATCGATTACCCCAAGCCCGATGGCAAGGTCAGCTTCGACAAGCTCAGTTCGGTGTTTATCTCCAACACCAACCATGAGGAAGATCAGCCCAGCCATCTGCGGCTCAAGGACAGCAGTGTGCCGGTGGCCTTGAACTGGCAGGTCTATGCCGGCCCGGAACAACGCTTCTGCCCTGCGGGTGTGTACGAGTATGTGGGGCAGGAAGAAGGTAAGCCACGGCTGCAGATCAATGCGCAGAACTGTGTGCATTGCAAGACCTGCGATATCAAGGATCCGAGCCAGAACATCAACTGGGTGGTGCCGGAAGGTGGCGGCGGCCCTAATTACCCCAATATGTAATGCAGCAAACACGGCCGGGCGATTGCCCGGCTTTTTTTCCATCATCATAGGTATCGCCAGCAAACTTGGCCTCAGTACCGCCGTGCGCGTGGACATTTGACTCAGCGTGGATCGAGCACACTGTGGTTTCTGGTGATACTTCTATTTTTTAATTATGAATCTGAATCCCTATAGCCCTCCCCAAACCGCACTAGATCAACGCTCGCCAGGGGAGGGTACTAACCCTTCTAAGTCCGAGTTCTATGTGGTATCCCGGCGTAAATTCTTCCTACTTTTCTATCTGACATTAGGTTTCTACGATTACTATTGGTTTTACCGTAACTGGGCTATTTACAAAGCGCGTACTGGTGAATCCATCTGGCCTGTCATGCGTGGCATTTTCCCGATATTTTTTGTCTGGTCCCTGTTTGCAGGCGTCGATCGCTCTCTGAAGCGCGGGCAGCAAACACACTTTTTCAATCATGCACGCCTTGGCAGTGTTTATGTGGTGGCCAGTGTTGTTGGACATGCATGCAATAAGCTGAGTGACAAGAATATAGGCAGCCCGTACACCGACTGGATACCACTGGCCGTTTTCATTACTTTGGGATACACGCTGTGGCAGGCGCAGAAAGCGATCAATATCGCCTGCAACGATCCGCAGGGTGAGTCCAATAGCAGCCTGACCTGGGCGAATTACAGCTGGATGGGAGCAACCCTGCTGATCGTGGCACTGACGCTATACGCAATCGTTAGCGGTGTAGCCGATTAGCAATTGCGAGAAAGGCACTGCCATCGCTTCAATCCCCGCGAGTTGCTTTACGCAATTCAGTATGGGATTGATCCGTTCGCTATATGGCGAGTGGGCTAGTCCTCCGGGTCATACTCCGGGTCGAACACAAAATGCCAGGCATGGCGCTGGTAGCGTATATCGACCCTGAGTACGGTACAGTCCAGCGGTATGGGGCAGCGCGTCATGTCGGTAAAGGACTGCACGGTATAGGTGCCGTCACTAACCTGTTCTGCGGCCACCATAAAGAACAGGGTGGGCTCGAATTCAAAAGTGCAGGTCATACCCTGGTCGACATCGGGCGCGGTGACCATGGGCCGGCCACCCACATGCCAGATGCAATCGATGGTGGCGGGCGGCAGGGTCTGATTGCGTACGCCTACCTGTTGATGCGTCAGGCGCGCGTGGGCATTGCCGGTTGAGGCCATGCTCAGCTGGGGCGAGAGGCCAGAGGGCCGGGTTGCGAGGGCCAATTGGCCGGGGTGCAACACCATGAGGCCGGAGCTGGTACGGGTCTCGTTCCGGTGTTGCATCACCTGCAGGGAGATGGTCGGATCGAACTCGAAGACGCCGTGTGCGCCTGCCGATAGCGCCAGCGTCTGCCAGGCGTGAATACGGATGTTGCTCTCGGCTCTCATGGGGCGCAGGAACACCAGCACGACCTTGCCCCGCATATTGTCGATGTCGGCGGTTACGATGCATGTGGTCATTTTATCGATCCAGCATGAGATGGAGGGGGGCCAACCCGCCGTGCTCTGGCGGGTTGGCACATGGCACCGTTGTGTCAGCGCAGGTGCCGGTGGGCGGGCTTAGCTTGCATCAAAGTCGAAGGTCCACAGGCCTTGATCGCGCGTTACCCCGACATCGACGCTGGTGGCGGTGATGGGCATGATGTACTCGGTCATGTCGGAGAAGTTCTGCACGATATAGGTCTGGCCCACCATGGGTGGCGAAGCGACCATGAAGTAGAAGTGCGGTTCGTACTCGAAGCTCACGGTCATATTGAGATCGACATAGGGCATGGACACCACCGGTTTGTCGTTCACATACCAATTGCTCTGGAACTGGATGAAGGGGTTGGTCTGGTTGATCACGCCACACTGGGCTGGCGTGAGCTTCTCTTGGGCCATGGAAGTCGGCGCCAGTTGCAGCGATGGCGACAGGCCGGCAGGGCTGGTTGCCTGCAACAGCTGGCCGGGGTTGATGATGCTGCGGCCGGAGATGATGACATTGCTGGCGTTCTCGCCGCTGCTGGTGACGTCGGTGGAAATGACGTCCACATACTGGAACGATTCGGTCGAGCCGGCAGAGCCGGTCAGGACCTGCCAGGCATGAATGCGGTAGTTGCGCTGCGGGTTTTGCGGTTTCAGGAATACCAGAACCGTTTTGCCCTGCATGTCCGGGGCATTCATGTGTACATTGAATTGGGTACTCATTGCTGTCTTCCTTCTCGTCAGGCTCTGGTTGGAATCGCAACACCGGGTGAGCCAACCCGGTACTGCGGTTTGGGATCAAGTGATCCCAGCTAGGAACCGCTAGCAAAACCCCGCTGGCGAGGCGGCCGCCGCTGTTTTGGCCTGGCCATAACCACTAGCTGGCTTTTGTTAATGGTCCCTGGCATGTTTAGCTGGCGATAAAGCGATATCTAACCCCCAAGGGGCGGGTCGGGTCGGGGCTGGCAACGACCTGGACCAGTCTGGCGAAGCTGGGTATGCAGTAGGCTGAGGCTTGTTCCAGTTGCTGTTCTGTCACCGGCATGGGGGCGTAATCCGGCGGCATGGGTAGAAACAGCAACTCCTGCCCAGGTGCATAGCGACAGCTGCTACCCGGTTGCAGTCCTTCGTTGCGGCCGACCAGGTTGTCATCGAGATACCAGTCGATGGCCATGATGGCGTCGTTGACCTGGGCAGGCGCGCACACCATGGTGCAGGCAGGGTCTTCGTTACGCTCCACCCAGGCGATCAATACATCCTCGACCTGCGGGACCAGCAGGTAGGCATTGGTTGGCCGCACTGATACGCAAGGGCTGCAGTACTCTGTGCCACCGCGCCGTGCCCAGGCCTGTGCCGATACCCGGCCTGTCCAGCGAAAGCATTCGCGCGCATTGCGTGAGGGATTGAGCCTTAACCAGGGCATGGGTTTGAACGGTACTGCGGCGCTGTCTGTGGCAGCGTCAGGGTCGTACTGCTGGCTGACAAAGACCCAGGTAGCTTGTTCTACGCCGGTATTGGTGAATTCGAACTGCACATTCATGCTTTTCCTCCGGGCCGCTACAGCGGCTTGTCTTTGTAATGAAGACGAGACTCACTCGGGGTTTGTGACGGCTTGCCGCTATTTAATCCAGGCAATTGCAGGGTGGGCGGTGAAGCGGATCAGGAAATTGGCGTAAATGTTCTTGACGGTAGTCTCCGGGGCCGTGCGCACGGTAATGCTGGGTGTGTAGCCCAAGGGTGGGGCAATGCCCGTGGTCAGGGCTTCCGGCGTCATGTAGGTGGAAAACACTGGCGCACCGGTGCCGCCGGTACCTGCGGCAATGGCTTGCTGGTAGTTGTGCTCGTGGGCTTGCAGGGCGTCGTCCTGCGCCGAGCCCACCTGATTGCCCGACCAGCCGCCCGCTGCACTGGCAACACGCTCGGTGGCCTGTGGGTCTCGCAGCAGGCCATCTGGCCCTTGGGCCTGATAGTTCACCCCCCGCAGGAAGCGGCCACGGTAGTCGGGCAGGTTGAAATGGCCGGAGCGGGGTTTGCCGTAGACGTAACCGATGGCCAGGAAAAGCTCGTGGTACTGGGCCAGGCCCAGTGCGCGGCCGTCGCATACCAGCCAGCCTTGGCGTCGCAGATGCAGGTCGTAGGCCTTGCCGGCAGGGTTGGGAAAGGTGCCGCTGCCACCCTGGGGATCGTTGATCGGCCCGGCATATGGCACGATGGCGCCGACTGGAAAGACGGTATCGTCCATCAGCCCGCCTCGCCGCATTCGCGGGCCAGATTGGGCAGGTCGGCACCCTGCTGCAGCATCAGTTGCGAAGTGGCAATCTCGACTTCCCAGCAACTGCTGTCAGGTAGTGGGTGCTGGGTCTCGGGTGACTTGAGCGCGTTGGCCAACAGCAGATCGGCCTTGAATACCGGTGTGAGGTTGGCGGGGCCAAACCAGAAACTGCCTTTTGAGCTGAGATAGTAGAGCAGGGCCAGGCCATGTTGTGCCGGTGCTGCGACCAGCACACGGGCGCTTCCGGCTTCCAGGAAGGCGGTGAAGTCGCCCTGCTCGTTCGGTAGCTGAGTCATCTGCAGCCAGGCTGGACGTTCAGCGTCGTCAGCCGGGAAATAGCGGCCGTAGTAGGTGTAGATCATTTCCTCCCACTCCAGTGTGGTCTGGAAGAAGGGGATCAGCTGGAACTGCAGTACGTCCTGTTGCCAGCCTTGATTACCGTGACGCGCCAGGAAGGGGGCCATCAGACCCTCTATGGCAGTCTGCCGCAGTGCCGTGCGCTCGATCTCGTCGCGTCGCTCGTGGTTGGCGGTGGCCCATTGCCCCGCCAGCATACGCATGCTCTGCAGGTACTGGTCGCGCTGGATGGCATAGGCGGCCAGGATGGCTTGGTAGGTGCTCATCTGCCATTGCAGATAGGCGGGCGCATCGGTGTTGCAACTGCACTGCAGGGTCACTGACACGACAAAATTGACGCCGCTGGCCAGCGCTGCAAGATTCAGCGTGGTGGTGCTCTCCGGTGCCGTGGCTAGCGTCATCTGGCCCGACTGCGTCCCCGCAGTCAGGCTGATGGCCTGGACGATATTGCCCAGCGATATGGCCAGGATGGCGCCTGCCGGTGGGCTGGCTTGGCCATTGCTGGCCGACCAGGCGTAGGCCAGGGTGGCCTGGCTGATGCTATAGCCGGGCGGGATAGCCTGTACGCTGCTGGTCATGGGGGGGTCGTTGCGCAGCAGCGTATCCAATACCAGCTGGGCCGGTGGTGGGGCGACCACGTTGTCGGCCAGGTAGTAATTGGCCAGGGCCGCGTAATTATCCCGATTGATGTCGGCTGCGCTAAGGATGGGGCCGGTAGGGATGGTGGTCGCATCCAGCAGCCAGGGCGGCGTGGGTTGGGTGCTTTGCATGCCATGCAGGGCATTCTGGCGCGCGACATAGCTGGCGGCTGGGTGGGCAAAGACACACTCCAGCACCAGCCCTACGCCGCGATGCCGCAGATCTACCGCATAGACCTCGTCTATCCAGCGGTAGACGGCGGAGAGATGCTGCGGATTACCGGCATTATCGAGCCGACGACTGCGTCGCTCGATGATTTCTTCCTGGCTGCGGTAGCTCCGTTCGGTACTTACTCGCCGGGATACGCGATTGCTGGCCTGCTGCAGTTGCGATTGGGCGTGGCGCCTGGCCTGCTCGGCCAACTGGCCGCTGCTGCTGGTGCTGTCGGTCCAGCTGCCCGTGGTGGTTTCTGACAGGCCGTCATCGCTGTAGCTGCGGCTGAGGTCGTCAAATTCCCGTTTCAGTTGGGTGATCGGCGGATTGGCGGTACGTATCCTGCCATTGGAGTCGCCGCGGCTCTCCTGCCGCTGATGTTCGCTATCCTGGTTGGCCTGTTCTGTGTGCTCCAGCTGTTCATGCTGGACACGATGCTCCGAGCCGCGTTCGGCTGTCTCGCCACGCATCAGGTTTTCCACATGGGCCAGGGCGCCCAGCTTGTAGCGCAGCAGGCGCTGCCGCAGGGTCATCATCGCCGCCAGGCCCAAAGGCCGACAGTAACCTGGCTGGGCCTGGCTACCCGCGCTGCTGACGGGCACGGGTATGGCGTCCGGCAGCAGGATGCTGGCGCACAGCAGCGATTGCAGGCTGACGGCATCGTTGCTCCAGGGCGGCTGGCTGGCCAGCGCGACGGCAATATGGCAGGCCTGCAATGCCCGTATCAGCCCGTCCCTGTTGTCTGTCTCCGGTGGCGGGCCAGACAAACCCAGCAGCAGTAGCGCCGTCAGGCTGTCCTGCATTCTGGGCAGGCTGCTGGCGTAGGCGGTGGAGGCCAGAAATTCGGGCAGTGGCATGCCCAGCAGCAGTTCCAGTGCCTGCTGCAGTTGGCTGGCATGGTCTGGCCGCATATCCAGCACTGCGAGCAGGGCAGGGCCACACAGCTTGTCCATGGGCGGGGGGAGTTGTGCCACAGCGGCCACGTAGGCGCCGGGATAGTGTTGTGAGTTGGGAGAGATATAGTCGGTGGCGATAGCTTGCGCGTCGGCCGGGGTGGCCAGTAAGGCTGATTGAAAAGCACCCTGGTTGTCGATGGCGATAAAACGGGTCGCCAAGGCGACTGCGCAGGCAGGCCGTACGCCACGTGGGTAGAGCAGGCAGGCAAAGTCATGGGCAGAATCCAGCAGCACGCCGTCGGGTGGCGGGTGATGCGGCAGCAGCGGCTCGGGCGCCGGTGCGTCGATAGGCAGGCAGGCCAGTTCCAGCTCATCGCCCAGGGGGCAGCTCACCAGCCAGACCAGTTGCAGCTTGGCCTGGCCATTGGCTTCCACTTTGAGTACCACGGTGATTTCCAGGCAGATGCCGCTGGCTTCGATACCACTGGACCAGATAGGGCAGGCAGGCTGCAGAATGGCGTGCGCTGCCAGCAGCGTGCCATCGAGCCGGGCAGTCAGTGTCACCTGCAGGCGACTGTAGTCGCTACCGGCAATATCCCATTCCAATGCCAGTTGCTGGCCGCTGGGTAAGGGTAGGCAGATGCTGTCCTCGCGGTTCGCTATGCCTGCGTGGGGCAGGCTGATGTGCCAGTCGGCCAGGGCATGGGTTTCTTCCTGCGGCTTGCCTATGCCATGCAGCATCATCAGGTGCCAGGCGTATGGCGCC
Source organism: Chitinimonas sp. JJ19 (assembly GCF_036961565.1). Taxonomy (NCBI): domain Bacteria; kingdom Pseudomonadati; phylum Pseudomonadota; class Betaproteobacteria; order Neisseriales; family Chitinibacteraceae; genus Chitinimonas; species Chitinimonas sp. JJ19. The sequence goes on from NZ_JBAMDD010000001.1 coordinate 414,449, forward strand.
ATGGCCAGCCATAGCCTTACCCAGCAGCGTTCCTCACCATCGCAGAGCTGCAGCAAGCAGGTAGGGTGCTCGGCATTGAGCCAGGCCAGCTGCACGTCCTGCCCCAGCCGTACCGTGCATTCCACCCGCCAGCCGCTGCCTATTGGGTGGGCATGCCAGCTGATGTAGAGCGGGCCACATTGCTGCTCACCCTGCATGGGCTCGCATAGAACAGGGACTGGCGCTGTCATTCTTCCACTCCGTCGGCGCTGGCATAGCAATTGGCGGTCAAGGAGGAGACGCCATGGAATATCTCGTTCAGGGTGTGCCGCACTATGCTGGTGTCGGTGGGGACCAGGGAGATATCGAGATAGCTCTTGAGGGCGCTGACCAGATGGCGCCTGGCTTCCTGCACCCGCTTACGTGCGTTGACCTGGGAGATGTCCTGCCAGTGGGCAATTTCTTCATACGAGAGATTGTCGACAAAGCGCAGCGTGGCGACGGAACGCAGGCGGTCTGGCAGCGCGGCAAAGGCGCGTTGTATCTGGCGTGCCAGTTCATCGTCCAGCAACTGCTGTTCGGGCGAGCTGGGGCTGCTCTGGCCGAGCATGATGTCCATGCCTTGCAGTCGCTGGGTTTCGGCGATACGGCACCGCTGCTGGTCGATGAACTTGTTCTGGGCGACCTGGCGTAACCAGCCGCCCAGATGCCGGATACGGCGCAAGGCATCGGGGGACTCGGTGTAGATGCGCAGGACGACCTGGCTGAACAGATCATTGGCGTCGTCGGTGTTGCCACCGGACAGGCGGCGGCAGTGATACAGCAGGTAGGGACGGTACTGCTTCAGGAAGTTTTCCAGGGACCTGTGCTCTCGCAAGGCCAGACTTTCGATCAATTGCTGTTCGGTGCGTGAGCCTGACGGCCCGTTCAAGGCGTGCTGATTCCCCACAATGATTTCCTCCGGCTTTTTTTCGTATCGGCTGGTATTGCCGTCCAGGACGCGTCAAGGCGCCTGGGCTACTCACGACGAAGAGCAACGGTGCGAGCAACTCAAAGACGAGTGGCCGTGGAGGGTTGTGAAGTATTTCTGGAGAGGGCGATCAGCAATCGCGGCGGTCGTGGCCTAAATCGGACGCTTGGCCGGTGCTGTGCCGGCTATCTCGCTGCCGTGCTTGCTGGCAGGGGGTAACACTGCGTAGAAAGAGGAGGGTCGCCTGCGAGAATTGGCAGGGTGGTGATGGCATGCTTTGTGCCCGCCGGATACGAAAGGGCGGCTTGACTGGCGCGAGGAAGTGGGCCGGTATGCTGCGCAAGGCGTTACACTGGCGGCCCCACAAACCAGTACCTCGGCTATCGTATTGACCATACGATGTGATACCGGCCGTGCTGTTGGATGAACTGCCGCAAGCGTGCCTGTTACCTGTTGCTATCCCTGTTTACGCCAGCGCCATCGCTGCGTGGCCTGTCGGCTGCCTAACCACCATGAGTGAGATCAACCAAGCCACGCTAGCGGGCCGCCATACCGTGGCGGAACGCGTGGCCCGGTTTTCGCCGGGGGTGGCATTGCGTCTGCGCCAGGCCGTGTTGCAAGCGGGCTTGCAGTACCCGCCACGGCATCTGGCCTACCTGGCCTTCAAGGCTGAGCGCGAGCTGTGGGTGTATGGGCGCGATGAGGCGCAGGGGCTGTGGCGGTGCATCAAGGCCTATCCGGTGCTGGCCGCCAGCGGCGAAGCCGGGCCCAAGCTGCGTGAGGGTGATGGGCAGGTTCCGGAAGGTTTCTACCAGGCGGAGTTGCTGAACCCCAATAGCCGTTACCATCTTTCGATCAGGCTGGACTACCCCAATGCATTTGATCGGCAGATGGCCATGCAGGCTGGCAGAACGCAATTGGGCGGCGACATCATGATTCATGGTGGCGCCCGTTCGACGGGCTGTCTGGCCATGGGGGACGAGGCTGCCGAGGATCTGTTCATCCTGGCTGCGCTGGCCGGCAAGGCGCAGCTGCGCATCCTGGTGGGGCCATGGGATTTCCGGCGCAAGCCTGTGCTGCTGCCGGCTGCGGCGCCAGACTGGTTGCCGGGTTTATATGCGTCCTTGCATACGGCACTGGCAGATTATCCGCTGCAGGACTGAGCACTCGACTGCATGCAAAGCCTCATAACAACACCCATAACAAAACCAGCTTCCCATAGGGGGCAGGAAGGAAACATGTTGAAACTGAATCGGCGCAACCGTCTGGGGGGCGTGCTACTGGCCTTGCTACTCAATGTGGGCGCCATGGCGGCGGACGTTGGCCGGCTGACCCAGGCTCTGCAGATAGATGCGCAAGCCATTGATGCCCACCTCAAGCAGTGGCTGCAGGCAAGGCAGATTCCTGGTGCTGCCCTGGCTATCGTGGAGCGGGGCGAGGTCAGATTGCTGCGCAGCTATGGCCTGGCCAATGTAGAGCACCAGGTGCCGGTCAGGCCGGAAACGGTGTTTCAGTCGGGATCTGTGGGCAAGCAGATGACTGCCGTCGCAGTCATGCTGCTGGTGCAGGATGGCAAGCTGAAGCTGGACGACAAGCTGGCCCGCCACCTGCCGCAAGTCCCTGCCAGCTGGCGCAACATGACGGTGCGGCATCTGCTTACCCATACTTCGGGCCTGCCGGAGGACTGGCCGGAGAAGTTTGACTATCGGCGCGACTACAGCGAGCCGGAGCTGGCGCGCTACATCATGGGTATGCCGCTGCAGGCCAAGCCTGGCGAGCGCTGGCAATACAGCAACCCTGGCTATGTTTTGCTGGGGGTGTTGGTCAGCAAGCTGGCAGGGCAGTTCTATGGTGATTTCCTGCAGCAGCGGGTATTTATGCCGCTGGGCATGGATACCGCCAGGGTGATCAGCGAACGCGATATCGTGCCGCATCGTGCTGCCGGTTATCAGTTGATCGATGGCCGACTGAAGAACCAGGACTGGGTGTCGCCCACGCTCAATACCACGGCAGATGGCTCGCTCTATGTGGGCCTGCAGGACATGATCAAATGGGATGCATCGCTGCGCAATGCCACCCTGCTGACACCTGAGCATCTGGCCGAGCTGTGGCAGCCGGTGCGGCTCAATAACGGCAAGCGCCACCCCTATGGGTTGGGGTGGGAGCTGGGCCAGCGCAGCGGGCGGGAGTGGCTCTACCATGATGGTGCCTGGCAGGGTTTTGAATCCTACGCTGCGCGCTACCGTGACGGCGGCCTGAGCCTGGTGGTGCTGCTCAACCGTAGCGATGCCGGCGTGGTTGAGCTGGCCGACGGCCTGATGAAGCTGCTGGAGCCTGCTGCTACTACGCCTTAGTGCCAAGGTGATGGCGGAGGGTGAACGCCTTTGCGCTAAGCGGCAGGCAGATGAGTGGCCAAGGCCTGGCGCCAGCCATGGCCTATCGCTCTTGCCGCCTGCAATACCAGTTCGCGGGCGGCATCGGGGCGCTTGCCTGCCCGATAGGCCATCATGACCTCCCATTCCCACAGCGGCAGATCGCTGAGTTCCAGCACCTTGAGCTGTCCGCGCGACAATTCGCGCAATGCGGCGATGGCCGGCATAAATACGATGAAACCGTGCTCCAGTGCCAGCTCGCAAGCCGTGGTGGCGGGCTGATTGGTATGCAGGGGCAAGGGCGCACGGCGGTGCTGGCGCAATAGCCTGACCAGTGCCTCTGCATCCTGCCCCCACCATTGCGGCGAGATACGGGCGTCGGCAATGGCCGCCAGGGGCAGGGGGCCAGACTGCGCCAGCGGGTGGTCCGCCGCCACCATGGCGACAATGGGGGAGCGCGCCAGCATTTCCAGCTGTATGCCGGTAATGGTGGGGCGGTTGAATACGAAAGCCACTTTAAGCCGGCCTGCCAGTACACGCTCCATCAGTTCGGGCGAGTGATCGGTGTGGCAGAACAATTCCACTGGCTGCTCGGCCAGGGCGGCCACCAAAGGGCTGAAAACCAGTGAAGCCAGCGAGGGAGGGCAGCCCACGCGCGCCTCGGGCAGCACGGCGGCGCCCTGTATGGCCTGTCGGCCCTGGCTCAATTCGGATAGCGCACGCTTGACTGACTCGAGGTACAGCAGGCAAGCCGGGGTGGCGACTGCACCGCGACGATGGCGTTGGAACAGCTGGGTGCCGAGGCTGGACTCCAGCTGGGCGATGCGCTGGCTGACCTGGGGTTGCGACCAGCCACGGGCGGCGGCGGCCTGGCTGAAGCTGCCACGCTCGGCGACATCCCGCAGCAGTTCGAGATCGCTGATCAATAGAGACATAATGATTTCTTATAAGAACTATAAGTGATGGTGGTGTTCCTGCATGGCAGGATAAGCCAGACAATACGGCCATCACAAGACCCTTGTCTGACACGCCATGCCTACCCAACCGTCATTTGCCCGTATCGAGACTGAACGCCTGCTGCTGCGTGCGCCGGTGGCGTCGGATGTGGCGGCGCTGTATGAGATATTCGGCGATGCGGCGACCTGCCTGCACAACCCTGCCGGCCCACTGGCTAGCCCTGAAGCGGCTGCCGATGTGCTGTGGCGCTGGCAGATGCACTGGGCACGCCATGGTTTTGGCTTGTGGGTGATCTGCCAGCGCGATGCGCCGCAGGTGGTGCTGGGTTTTGGTGGCTTGTCCTGGCGGGAATACGGCCAGCAGCAACGCCTCAATCTGGGTTTTCGCTTCCGCCCCTCGGCATGGGGGCAGGGCTATGCGACCGAACTGGGCCGCATGGCGTTGGCTATGGCGTTCGATACCCTGGGCGCAACCGAAGTCTGTGGCCTGGTTCGGCCCGGCAATACCGGCTCCCGTCGGGTATTGGAGAAGCTGGGCATGCTGCCTCACGGCGAACTGCGCGACTTTCCCTGGCTGGATGCCAGCCTGGTTTACCGGATACCGGCGGAGCGTCGGGCCAGCAACGAAGCTGAACCGCATGCGACGGGCCGCCCTGAGCGTGTGATGGCTGAACGCCTGGCTGCCTGAGCCAGCGTAGCCGTTTAGCCTTGCGGCCTGGCCAAGTGGGCCAGTGGCAGGGCGGTGGTCTGCTTGATGGCTTGCAGCACAAAGCTGGATTTCACATCCACCACCCCAGGGTGCTGCAGCAGCGTATCCATGACAAAGCGCGAGAAGTGGGCGAGGTCCTCGAAAACCACCCTGAGCAGGTAATCCATTTCACCTGCCATGGCATGGCAGGTGACCACCTCGGGCCAGCCTTGCACGGCCTGGGCAAAGGCGGCGAACTGTCGTTCACGTTTGTCCAGCATTACCCGTACAAAGGCTTCTAGCCCCAGGCCTATCTTGGCCGGTTCTAGCAGCGCCACATACTGTGCAATCACGCCTTCCTGTTCCAGCCGTTTCAAGCGCCTGAGGGTAGGTGAGGGCGAAAGATTGATCGCCTCGGCCAGCTCCAGGTTGCTGAGGCGCCCTTCTTGCTGCAGCACCGACAGGATTTTCAGGTCGGTTTTATCCAGCTCAATCATTTCTTTGCTCGAATTGGTTCAATATTGGCATTTTATGCCAATGCTGCGCTGCTTCCGAGCCCAATTTGCTAGCACATTGCGCGGCAGAATTCGTATCCTGTCGGCACAGACAAACTAGGATGCGCAGGCTATGTGCGTCCATTTCCCACACTGGATAGAGGGCAGCAGCAATGGCAGATCTTTATGAAAACCCGATGGGTCTGATGGGCTTCGAGTTCGTGGAATTCGCGTCGCCCACACCCAATGTGCTCGAGCCGCTGTTCGAGAAGATGGGCTTCACATTGGTGGCACGCCATCGCTCCAAGGATGTGCTGCTTTATCGCCAGGGCGATATCAACTTCATCGTCAACCGCGAGCCCAGGAGTGTGGCTGCCTATTTCACCGCCGAGCATGGTCCATCGGCTTGCGGCCTGGCTTTCCGGGTCAAGGATGCGCACAAGGCCTACAACCGCGCGCTTGAGCTGGGGGCACAACCTATTGATATCCCCACTGGCCCGATGGAACTGAAGCTGCCTGCCATCAAGGGTATTGGTGGTGCACCGCTATACCTGATCGACCGCTTTGAAGAAGGCAAGTCGATCTACGATATCGACTTCGAGTTTATTGAAGGCGTGGATCGCCATCCCAAGGGGCATGGCTTCAAGGTGGTGGATCACCTGACCCACAATGTGTATCGCGGCCGCATGAAATTCTGGGCCGAGTTCTATGAGCACCTGTTCAATTTCCGCGAGATACGCTACTTCGATATCAAGGGTGAGTACACCGGCCTGACCTCGCGGGCGATGACTGCGCCGGACGGCATGATACGTATCCCGCTGAACGAAGAGTCCTCCAAGGGTTCGGGCCAGATCGAGGAATTCCTGATGAAGTTCAACGGTGAAGGCATACAGCATATTGCCCTGTTCACCGATGACCTGCTGCGCAGCATAGACCTGCTGCGCGAGGCGGGTATCCCATTGATGACTGCGCCGCGCGATACCTATTACGAAATGCTGGAAGAGCGCCTGCCGGGCCATGGCGAGAATGTTGAGGCGCTGCGTACGCGCGGTATCCTGCTGGATGGCACTACCGAGGGCGACAAGCGTCTGCTGCTGCAGATATTCTCGGAAACCGTGCTGGGCCCGGTGTTCTTCGAGTTCATCCAGCGCAAGGGTGACGATGGCTTTGGCGAAGGCAACTTCAAGGCCTTGTTTGAATCGCTGGAGCGTGACCAGATACGCCGTGGCGTACTGAAGGCGGAGGCCTGACATGAAGATAGATCGCATCCATCACGTGGCGTACCGCTGCAAGGACGCCAAGGAAACCGTGCTGTGGTACCAGCAGATGCTGAAGATGGATTTCATGCTGGCGATTTCGGAGGACCATGTGCCTTCGACCAAGGCAGCTGACCCCTATATGCATATTTTCATGGATGCAGGCCAGGGCAATGTGCTGGCATTCTTCGAGCTGCCTACCCAGCCCGAGATGGGGCGCGACCCCAATACCCCGGCGTGGGTGCAGCATATTGCCTTCAAGGTGAAGGATCGCGAGACCTTGCTTGAGTACCGCGCCCATCTGGAAGCCAATGGGGTCGATGTACTGGGGGTGACCGATCACGGTGCTTTCCATTCGATCTACTTCTTTGATCCGAACGGCCACAGGCTGGAACTGGCCTGCCCGGACCCGGATGAGGAGAATATGCTCAAGCGCCTGGATGAGGTGAAGTGGGAGATGCTGGAGGAGTGGTCGCGTACCAAGCGTGCACCCAAGCAAGGCGCCTTCCTGCATGAGCGTGAATTCCGGAATTGAGCGGATCATGAGCACCTATATCGATTCTGCCGCTGCACCGGAAGAACGCGTCAAGCACGGCCTGGCGGCGGGCGATGCCGCACCGCCCAGCCCGGACTGGACCATAGACCAGGGTTGGGAGAACTACACCGCTGAAGAGCATGGTGTCTGGAAAACGCTGTACGAGCGGCAGACCAAGCTGCTGCCTGGGCGAGCCTGCGATGCCTATGTGGAGGGCATGCGTGACCTGCCCATGGGGCCGGATGAGATACCGGATTTTCGCAAGCTGTCCGAGACCCTGATGCGCAAGACGGGCTGGCAGATTGTTGCCGTGCCTGGCTTGGTGCCAGACGATGTGTTCTTCGAGCACCTGGCCAATCGGCGTTTCCCGGCGGGCAACTTTATCCGCAAGCCGCACGAGCTGGACTACCTGGAAGAGCCGGACGTGTTCCATGATGTGTTCGGCCATGTGCCCATGCTGATGAACAAGGTGTTCGCGGATTACATCCAGGCCTATGGCGCGGGTGGCTTGCGGGCGCACAAGCTGGGTACGCTGAAGAATCTGGCGCGGGTGTATTGGTATACGGTGGAGTTTGGGCTGGTGCAGCAGAGCGACGGCCTGCGTATCTATGGTGCGGGCATCGCCTCGTCCTATACCGAGAGCATCTTCTCGCTGGATGACGCCTCGCCCAATCGCATCCGCTTTGATCTGGAAAGGGTGATGCGCACCAACTACCGCATCGATGATTTCCAGGAAGTCTATTTCGTGCTGAACAACCTCGACGAACTGCTGGAGCTGGACCGCATCGACTTTGCGCCGCTATATGCGCGCATCCAGTCGCAGCCAGAGCTGCAGCCGGGCGACATACTGCCTGTCGACGAAGTGCTGCATCGGGGTACAGGCGTCTATCATGGCGCGAAGAAAGCATAAGGGGGCTGCTGTAAACCTCAGCTCGTCGCAACAGGATGTCGCACGCGAAGCATGTACATCGCCATATTCGCCATATCAGCGATATGCCGCGTTGAAATTTTTTGCTCGCATCCTGTCTTGCCTGGAAGCTGAGGTTGCTGCCCGTCCCCATAACATAGGAACTCAAGCATGAAACTCGCTAGTCTCAAGCATGGCCGCGATGGCCGACTCGTCGTGGTCAGCCGTGATCTCAAGCACTATGTGGCAGTCCCGGACATTGCGCCCACCATGCAGGCGGCGCTCGATGATTGGGCGCATATCGAGCCGCAGCTGCGCAAGGTATCGGAACAGCTGAACAGCGGCCATGAGGGCCGTGCCCAGGTATTCGACCCTGCACAGTGTGCGGCGCCGCTGCCGCGTGCCTATCAATGGGTGGATGGCTCGGCCTACCTGAACCATGTGGAACTGGTGCGCAAGGCTCGTAATGCGGAAATGCCGCCCTCGTTCTATACCGATCCGCTGATGTACCAAGGTGGCTCGGACGATATGCTGGGCGCCCGTGATCCCATCTCCATCCTGGACGAGGCCTGGGGTACCGATCTCGAGGCTGAGGTGGCCGTAATTACCGATGATGTGCCCAAGGGCACCAGCGCCGAGGAAGCAGCACGGCATGTGCGGCTGGTGATGCTGGTCAACGATGTCAGCCTGCGTAACCTGATACCGAACGAGTTGGCCAAGGGTTTTGGCTTTGTGCTGTCCAAGCCGGCCAGCGCATTCAGCCCCGTAGCTGTGACCCTAGATGAGCTGGAAGGCCATTGGCAGGACAATCGCCTGCACCTGCCGCTGCGGGTGTGGCTCAATGGCGAGTGGTTTGGCGAGCCCAATGCCGGCGAGGAAATGACGTTCAGCCACGCCGACCTGATTGCCCACCTGGCCCGTACCCGCAAGCTGGGCGCGGGTTCCATCGTGGGCTCCGGCACCATCTCCAACAAGGATCGCGCCCGTGGCTCCTGCTGTCTGGCGGAAGTCCGCATGATAGAAACCATAGAGCAGGGTGCGCCCAAGACGCCTTTCCTCAAGGCGGGCGATACCGTCAAGATCGATATGTGGGATGGGGCAGGCAAGTCCATCTTTGGCGCCATCGAGCAGACTGTCGTACTGGGTCAGTAGGCTTGACTGGTAGTACCGATCAGGGCGGGTGGGCATGGTGCGCAAGCGTGCCGGGCCTGCCTGCCCTGATTGTTTCTGCGGCTGGTTGCCCGTGTGGTGATATGGCCGGTGCATGGCATACACTATCGACCTCACCGTTGTGAGTGGGGAACGCTATCTACGTTGCGGGGGGCTGACCCCACATCCAGATCCGAGATACCAACAATACAAGCACACACCATGACCATGGATCGCAAGCTCTATACCTATTTCCGTTCTTCTGCAGCTTGGCGGGTGCGCATTGCCCTGGCATACAAAGGGCTGGACTACGATGCCGTGCCCATCCATCTGCTGCGTGATGGCGGCCAGCAGCGAAGTGCCGACTATCTGGCGCTCAACCCGCAGGGGCGGGTGCCTGCCCTGCTGGACGATGGTGTGGTGCTGACCCAGTCGCTGGCCATCTGCGAATATCTGGAAGAGCGCTATCCAACGCCAGCGCTGCTGCCGGCAGACCTGCTGGCGCGCGCCCGGGTACGCTCGCTGGCGCAACTGATCGCCTGCGACATCCACCCCCTCAACAACTTGATCGTGCTGCAGTATCTCAAGGGGACGCTGGGCCAGAGCCAGGAGACCGCAGATGAGTGGTACCGCCACTGGATAAGGCAGGGATTTGCGGCCCTGGAGCAGGAGCTGGTTCGCCTGGGTAGCGAGCGCTACTGCGTAGGCGACAGTGTCACGCTGGCCGATCTGTGCCTGGTGCCCCAGGTATTCAATGCCCATCGCTTCAAGGTCGACATGGCCGGCTACCCGCGTATTGCTGCAATCGATGCGCATCTGAGCAGCCTGCCGGCTTTCAGTCAGACGCATCCTGCCAGGCAGGCTGACGCCGAGTAAGGTACCCCGACGGGTAGTGCCACTTCTCTGACAGGCCCAGCCCGGTGCGGGGCCGTGCCTGCTATACGCTGATTGGATATGGATGACTGCCTACCCAGGCCAGAATGCGACTGGCGTAACCTTGTTACGTAATGACTGGATAGATGTGCTGCGCGGCTGGGCTGCCATTGCCGTGGTGCTGATGCACCTAAATATCCGGGTTCCGTTCCGGGATTTTGAAGGGGCTGCCTGGCTATCCAAGCGCGCCTACAATTTTCTGTTCTCCAGCGGCTGGCAGGCAGTCATGGTGTTTTTCGTGATTTCAGGTTTCTTGATCACGCAGGCTATGCTGGCCCGCTGGCGTAGTCTGGATAAAGTGCAGCCGCTGCAGTTTTACGGTTTTCGCGCTGCCCGGCTGCTACCCTGCCTGCTGGGTTTCATCGTGCTGCAGTCCTTGTTGCAGGCCTGGCAGATACCGGGTTTTCATGATGCCGCAAACACGACGCCTTTATGGCGCGCCATCGTTTCGGCACTCACTTTTCACCTGAACTGGCTGGAAGCGCAGTATGGTTATCTGCCGGGTGCTTGGGATGTGCTGTGGTCCTTGTCGGTGGAAGAGGCGTTCTATCTGGGCTTTCCGCTGCTTTGCCTGTTGGTGCGCTCACCGCGCTGGCTTGTGGCCATCTTGTGTGCCTTCCTCATCATCGGCCCCTATGCCCGCGTGGGCATGGGTAGCAATGAGATTTGGGCTGACCATGGTTATCTTTCGGGCATGGGAGAGATTGCCCTGGGCTGCATGTTGGCCATGCTGGCCCGGCATTGGACGCCAACCGGGCGCCGTGGGGTCTGGGTGCTGGTACTGGGGTTGGTGTGCATGGCCTTGCCGCTGTATTTCCGTGGCTGGGTGTACAAGTCTGGCCTCACCGGCTTGGGCTTGGACATGACGCTGCTGGCATTGGGTGCTGCCCTGGTGCTGATGGCCACACATGCCAACCCGGCCTGGTATCGCTATGCGAGCTTGCCGGGCATAAGCTGGCTGCGCTGGGTGGGGCGCAGCAGCTACGAAGTCTATCTGTGCCATATGTTCGTGGTGATCGCCCTGGTCGAGGCCTTCCGTGCCTGGGGTGGCGGGCCGCAGATGGTGCCCTGGCTATATGGCGGCGCGCTGGGTTTGTCGCTGCTGGCGGGCCATCTGGTGGCGCGGTATTTCTCAGAACCACTGAACCAACGGATACGCAGCAGGCTGGTGCGTGGTCGCAGTGTGGTGCCTGCGGTCGCTGCTCAGGGCTAGGGGCTACGCTAATCCAGGTGCTTATTCGCGATACTCGCGCTTGCCATACCCCGTCAAACCCAGCAGGCCACGCACCAGTTGGTAAGCCAGCCAGGGCAGTACACGGCGCCACCAGGGGGCGGCCATGATGCTTTCGGCGGGCACCGGTTGAGCGGCTTCATTGATGTGCCGCTGGATATCCGCCCGCAGTTCATGGGCCAGGGGTGCGTATAACGCGACGATATTGGCCTCGCGGGCCGTCAGCAGGCTGAAAGGGTCGATATTGGACGAGCCCACGGTCAACCAGGTTCGATCCACCACGGCCACCTTGGCGTGCATGAATCCTGCGGTGTACTCGTATATCTCCACCCCGGCCAACAACAGGGGGCGGTAGAGTACGCGGGTGGCGTAGTGCAGCAGGGCGTGGTCCAGACGCCCCTGCAGCAGGATGACTACCCGTACACCCCGGTTGGCAGCCGCCAGCAAAGCTCGCCTGAGGGTAATGCCGGGCAGGAAGTAGGCATTGGCCACGACGATCTCTTCGCGGGCCTGCTTGATGGCCTGCAGATAGGCAGCCTCGATGGCCCGGCGGTGGCGCAGATTGTCACGTCGCAGCAGCTTGGCGGGCATACGGCCTGTCGCCGGCGGTGTGTGATGCAGATGTGGGATGGCGGCCCATTCGTGCTTGAGCTGAGACCAGCAGGTCTGGCGCCACTGGCTGGCGGCAATGTGGCGCATCTCGGCCACCAGCGGGCCCTCTACTCGCGTGGCGTAGTCGTAACGGGGGGCGAGACCAGGGCCGTCCAGGTCTTCCAGGATGTTGATGCCACCAATAAAGCCCACCTGACCATCCACCACGGCCAGTTTGCGGTGCATGCGCCGCAACCGTTGGCGATCGAGTGAAAAACGGGTGGACTCGGGCCGAAAGAACAGCAGGCGCACGCCTGCCTGCAGCAGGCTGTGGCGCAGGCGTTGGGGCAGGTAACGGGCACCGAATCCATCCAGCAGCAGATGCACCTGTACCCCTCTGCGGGCCGCACGCATCAGGCTGGCAGAAACCTGCCTGCCTATCTTGTCGGGTTCGTAGAGATAGCTCTCCAGGAACACCTCGCGCCGGGCCGCCGCAATGGCCGCCAGCAAGGCGGGGAAATACTGCTCGCCATTGCGTAGCAAGGTGAGCTGGTTACCCTCCTGCCAGGGCATCAGTAGGGGGCTTCCTGTCCGGACGAGCGTTCATTGCCGAATTTGAACTGGCCGGTTTCGCGTGCGAGCAAGTGCTGCAAAGCCTGGCCTTCGAGCCGGCTGGCCTTGAGTTGAAAGCTGGTTGCTGCCTTGCCGGACAGGGTTTTCACCACGCGGCCGTGAGCGCGAAGCTGGACGCTGCCGTTCTTGCAGGCGAGGAAATCGAAAGGGCTTTCGGCCAGGCGGCCGTGTTTATCCTGCATCAGTTCAACCTGACAGTGGCGGTGAGGGGGGCATGGTCGCTCAACTGACCCCAGCTCTTGCCGCTGTGGGCTTCAGCATGTTCTACATGCAGGCCGCGCAGATAGATGCGGTCCAGGGTCAATAGCGGCAGGCGGGCGGGAAAACTGGCTGCCACGCGGCCATGCAGGCTATGAAAAGCTTCGCGCAGATCCAGCGCCTCGCGCAGAAAGCCACAGGCTTCCTGGCGCCAGTCGTTGAAGTCGCCGGCTACCACCAGTGGTGCATCGGCGGGGATATGCGCCACGACATAGTCGGCCAGTGCGGCCAGTTGCACGCGGCGGTCGGTAGCACGCAAGTTAAGGTGTACGCATAGCGCATGCAAAGGCAGATCGCGCCCTGGCAGCAATACCTGGCTGTGCAGCAAGCCCCGCCGTTCCAACTTGTTGAGGCTGATATCGTGATTGTGCCAGCTGCTGATGGGATGGCGGCTCAATAGGGCGTTGCCATGATGGCCATGCTGATACGCCGCATTGGGGCCGTAGACATGGTGCAATTGATCGTCGGCCAGAAAGGCATGCTGGGGATGCTCAGGCCAATCGTGATGGCGTTGCGCCCTGGCCTGGTGCTCGCCTTGCACCTCTTGCAGAAACACCAGATCGGCCGTCAGCCCACCCAGGGCGTGCTTGAGCGCAGGCAGGACATGGCGACGGTTAAAGGCCGACATGCCTTTGTGGATGTTGTAGGTTGCTATCCGCAATGTTTTCTTGTTTGACTCTGTCACTTGGGTGCCGTCCGTGCGGAGCGGTAAAGCCATGCGCGTGAGGGTTTGCCATATAAGGAATCATATAGCCATCTCAGGGTGGCGGTGGCGGAATAATTCAAGCTGGAAAGCGGTACGCAGGGTAGGCAAGACCATGGTGGGCTGCGCTGTGACGGCAGGTTGCGTTGTTGCCAGCGCGGAGCCTTGAGTTGGTGCAATGGGTGCTCGGCGTGCACGTGTGTCGTGCCGCTAGGTAGCTTGCGACTAGAATCCGGCTTTATTGTCACTGCACCGGGGCATCGCGCCCGGTATATCCATCATGTCCAAACTGTATCCACGGGGTTTCTTGCTGAGTCATCTGAGTGGCGAAGCCCGATTGTTTTCAGCCTGGTGGGTGTTTTATGTGCTGGGCAAAGTCATGCTCTATCTGCCGGTAGGGGGATTTTTTGCCTGGGTGCTGATCAGCAAGCGGTTTCATGAGCTGGACATGGTGCTGTTCAAGCAGGTGACATTGGGCTGGTTCTGCCTATTGGTACTGCATGGCCTGCTGGCATCCTGGGTGGTGTGGCGCTGTGCCAGGAACACGAGTAGCCCGGTGTGGACCTGGCTGGCCAGAGGCGTGGTGATCCTCGGTCTTCCCAGCCTAGCCGGGGGCTTGCCGGAGTTCCTGCATTGAGCCCGTCAGGCGAGGCGCTGCTGGTTGAGCTGGCCGAGCTGGACCTGCTGACCCTGACCCAGCATACCGAGGCCGCTGGCGACACAATCAGCTTGGCGCAACGCATAGCTCAACTGACGGCATCGCAGCAGGCCGGCCACCCCTTTGTGCTGGTGCGGCGCGAGGACAGGGTGGTGGCTTATGCCAATTATTCGCCCCATGAATCGGTTTGCTGGTTTGTCCTGATGCTTAATATTCATCCTGCCTGGCGCACGCCTGCCGTACTGGGAGAGTTGCTGCGTGATTCCCGTGCCTTGTTTGCAGAGCGTGGTGTTGAGCGCCTGGTATCTCATGCCTACCGCACCAATGTGGCATCGGTACGTTTTCATCGTCGCTTGGGTTTTACGGTAGCGAGGGAAAATGCGCGCGGCTTTGAGTTCCATGTCCGAGTGGCGGATCTGAGACTGCCAGAGCGCTTGGGCGGGTTGCAGCCCGCAGCGCCAAGCCCAGCCCTAGGTTAGGGCGCGTTGTAAAGCGGTGCGATGGGCGTACACCATGCCGGGTGCAACGGTATGGTGGTAATGGAACGACATCGGCATACTTCGGCTGATTCCAACTCTTGATGGCAAGATCATGAAGCAAATTTTCGCCCTGGCCCTGTTACTGCTGCCAGCGACTGCGCTGGCTGAATGCAAGGAACTGCTGGACCGGGCCACGCCGCAGATACAGGCGGCCTATGATGCGGACGTGCGCGTGCAGGGCCGGCTCAAGAGCCTGGCCAACAGCACCGTGGAGCAGCTGTGCCAGGCAGCCCCCACCGTGCAGGCAGAATTGAGCCAGGCCTGGTGGCTGGCTACGCAGGTGGAGAAAGTGCTGGGTGAGGTGGTGAACAACGCCAGTTGCAGCGCAGGTATGCGCAAGCAGGCTGAAACTACGCGCAGCAGCTACAGTGCGGCAGCAAAACGCCTGGTGCTGGCGCGCAATGGCATGGAAGACAAGGCGGGCCTGCACTGCAAGGCAACGGCTACGCCTTGAGTTAGTCGCCCTGTGTGGCAGGCCTTTGCGCTAGTCCATGCGGGTGCGGGGGCGCTTGTATGACTTAGGCGTGGCCTTGGGGAAGCATGCTGGCGCCGAACTTCTCGGCCATCTCGGGCAGCATGCGCAGGGCATCGGCATTGGAGGGTGAGAAGACCGCCTCGGCCGCTACGTTCCAGTCGCGCCACAACCAGCCTGTATGCTCGCGCGGTGCCAGTTGCGGCTCAAAGCGTTCGCTCACCAGCAGGCCGAATACATGCTCGGTATTCATGGTGACACCCGGTGCATAGCGATGGCGCCAGATCTCGAAGATTTCCCACTCATTGGTAATGCCCCAATCCTGCAGTTCATGCTGGCTGGCATCTATGCCTAGCTCTTCCTGCAGTTCCCGTATCGCGGTCTGGCGAGGTGTCTCATCGCCCTCCAGACTGCCCGTCACGTTCTGCCATGCATCCTTGTAATCGGTACGCTCAATGATGAGTGATTGCAGTTCAGGGGTGTAAACCACCACCAGGACAGATTCGGGGCGCTTGTAGGGCTTGGTCATGAGGCGGAGGATAGGGCGTGGGAAGTAGCGCTATTCTAGGGCTTGTTGAGGATGTACGGACAGCTGCAGCTTAAAAATGAACACTGCCCTGCAAGGCAGGTTTGCAGTTTGCCATGCTGACGATGACAGAGCTTGCCCAGATGGGCACGGTGCTACTTGCCGTGGATCGGGGTTGATCAGCCTGACCCACTACCCTGGCGCTCTCCCAAGGCGCGGCTGAAGTAAACCGTGGATTTGTCAGGCCGGCATCGATACAGCTGCGCGGGCCGGTTGCTGCCCAGGCGTTGCTGCCCTGGGATTTCCTCGAGGTAGTCGCCGTCCTTGATACGCTTGCGGAAGGCACTCTTGTCCAAAGTGCGGCCGAGTACGATCTCGTGCATGCGCTGTAGTTCCGACAAAGTAAACTGGCTTGGCAACAGGTGCACCAGCAGGGAGCTGTATTCGACCTTGCTGCGCAGCCGGCTTACTCCGCAGGCCAGGATTTCAGCATGGTCAAAGGCTAGGCTGGTGGGGATGGCAGACAGTGGAAACCATTGTGCTGCTTCGGTTCCTGCGCCGTGGACGAGCTCGAGCTTGTCTGACGGGATCAGTGCAAAGTAGCCGAACGTGGTCGACCAGCCGCGTGGATCGCGTGTCTTGTTGCCGAATCCTTGCAGTGGCTCCAGGTAAGGGCTGAGTACACCGGTTTTTTCCTGTAGTTTGCGTAGTGCGGTTGCCTCGAGATCCTGATCGCGATGGATGTCGATAAATCCACCGGGCAAGGCCCACCATCCTCTGTATGGATGCTCGCCGCGTTGTACCAGTAGCACCTGCAAGGTTTCTGCGCGGACGGTGAAAATCACCAGGTCCACACTGGTAAGCGGCACCTCATAGTCATGGATGTTGTACTGGCTCAAGAACGCCTGCTCATCCTGATCGACTGCATGCATGTAGCCATTCCCGGTTTTGCGCTTTATCCATTCTACCTTGGTTGGTCATTTCCACTAACTTAGTTGATTAATACAACTAAGTTAATTATAGTGCGGGCACACATTGCCGTTGAGGTAACGTGGAAACTGAAACGACCAATAACAAGAAAAGGAATGGCGATGAACAATCGCGAGCAACGCGTATCGATCGCGCAGGAAACCCTGGCGCTTATGGAGCGCGGTAGCTACCAGAATAGGCTGGGCCAAACGGTTTCTATCAAGCAGGCACTCGCCGCTGCGGTGCGCGGCTCCATCCATTATCGTGGAGAGGATTTACAGCCGCTACTGGGTGTACAGCAGACTGGTAAGCGCTACGCTACCCGCTTTCTGGTTGCCAACCAGACTAGCCTCGCAGCAGCGCGGCAGTTGCTGGCGCAAGGCCATGAAGATGTGCTGTGCCTGAACTTTGCCTCGGCCCGGAATCCGGGTGGCGGTTTTCTTGGTGGTGCCGAGGCGCAAGAGGAAAACCTGGCCAAATCGTCTGGCCTTTATCCGTGCATCGTACAGATGTCAGGCATGTACGAAGCCAATCGGCGCATGAAATCCTGCGTGTATCTGGATGACATGATCTACTCGCCAGGCGTGCCCGTTTTCAGGGATGACAACTATCAGTACCTGGATGAGCCATGCCTGGTATCGATGGTGACTGCGCCGGCAGTGAACAGGGGCGCTGTTGCGCAGCATGAGCCTGGGCGTTTGCCAGAGGCGGAGCTAATCATGCAGCGCCGGATAGGGTTGCTTCTCGCACTGGCCAAGCAACACCAACATAAGGCGCTGGTGCTTGGGGCTTGGGGCTGCGGTGTATTTGCCAATGACCCGGTGGCGATGGCGCAATGGTTTGCCTATCACCTGCTGGAAAATCCGGATTATTGCGACACCTTTGAAGTGATCAGCTTTGCTGTGCTGGATCGCCGCGATGGCCGTACGTTTGCAGCGTTCGCCGATGCATTTGGTGCTGTCGCTGCAAGGGCATAGTTCCCGCTAGGCGGGGCGCCCCGCAGGCTGCCCTTGGCTTGCCTAGCGCTTGCCCAGCGCGGCCTCGATCTTTTTGTCGGTCTTGTATTGGGACAAGGCATAGGCGGCCCAGATGGCTGCCGGTATCCAGCCCAGCACGGTCAGTTGCAGGACCAGGCAGATAAGGCCGGCAAAGGGGCGGCCTATGGTGAAGAACAGCAGAAACGGCAGAAAGATGGCGATAATCAGGCGCATGCGGGAGGTCCTGGTCAGGCGGGTTTGTAGCGGGCTTCGATTTGCTCGAACACCGGCATGAAGCTCGGCTGTACATAAGGCTTGAACAGGGCCAGTACATGGCGGGCGCCTTGCTTGCCGGTTTCTTCGCTGATGGGGCGGTCGGGATGGATGGTTTGCTGGAAGGCAAACCAGAACTTCACCACCATCCAGGTATTGGTCGCTAGCGGCATGATTTCATCCGGCTTGATATTGATGAAGCCGATGGCGGCAAATTCGCCAAAGGCCTTGGCCAGGATGGGGGCAAGCTCGTTCTTGACGTAGCTGTGGTAGTCGGTCTGGAGCTGCGGGCTGCGGCTGAGCAGGCCGGGCAGGTCGTAGAACATAAAGCGATACTGCCACATGGCGGCAAAGGCGGCATCCAGGTAGCGGCCCAGATCCTCGGGCTCCAGTACCCGGTGTTCCGGCACCTGCAGGTGCTTGCGCATGTAGTCGATATAGAGCTGGAAAATCTGGTAGACGATCTCTTCCTTGTTGCGGAAGTGATAGTAGAGATTGCCAGGGCTGATACCCAGGTGGGCCGCGATATGGTTGGTGGTAATCGGGCGCTCGCCATGCTCGTTGAAGAGCATGAGGCTTTCCTGGACGATACGGTCGTAGGTCTTCATCACGATAGGTGGTGGCGTAAGGATGACGTAATCTTACTAGGTTTGAGCTGCAGCTCTAGAAAAAGCTGCACAAACAGGCATCGAGCGACGCAATGGCTGCGTGAGGACGGCTGTTGAAACTGAGAAGGGGAGGTGGCGAGCCCGACCCCCGGCACTTGCCTGCACCGCTGTGGCTGCTTCCTTCCGGACCTGACCAGATTCACGACTTGGCAATGCGGGGAGACCCGCCATTGAGACAACACTCGCCGCCAGCGCGACGAACAGACAGCATTCTACACACTGCCGGGCCGTACGTCGAATTCGGAAGGGCCTTGCCATAGTAAATCGCCGCAAAGCACATGCTGCTGGCCGTGCAGGGTAATGCCCAGCGATAGCGTAACGCACTGCTCTTCGCCCACGATGGATAGATAAGGGCGTGAAATCTGCAGCTCGCCAAAACGCTTCATGGCTTGGCGAAAATAGTGCCGGCGCGACCAGATGGCGCCACGGGCATCATCCAGTGGCGAAAAGCGCGGGGCTTGCTCGCTGGTTGGTGCGGCGGGAGTCAGGTTGGCGCCCACCTGTCGGCCCTCTGCATCAAGCAGAAAACAGCGTATGGCGGCGGGCTCATCCATGAACGGTTGGGCAGCCAGGCCAAATTCATCGCCATCGGCCAAACGGGCCGCGCCTTTCAGTAGGGCGGTGCGATAGGGTGCCAACTGCCGTTGCGTCTGATCTATTTCTTCACGCACATGGGTGTTGAAGTGTTGCCAGAGGGTATCGAACACCGGATTGGCTGGTTCGGCGGAGAGGATGCTGGGGCTGGGGCGGGCGAAATAGTAGCCCTGAACCAGATCACAGTCAGCCTCCAGTGCCAGCAGGGCTTCCTCTTCGGTTTCTATGCCCTCGGCCAGAACCAGGGAGCCGGCCTCATGCAGCAGGCTGACCAGGCCTGGCAGTATCAGCCGCGCTTCGCGGTTTTCCGAGGCATCGGCAATCAGGGTGCGGTCGAGCTTGACGATATCGGGGCGCAGGCGCCAGACGCGATCCACATTGGAGTGGCCGGCGCCAAAGTCATCAATGGCGATAAGGCAGCCCATGTCGCGAAAGTAATCCACGGCGCGGCTGAGGGCGCGATTGTTTTCTATGGCGGTTTCCAGTACCTCCACTACCACCTGTTGTGGCGGCAGCTGCAGCTTGTCCAGCATCTCTGGGAAGAAGCGGCCGTATTGGCCTGCATGGGCAAAGGCATTGGGTTCGGCATTCAGGAACAGCCAGTGCGCGGGCTCCTGGCAGGCCTGCATCTGGGTGACAAAGTTGCGGGTATGCAGCAGGCGGGAAAGCCGATCCAGTGTCACCAGCTCGGATTCGGAACGGGCGGAGGCGAATACGGTGTAGGGCGACAGCACCTTGCCTGCATCGGACCAGGCTCGCATCAGGCCCTCATGGCCGACTACCCGGCGGTGGGCAAAGCTGTAGATGGGCTGGAAGTGGCTATGCAGCACGAAGCTGGCATGGCGGGCAATATGCTGCCCACCCTCTGCCTGGCAGAGGTCGAGCAAGGTATCGAGCTGGTAGGGTGCGTGGATGGGTGGCATGGACTATGACGGTTCTATCCCATTCAGCTTGCGGACAATTCACCACGTAGATTGACAGGCAGGGTGTCCTCCCAGCCTAGCACGCCGCGTGGCTGCGATAGCAGGAAGTACAGCTTGGCCAGTGCGGCTTCGGGCGTGAGATCCTGGCCTGAGATCAGGCCGGCTCGGCTGAGTGCGGTGCCGGCGGCATAGCTATCGCTGACCTTGCCGGAGATGCACTGGGTGACATTGAGCAGTACCGTGCCTCGCCGGGCCGCACTGGCGAAGGCGGTCAGCAGCGCCGTATCGGCGTCGGGCGCGTTGCCTGCGCCAAAGCTCTCGAGTACCACGGCTGCGAGGGCGGGTTCGGCCTGTAACAGATGCTCCATCATTCTCGCTGTATGGCCAGGGTAGAGTTTGAGGCCAACGATGGCGAGATCCGGGTTGATCTGATGTGCCTTGAATGGCGCGGCAGGCTTGGGCAGGCAGAGTGCCGGGTTGAATTCATGGTGCCCCTGCACCCGGCCCAAGATGGGGTAGTTGGGCGAACCAAAGGCGCCGATCTCGGCCCCCCAAAGCTTGCGTGCCCGGTTGCCACGCAGCAACTGGCGATTGAAGGCCACGCAGACTTCATAGAGCTTGGATTCGCTAGCCCAGTGGAAGGCATCCACCAGGTTTTGCTCGGCATCGTTGGGCTGCTCGGCCAGCGGCACCATGGCGCCCGTGACGATGACCGGCTTGGCCAGGTTCTCCAGCATGAAGCTGAGTGCCGAGGCGGTGTAGGCCAGGGTGTCGGTACCGTGGATGATGACAAAGCCGTCGTGGCTGTCGTAGTTGGCCGCAATATCGGCTGCCATGGTGTTCCAGTGGGCCGGCTGCAGGTTACTGCTGTCTATCAGCGGGGCGTATTCCTTCAGCGTATAGGCGGGGAAGCCTGGGGTACGCCCGGCAATGCGGGCCAGCTCCTGCGGCAGATAGCCGGCAACCGGGGCATAGCCGCTGGCGGTGGATTGCATGCCGATGGTGCCGCCGGCATAGATGACAAATAGGCGCTTGTGGGGCATGGCGTTGTCGATTCAGTTAATATCGGCGCTTTGAATTGTTATGCGCGGAAGTGCGCGGTCGTCCACGGTGGCGACGGCGGGACTTTACCGCGCTCTGCAGAACGCATCCAGCCATGTCCATAGTTGATAACCGTAAAGCGTTTCACGATTACTTCATTGAAGAGAAGTATGAAGCCGGCCTTGTGCTTGAGGGCTGGGAGGTCAAGTCCATCCGCGCCGGCAAGGTGCAGATCAAGGAAGGCTACGTCATCTTGCGTAACGGCGCCTTCTACTTGGTGGGCGCCCATATCTCGCCGCTGACCAGCGCCTCCACCCATATCGTGCCAGACCCGACCCGCAGCCGTAAGCTGCTGCTGAACCAGGCCGAGATCAATAAGCTGATAGGCCGGGTGGAGCGCTCGGGTTATACCCTGGCGCCACTGGACATGCATTTCAAGGGTGGCCGCATCAAGCTGTCTGTGGGTCTTGCCAAGGGCAAGAAGCTGCATGACAAGCGCGATAGCGAGCGGACCAAGGATGCCCAGCGCGAGATACAGCGGGCGATGAAGGTGCACAAGCGGTGAGAGCCTACATCGGGCGTACAGGCGTCATAGGGTAGTTACGTGCGGCTCATGCACCCGGGCAAGCCGGGCGCTTGGCGTTGGCGCTTACTCAAGCAGCGGCTCTCCCTGATTTAGCCCCACCCCTACACCCCGCCCGCCGGTGGGGAACCTCGCTGCGCTCGACGGCGCCTACTTCGGGCGTACAGGCGTCAAGGGTAGTTACCTGCAGCGCGGGCACCCGGGCAAGCCGGGCGCTTGGCGGTGGCGCTTACTCGAGCAGCGGCTCTCCCTGATTTAGCCCCACTTCTACGCCCCGCCCACCGGCGGGGAACCTCGCTGCGCTCGACGGCGCCTACTTCGGGCGTACAGGCGTCATAGGGTAGTTAACTGCAGTGCGGGCACCCGGGCAAGCCAGGTGCTTGGCGTTAGTGCTTGCTCAAGCAGCGGCTCTACTTGATCTAGCCCGTTCTATGCCCCGCCCAGCGGTGGGCTAGCCCGGATATTTCACGGGGGTAGGGTCGGCGAAGGGCCGAAGGCCGCATAGAATAAGGTTCTCACGCCAATATTCATGCAACTTCGCCGATGCCAAATTGTACAGCGGACCGGATGGAATTTGGGCGCCTCGGACGGCGCAAGATCGAAGCCAACTTCGAGGGGGTCGCACTCAGCTCCGATGGCGGGTTGATGCTGTTGCGACAGGTGGATCGTCGCATCGGCCTCTCGACTGCAGTAGCGGGCGCGCTTCATGACCCACGTGATCAGAGTTTGATTACGCACGAACTGCGAAACCTGGTCGCGCAGCGACTGTATGGATTGTGCTGCGGCTACGAAGATCTGAATGATCACACTGCGCTACGTCGCGACCCCCTCATGCAAACGGCAGTGGGCACTGGCGACGATCTGGGCAGTAGTCCGACACTATGCCGGATGGAAACGCGGGCGACGCGTGCCGATATCGTGGCCCTCAATCGCGTGCTGATCGACCAGTTCGTTGCGGCCCAATCCGTTGATCTGCAGGAGCTGATTCTCGACGTCGATGCCTCGGATATTCCCTTGCACGGCGATCAAGAGCGCAGTGAATTCCACGGCTACTATGACCACTACTGCTATCTGCCGCTGTATGTGTTCTGCGGCAAATTCATGCTGGCTTGCGTCCTGAGGAACAGCCGGATCGATGGGGCCAAGCATGCGGCGGCTGTCATCAAGCTGCTGGTTACTCGCTTGCGACAAGCTTGGCCGAAGGTACACATCATCGTTCGCGGCGACTCAGGATTCTGTCGCCAGCGTCTGATTCGCTGGTGCGAACGCCAAAACGTCGGCTATGTGATTGGCCTAGCACGCAATGCACGCCTGCAGCGCTGCGTCACGGCCTGGGAGGCGGACTTGGAACAGCGCTACGCGAAGACCCAAGTGAAGCAGAGGGCGATTCACGAATTTCGCTACGGTGCTGACAGTTGGGACTGCGAACGGCGGATTGTGACCCGCTTGGAATTTGGTAGCCAAGGGATCAATCCGCGGTTCATTGTCACCAACCTGGATCGGCAGGCTGATCTTCTGTACGACGATCTCTATTGCCAACGGGGTGAAGCGGAAAACCGAATCAAGGAGACGCAGCTCGACCTGTTCGGAACCCGTACCAGTTGCAGTAGATTCCTGGCGAATTGGTTCCGGGTGCTGTTGGCAGCGTTGGCCTATACGCTGATGCATCGGCTTCGGCAAATCGCGCTGGCGGGTACAGAACTGGCCTCCGCTACCGCTGCCAGCATCCGGGTGCGGCTACTTAAAATTGGCGCCGCAGTGATTCGAAATACCCGACGCATCAGTATCCTGTTCGCCTCGCACCATCCCTTGCGCGATCTCTTCCTCAGCGCATCCCGGGCATTGGCCTCACCGTAACTCAAACGAGTGCGTCCCCGACACGTTGACGCTTCGGGGGTTGGGGGTACTGCGCCCAAAAACCGTCCAAGACGCCAAATTTCCAGGATCAACTTCGTCTCCCACCCCAAACCTGGGATATTAGCGGTCCGCCTCACCCGTCTCAGTCAGGCGTGAAACATCCGGGCTAGCACGCCTTGGCCTGTGTGTGGGTTGTTAGATTGGTGTAATTGTTCATACCGGTGACGGGCTGATTTTAGCTATAACACGGGCATGAACCCTGTATTACACCCCTTGACCAAGCCGCTTGCCGGCACCTGCCGTCCATGAGTTTTCTCAGCATCCCCACCTTGTTGCTGGCCGAGTCGTTGATGCTGCTACAGCTGGCAGCGCTGGTCTATGTAAGCGGTATACGGGTACGCAGCATCATGAGCGGGCCTCGTGTCTGGGCGTTTGGGCTGTTGGCCTATGCTGCCTCACTGTTTACGTTTTCGCTGGTGCTGACCAGCCTGCCGCGCTGGGGGGCGCTGCCGGATTTTCTGGCCAGCCTGGGTTGTGCCGGCATTTTGCTGGGTATCGATGATTTCTTCGAACGCCCCAGGCGCTGGCGATTTGTGTTGGCAATGCTGGTGTGCAATACCCTGGCGCTGCTGCTGGTAGGCGTGGTCTGGCCCGATTACCACGCCCGCCTGACCCTGTTCTCCATCACCCAGGTCGTGTTTGGCATCGCTGGTGTACGCGCACTCAGGCAGCCGGTGCAACCGCAGCGACGGTTGGGGCATACGCTGTTCCGCGGCATCATCTACTGCTGGTGCCTGGTCAATCTGCTGCGGCTGGTGCTGGGGGTGATTTACCCGACAGAGACCGGGGATCTGCATGCCTTGCGGGAGTTGGTGTTCTATGTGCTGGTGCTGTTCTTCGGCATCTGGCTGGCGCTGGGTTGCATGTTGCTGATACACGAGCGCATAGCGGCCGAGCTGATGTATGCCACCAAGCAGGACCCCCTGACCAACTGCTTCAATCGGCGTGGTTTTGGCGAGATCGTGCAGGCGGAGGCCCGGCGCATAGAGCGTGCCTGGTCGCCGACATCCATGTTGCGGGTGGATATCGACAACTTCAAGCATCTGATCCAGCGCTATGGCATGAATGCGGGTGACGAGGCCTTGCTGCAGTTTGTTCGGGTGGTGCGCGAGGAATTGCGCGATGTAGACAGCTTTGCTCGCCTGGGCAGTGATGCCTTTGCCATTCTGTTGCTCAATGCGCCTGGCGATGGCGCCCAGAAGGTGGCGGAGCGATTGCGGCGACGGGTGGAGGACCTGGTGATCTATACCCCGAATGGCCCCCTCTGGTTTACCGTGAGCATCGGTGTGACCAGCCTGGCGGACGGGCAGAATGATGTGGACTTGTTGCTGGTGACGGCAGAGAAGGCGCTGGAAGCGGCGCAATCGACAGGACAGAACAGGGTGCAGATATTGGCGATGCCGGTCTGAACAGGCTGGCTGCGAGGCGGCTGGCGGCATGCTGATCGGTTTTGGCAGGGGGATGGCCCATGTTCTCAACGTCATCCGGGCGGGTAGCTGCGTATGCCCTGTGTAATCCGCCCTTCGCTTGCTCGCCGGGCTCCTGTAAAATCCGGTTTTTGCACGGAAGGCCGCCATGGACAAAATCCTTATCCTCGACTTCGGCTCGCAAGTCGCTCAGCTGATTGCCCGCCGCGTCCGCGAGGCGCATGTCTACTGCGAACTGCATCCCTATGACATGCCCTTGGCCGATATTCAGGCTTTCAATCCCAAGGCCATTATCCTGTCTGGCGGCCCTAACTCGGTGTACGAGAGCGACTACCAGGCCGATGCCGGCCTGCTGCAGCTGGGCGTGCCCGTGCTGGGTATCTGCTACGGCATGCAATGGATGGCGCAAGTATTGGGCGGTAAGGTAGAGGCGGGCGCCAGCCGTGAGTTTGGCTATGCCGAAATTCGTGCGCGTAGCCACTCGCAGCTGTTTAACGGCCTGCAAGACCGCACCAACGAAGCAGGTGATGGCCTGCTGGATGTATGGATGAGTCATGGCGACAAGGTGACTGCCATGCCTGCCGGCTTTGGCTTGATCGCCGAGACCGCCTCGTGCCCTATTGCCGCCATGGCTGACGAGGCACGCAAGTTCTACGCTGTGCAGTTCCACCCCGAGGTCACCCACACCAAGCGCGGCACCGATATGCTGCACCGCTTTGTGCTGGGCATTGCCGGTGCCCAGCCTAGCTGGACCATGCCTAACTACATCGACGAGGCGGTCAAGAAGATACGCGAGCAGGTTGGCAGCGAGGAAGTGATCCTGGGTCTGTCGGGTGGCGTGGATAGCTCGGTTGCTGCGGCGTTGATACACCGCGCCATCGGCGATCAACTGACCTGCGTATTCGTTGACCATGGTCTGCTACGCCTGAACGAAGGCGATATGGTGATGGAGATGTTTGCCCGCGGCCTAGGTGTGAAGGTGATACGCGTGGACGCCAGCACCGAATTCATGGGCTTTCTGGAAGGGGTGACCGACCCCGAGCAGAAGCGCAAGATCATCGGCCGCGAGTTTGTGGAAGTGTTCCAGCGCGAGTCGGTGAAGCTGCCAAATGCCAAGTGGCTGGCCCAAGGTACCATCTACCCGGATGTGATCGAATCGGCGGGCTCCAAGACCAAGAAGGCCCACACCATCAAGAGCCACCACAATGTGGGTGGCCTGCCTGAGACCCTGAACCTCAAGCTGCTGGAGCCCTTGCGCGAACTGTTCAAGGATGAGGTGCGCGAACTGGGTGTGGCGCTGGGGTTGCCGCACGACATGGTATATCGCCATCCTTTCCCCGGCCCTGGCCTGGGGGTGCGGATATTGGGCGAGGTGAAGCGCGATTACGCTGAGCTGCTCAAGCGTGCCGATGCCATCTTTATCGAAGAACTGCGCAATACCCGCGACGAGCATAGCGGCAAGACCTGGTACGAGCTGACCAGCCAGGCGTTTGCGGTGTTCCTGCCGGTAAAGTCTGTGGGCGTAATGGGCGATGGCCGCACCTATGAGTGGGTGGTGGCACTGCGCGCGGTGGTGACCAGCGACTTCATGACTGCCCATTGGGCTGAGCTGCCCTACAGCCTGCTGGGACGGGTATCCAACCGCATTATCAACGAGGTGCGTGGCATCAACCGGGTGGTGTATGACGTTTCGGGCAAGCCGCCGGCAACCATAGAGTGGGAATAAGTCTGGGCTGCATAACGACTTAGGCTCTGAGACAACGGCTCGCTGCATAGCGGGCCGTTGTTACGTGAGGACAGCATGAATAAAGCGCGCCAGATGGCCGAGCAGGGTATGGGCCTGCAACAGCAGGGACGCTTGCGAGAAGCGACCGCCTTGTACCAGCAGGCGCTGGCCCTGGAGCCTGGTTGTGGCTTGGCGTTGCACTATCTGGGCCTGTGCGTGGCCCAGCAGGGTATGGCCGATATGGCCAGGGTGATGCTGCAGAAGGCGTTGGCGGCTGGCGAGGACACGGCAGCCTTGCATGACCATCTGGCGCAGATGCTGCAAGGGGCGGGCAAGCTGCAGGAGGCACTGGTGCACCGGCAGCGCGCAAGCGCCTTGGCCCCCGGGGATCTGGCGTATGGGCGGGCATTGGCCGCCTTGTACCAACGTATGGGTGACCTGACCGGCGCACGGCAAGCCAGGCTGCAGTTGCTGCAGCAGCACCCTGGCCACACCCAGACGCTGATGGCGCTGGCCTTGGCGGCTTACGACAAGGACGATGCCGCCGAGGCCATGGATTACTACAGGCAGGCATGTGCGGGCGACCCGTGCCTGCCTGAGCAAACCTATATGGGCTTTGCCTCGCCCGCCGCAACGGTGGCGGTGGGTGATCCCTATCCCTTGCTGCAGTTGGGGGAGGCGGTAGAGGAGAAGCTGGTGCGCACGGTGTTGCATGATGCAGACCTGCATGTGCTGGATGATTTTCTGCCCGACCCTGATGCGGCGAGAGCCTGGGCTGCTGGCTTGCAATACGGCGTAGCCAGGAGTAACTATCCGGGGTCGCAAACCGGGCTGTTGCCCTGCGAGGCTATCATGCAGGCGCTGGCTGACCGTTTAGGGCGCCGGCTCAAATGGTTGTCGCCCGACAACGGCGTGATGCGCCTGACGTTGGCAGATGCCACGGCACGTACCGATATCCATGTGGATGACGAGCAGGCGACGGAGACCCGTCATTATGCCGCCGTGCTCTACCTGACGCGACCTGAGCACTGCCAGGGCGGCACCAGTTTCTGGCGCCATGCCGCCACGGGCTGGCTGCGCCGGCCGGAGGATGCGTTGCTGCGGGCGGCGGGCTATGCGGATTTCAAGACCTTTCTACGACGCGAAATCCCCTTGGGTGAGCCGCGCGCCTTTGCTGGTTTTGCGGCTCAGCGCGACCGCTGGCAGCGGCTATTTACCGTGCCCATGCGCTACAACCGGTTGGTGCTATACAAGGGCAATCACTTTCATGCGGTGGACAATGTGTTTGGGGATAGTTTTGACAACGGTAGGCTGACCCGCCTGTTCAGTTTTGAAATGCCATGAACAAGCACCTGCCTTATGTATCGCCAGGGTCTAGCCAGACAAGCTGCCGCTGAACCACAGGTAGAGCAGTGCCCCACCCACGATGACGGCCAGCCAGAATCCTGCCCCAAAGCGGCTTTCGGCCACTTGGCCCGACCCTAACCGGGGCTTGCGGCTGGCCGGCACCTTGGCCGATCGATGGCGTTCTACCAGATCCTTGGCCTCTTTCAGGCCCAGGCCTGTTTCGGCGCGCACCTGCTTGATGGCTTCGATGATGTTGCCTTGGCTGAGTGCGGCCATGGCAGCGGGGGACAATGGGTCGCCTAACTGCGATGTGGGCGAGCCAGGCTGGAGGCTGCCCAATATCGGCTTGCCAGACTGATACTGCTCGACCAGGTCCTTGGCTTCCTTCAAACCCAAACCGGTATCGCCCCGAACAATCTTGATGGCTTCAAGCAGATTGCCGTTCTGGATGGCGCTTACCGCCTGCGGTGACAGTGTGGTGTGACCTGATGCCATGACGCACTCCTAGTCGGGGGGCTCCGGTGGGGGATAACCAGCAACTTTGATGTCGTCGCAATACTGCGTTGGGCGAGAGGGGCTGCTTCTTGCTGATCAAGTATAGGCTGCGCTGTGTTTTTAACCCTCGCCTTGCCTGGAGGGCGACGCTTCTTAAAACCCTCCTATCGTCCCTTGGTGCGTAGGCTGCTTACCACCAGGCGGCGGGATCGTGCCCCAGCGGCACGGCCGGCAGTGACCAATGAGGCGGTAAGCCACTCAGCGTGGCCGCATGGCGTACTGCCGTCAGTTGGCCAAAGCCTGATGGCGCGGTCTCGCAATAGGGCTGTGCCTCGGCAGCCGAGATGTCCGGCGCCTGCAAACCACCAGGCAGGCGGCCCAGGTGTCGCAGCCAGTGGGCAGTTTGTGCCAGTGATACCCGCACATGCCAGCTACCACCGACCGTGGCGCGGCGATGCAGTGCCGCCATGGCGCCCAGGGCCATAAGGTAGCCGCTGGCATGGTCCAGTACCTGCATGGGCAGGGGCTTGGGGGCTGCCTCACCAGCAATTGAGGACTCGGCATGATTGAAGCCCATGGCGGTTTGCACCAGCGAATCGAAACCCCGCTTGTGCGCCCAGGGGCCTTGGTGACCATAGGCGCTGAGCGAAACATAGACCAGACCAGGCCGCGAGGTGGCCAAGGCTTTCGGCCCCAGCCCCATATCGTCCATGCCACCGGGACGATAGCCTTGCATAAAGATGTCGGTATGGGTCAATAGCTGCAGCAGTTGTGCGTGCTCGGCAGCTTGGGCCAGATCCAGCGCGGCACTGCGTTTACCCCGGCCGGTGTCCATCACCAGCGAGGGAATGGCGGGCAGGCGCGGCGAGGTGATCATCAGCACGTCGGCGCCATGGGCAGCCAGTGTACGGCCGCACACCGGGCCGGCTATCACACGACTTAGATCGAGCACCCTGATGCCAGATAGCGGCCTGTCACCAGGGGGCAGGGCTTGCACAGGCGCATCGCCTATCTGCTCCAGGGTAAAGGTGGGTAGGGCGGCAATGGCTGCGGCCTGCGGGTGTGCATCCCATTCGGCAAAGCTACGCATGGCCGCCACCACCATGCCGCGTTCGCTGGCTGCGGTTTCGAAGGCTTCGGCCTGCCAGTTCAACAGCGCTTCTGCCACCGAGGCGCGCTCGTTGGCACAACCCAGCAGCGCTAGCACGCCGTCGCGATGATGGGGAAAATTGGTATGCAGCCTTACCCAGCGTCCATCGCCACAGCGATAGGCGCCAGCCAGCTTGTCCCAGGGGTCGGGCGGCGGCGCACCATCGACCAGCAGGTAGCGTTCGCTGCGGCATTCAATGGCGGCATGGCGCATATCGACCTGGACAGCAGGCCAGTTACCCTTGCGCAGTTGCCATAGCGTAGCTGCGGCCAATGCACTGGCCGCCAGGCTGGCCTGGGCGGCACAGCCCACGGCAAAGGTGGAGGGGAGGATGGGGTCGTCGCCCTCAAGGTGTATATGCTCGAGTGCCTGC
The DNA here is from genome assembly GCF_036961565.1 of Chitinimonas sp. JJ19. NCBI lineage: Bacteria > Pseudomonadati > Pseudomonadota > Betaproteobacteria > Neisseriales > Chitinibacteraceae > Chitinimonas > Chitinimonas sp. JJ19. The sequence continues at coordinate 444,762 of NZ_JBAMDD010000001.1, forward strand.
TGCGGCAGGCCGGCCAGCGCCCATAGCTGTGCCAGGGCGTGTTGGGGATGGGGAGCTTGCATCGGGTTCCTTGTACGGCGCGACAAGGCCTGAGCAACCTTGTGTCTGAGGCTAAACCTCGAATTTTACACCCTGGGCCAGCGGCAAGGCTGTGCCGTAGTTGACGGTGTTGGTCGTGCGACGCATATAGTTGCGCCAGGCATCAGAGCCGGATTCGCGGCCGCCGCCGGTATCCTTGTCGCCGCCAAAGGCGCCACCTATCTCGGCACCACTGGTACCGATGTTGACGTTGGCGATACCGCAGTCGGACCCGGCTGGCCCCAGAAAGGTCTCGGCCTCGCGCACGCTGTCGGTGAAGATGGCTGAACTGAGTCCTTGCGACACGGCGTTATTGAGGTCGATGGCATCCTGCAGTTCGCTATAGGGCATCAGGTAGAGGATGGGCGCAAAGGTTTCCTCCATCACGATAGGGAGGTTGCCAGGTACCTTCACCAGGGCGGGCCGCACATAGTAGCCATGGGCTGGTACACCCTGTTCCAGCCGATTGCCGCCAGCCAGACGCTGGCCACCTTGCTGTTCGGCAGCCTGCAGGGCTTGCTGCATGGCCCAATAAGCCTCGGCATCCACCAACGGCCCTACCAGCGTGCCTTCCTCGCCGGGATGGCCTATGGGCAGGCTCTCGAAAGCCTGGGCGAGGCGTTGGCACAGGGTATCCAGCAGGCTCTCGTGCACGATCAGCCGGCGCAGGCTGGTGCAGCGCTGGCCGGCGGTGCCAGCGGCCGAAAAGACAATGGCGCGCAAAGCCATTTCCAGGTCGGCGGTCGGGGCGACGATCAAGGCGTTGTTGCCGCCCAGTTCAAGCAGCGAACGCCCCAGCCGTGCCGCTACCGCTTGGGCGACACTGCGGCCCATGCGGGTGGAGCCGGTGGCGGACAGCAAGGGCAGTAGCGGGTGGGCTGCCAGCCGCTCGCCTGCTTCGCGCTCGCCCAATACCAGTTGGCAGAGGTGGGCAGGTACGCTCTCGGTCATCTCGTCTATGGTTGATTCGACCAGCCGCTGCAAGGCAATGGCGCACAGGGGCGTCTTCTCTGAGGGTTTCCAGACCACGGCATTGCCGCATACCAGGGCCAGCATGGCGTTCCAGGCCCAGACTGCCATGGGGAAATTGAAAGCTGTGATGACGCCTACCGCGCCCAGCGGTTGCCATTGCTCCATCATGCGGTGGCTGGGGCGCTCGCTGGCGATGGTAAGCCCATGCAGTTGCCGCGACAGGCCGACGGCAAAGTCACAGATATCGATGCACTCCTGCACCTCGCCTTCGGCTTCGCTGCTGATCTTGCCGGCCTCCAGGGTAATCAGGCTGGCCAGGGCCTGCTTGCGCTGGCGTATCTGCTCGCCTATGCGCCGTACCAGCTCGCCGCGCAAGGGGGCAGGTACGGTACGCCATTTGAGAAAGGCACCATGTGCGGCTTCCACGGCGTGGTTGACCAAACCGGCTGAGGCGGGGGCATAGCTGCCGAGCAGGGTGTGGTCGATGGGGGAACGCATGTCGCGTGGGGCACTATCGGCATAGTGGGCTGCACCGGCGACCAGGGCAGAGGGCCAGAGTGGCTCGGCCGCAAGGTCTGAGAGACGCAGGTCGGCAATCAGGTCTGGGGGTAGGCGCATGGCAGTTCCTGGGGTGCTGTTCGCACAGGGTCGGTGATGCGGTTGGGCCGAGCGGTATGCCCTCTGCGGGGGGCTAGTATCAATTATTCAAAAGGTAGCTTATAGAGCGCAAGCAAGTTTTGCAGGCTTATCTGCGGTGGCCGGTTTGTCCACGTCAGCCTGGGGTAAGCCTGTGGGCGGCATGTTGATAAGTAGGGCAACTGCTTGAAGCATGGCGCTTTCTGACTACTGCCTGTTTTTCGGGCAGGTGGGCCAAACATGGGCTTAAGTTTGGTTTAAGCAAGTCTGTGTCTAATGCTTACGCCAGGGCTGTTACTGCAAGGAGCTTGCACAAGCTAATTGCAGGGGCGCTCGATGGCGACAAGCAGGGCAACCCGGCACACTGTGTATACAGGCCTGGCGGCCGCCAGGGGGAGATAGGCTGCTGCCTTATACGTGCCGGAAGGCGGCCAGGTTCTGGTGACATTTAACTATTGAGGTGGCTTGCTGGATGCGCATATTGCTGGTGGAAGATGATGCCCTGCTGGGAGATGGCCTGAAAGCTGGCTTGAGCCAGGCGGGCTATGCCGTGGATTGGGTTTGCGATGCGATGGCGGCAGATGCCGCCCTGGCGGCAGAACCGTTCGCGGCGGTGGTGCTGGACTGGAACCTGCCACGTGGTGATGGTCTGTCGCTGCTGAGGCGCTTGCGGGAACGGCGTCTTTCTACGCCAGTACTCATGTTGACCGCTCGCGATGCGTTGGAGGACCGCATTACCGGCCTGGATGCGGGAGCGGATGACTATTTGGTCAAGCCCATAGCCCTGGGAGAGTTGGCTGCCCGCTTGCGGGCTTTGCTGCGCCGCGCTGCAGGACGCAGTGAACCGCTCTATCAGCATGGTGAGCTGGTACTGAATCCGGCCACCCACACGGTGACGCTGGCAGGTGAGCCGTTGGCCTGTGCCGGGCGCGAGTTTGACCTGCTGGCGCTCTTGATCAGCCAGCCGGGCAGGCCCATGTCGCGCGAGCAGATTGAGGCGGCGTTGTATGGCTGGGGGGAGGAGCTGGAGAGCAATGCTGTGGAAGTCCATGTCCACCATTTGCGCAAGAAGCTGGGGAGCGACTGGATCAAGACACTGCGTGGTGTGGGTTATATGCTGAACCCTGCCAAAGCGGCTGCAGCACCATGATGGGCAGATCGTTGCGTGGACGGCTGATACGGCTGTTGCTGGGGGTATTGGCGCCCGTCTGGTTGCTGCTGGCGGTAGCGTCCTATCTCTATATGCTGCAAGAGGTGGACGAGCTGTTTGATCACCAGCTGGAGCAGGTGGCTGCTACCTTGTTTTCACTGGATATGGGGCAGATACAGGCGGCGGTTGATGCACCTGGCTTGCATGCCTTCAATGATGACGATGCCTTTGCCGCCTGGGCCTGGGATCTGCAGGGCAGGCCGGTGTTTCGCAGCCAGGCTGCGCCGGCGTTGGCGTTCCGGCAATCGGGTGAGCGGCTGCAAACACTGGAGATAGGCGGGCAGCGTTGGCGCGTGCTGTGGGTGAAGGAGCCCTTGCGTGATCGCTGGCTGGCCGTGGCCCGGCCCTGGTATGAGCGGGACGAGTTGGCTGCAGGGCTGGCTGTTGGGCTGGGCTCGCCGTGGTTGCTGTCGCTGATGGTGATGGTGGTACTGATCTGGATGGCGGTGGGCCGTGGGCTGGCCCCGCTGGAAGACCTGTCCCGCCAGATTGCTGCCAGGCGGCCGGAAGACTTGTCTCCGGTGCTGGCAAGCGCCATACCGGACGAAGCGCAGCCCTTGATGGCGGAAATCAATCTGCTGATGACGCGACTGCAAGCCGCGCTGGAAAACGAACGGCGCTTTACGGCGGATGCCTCGCATGAGCTACGCACGCCATTGGCGGCTATCCGCGCCCAGTTGGAGGTGGCTATGGCAGAGCCTGTTGCTGCTGCGCGGCAGCATGCGCTGGCACAAGCCCTGGCCGGCGTGAGCCGTGCGACGCGGCTGACCGAGCAGTTGCTGTTGCTGGCGCGGCTGGATCACCTTGCCGCTGTGCCAGATGCAGGTGTGTTCGATTTGCTCCTGCTGGCGCGGGAGGAACTGGCTGATTGCGCCTGCCAGGCCATGGGCCGGGGTATTGAGCTATCGCTGGACGGTGAGTCTTCCATGCTGTTTGGCTCTGCCAGCCTGTTGCGCCTGGCGGTGCGTAATCTGCTGGACAACGCTGTCAACCATGCGCCGTCAGGAGGGCATGTGGCCGTGTCGCTGGCGACAATGGCGGGACGGCTGAGTCTATCGGTGCAGGATAATGGCCCTGGTGTACCCGACGCCGCCCTGGCGCGCTTGGGTGAGCGTTTCTACAGGCTGGATAGCGTATTACAGGGGAGTGGGCTGGGTCTATCCATCGTCCGGCGGGTGGTGGCCTTGCACGGGGCTGAACTCGATTTCAGCAATCGTGGCGGCCTCTGCGTCAGCTTGGTGTTTCCGGTTAGCGCATCCACAGCCTGAGTGGGACAAGCCTGTGGGCGTCCTGTGGACAGCTGCAACAAGCTGCTGAAAGCAGACGGGTTTTGGTGGCTGCCTGTTTTTTGTGCAGAGCGGTGCCGGAATACCCCCAGTTCACAGCGGCATGTCATGCTGCCATCATTGGCTGATCTGACCTATATAACAAGTTGCCATGACAACCGATCTGATTGAATTCATCAAAAGCATCCTGCTGGTGTTGACGGCCCTGCTGCCTATCATCAACCCACCCGGGGTGGCGCCCATCTTTCTGACCTATACCCATGGCGCCAGCGACCAGGAGCGACGGCTGATTGCCAAGCGCATCGCCATCAATGGCTTCTTCCTGCTGCTAGGGGCCATGTTTGTCGGCAACTATGTGCTCAAGTTCTTCGGTATCTCGCTGGCTGTGGTCAAGATAGGCGGTGGCTTGGTGGTAGCTGCAGCTGGCTGGAAACTGCTGGAGGCCGACGACCATAGCAGCGAGGCAGCGGCCGCCAAGCCTACCGGGCCGGCCATCATACGGCGGGCATTTTTTCCCCTGACTTTCCCGTTCACCATCGGGCCGGGTTCGATTTCGGTGGCGATTACCTTGGGGGCGGCATTGCGTACCCGCAACGGTATCGATGAGTTGAACCTGGCAGGCGGGGTGATCGGCATCGTGTTGCTGACGGCCGTTGTGTATTTCAGCTATCGCTACGCCAACCGCTTGCTGGCAAGGCTGGGTGAAACCGGCATTACCGTGTTCCTGCGGCTGTCGGCGTTTATCCTGCTGTGCATCGGCGTGCAGATTTTCTGGAATGGTGCGTCGGAGCTGTTGCGTGGCTTGCTGGTTTGAGTGGAATCACCCACAGCGGCACTGGAAAAGCTTGTGGGTGGCTTGTGGATAATTGCAGCAAGCGCTTGAAAGAGCAGGGCAGGTGCTGGCTTGCCTCTAATTTATGCAAACAGGCCAGCTGTGGCGTAGATACTAGGGGTTGGTGGCGGGCCATGGGGTTTGGGTGGGTGCTGAAAAACCCCGATTTTTTGGGGAATTTTGCGTAATCTGCCCGAATGGCCTGCTGGCAGGTAAACTAGCGGCTTCGCCACAACTAGTTATTCCATAATGGAGATTGCCCTTTTACTCGGACTGATCATACTCAATGGCTTATTCGCCATGTCCGAGATTGCCCTTGTCGCGGCTCGCCGTGCCCGTTTGCAGGTATTGGCAGAGACCGGTGATGCCGGGGCTATTGCAGCCATCAAGCTGGGCGAAAACCCCACCCGCTTCCTGTCTACCGTGCAGATCGGCATCACCTCCATCGGTGTGCTGAACGGTATTGTTGGTGAAAGCGCACTGGCCGGCCCGTTCTCTACCTGGCTGGAGGGTTTTGGGATGGGGGCGGAAGCCGCTGACCTGCTGGCGCTGATCCTGGTGGTGGTCAGCATCACCTATGTGTCCATCGTGCTGGGTGAATTGGTGCCTAAGCGCATAGGCCAGTTGAACCCCGAGCCGATTGCTCGCCTGGTTGCCCGCCCCATGAACTGGCTGGCGGCCCTGACCAAGCCCTTTGTACGTTTGCTGACGGTCTCGACCGAGGTGGTATTGCGCGCCTTGAGTGTGCGCACCGATCAGACCAATACCGTGACACAGGAAGAAATTCACGCCCTCCTGGCCGAAGGTTCGGAATCAGGCGCCATCGAGCAGCATGAGCACGAGATGGTGCGCAATGTGTTCCGACTCGATGATCGCCAGATTGGCTCGCTGATGACACCACGTTCGGAAATCGTGTTCCTGGACGTGGAGGATGAGCGCGCCGTCAACCTGGAGAAGATTGCCGAGACCGATCACTCGCGTTACCCGGTCTGCAAGGGTGGCCTGGATGAGGTGCTGGGCATCGCCACCGCCAAGCAGATACTGGGGCAGACCTTGCGCGGTCAGCAGGCTGATTTTGCTACCCATCTGCAGCAAGTGGCTTACGTGCCGGAAACGCTGACCGGCATGGAGTTGCTGGAGAATTTCCGGACCACTTCGGTGCAGATGGCACTGGTGGTGGACGAATACGGCGAGATTCAAGGCCTGGTGACCTTGCAGGACTTGCTGGAGGCCATTACAGGTGAGTTCAAGCCGCACGATATAGAAGACGCCTGGGCGGTTCAGCGCGATGACGGCAGCTGGCTGCTGGATGGTTTGATACCGGTGCCCGAGTTGAAGGATAGACTTTCCCTGCGTGATGTGCCGGAAGAGGACAAGGGCCGCTACCACACCCTGGCCGGCATGTTGATGTTGTTACTGGGGCGCCTGCCGCAGACAGCGGACAAGCTCGATTGGGGTGGCTGGATTTTTGAGGTGGTGGACATGGATGGCAAGCGCATCGACAAGGTGCTGGCCACCCGTGACCCCAGCGCCGATGACTCTGCGCCAGTGGAACCTGGGACAGACTGATGAATGGCATGGCCGAACCGCTGGCCTTGCTGTTTGGCCAGCCGGTTACCGAGCTGCCGCAGGATCTGTATATCCCCCCGGATGCACTACGGGTAATGCTGGAGCGCTTCGAGGGGCCGCTGGACCTGCTGCTCTACCTGATACGCAAGCAGAATCTGGACATACTGGATATTCCCATGGCGGTGGTGACCCGCCAGTACATGGACTATGTCGAGGTGATGCATGCGCAGCAACTGGAGCTGGCTGCAGAGTACCTGCTGATGGCGGCCCTGCTGATAGAGATCAAGTCGAGGATGTTGCTGCCCCGGCCTGCTGCGCAGGAGGGAGAGGAGCATGACCCGCGCGCTGAATTGGTCCGCCGCCTGCTGGAATACGAGCAGATGAAGCTGGCGGCCTTTGAGATAGACCAGTTGCCCCAGGCGGGGCGTGATTTCAGCTGGGCTGCTGTATGGTTTGACCGCGAGATGGTGGTGCGCCTGCCCGAGGTCACCCCGGTAGACCTCAAGACCGCCTGGCTGTCGCTGCTGGCGCGTGCCAAGCACACTCGCAGTCATATGGTAAAGCCAGACGAATTGAGTGTGCGCGAGCAGATGGGCGAGATACTGAAATTGCTGGCCGGTGGCCGCTATCTGGAATTCTCCCAGTTATTCGATACCAGCCGGGGGATTCCGCTGCTGGTTGTGAGCTTTATTGCCATGCTGGAGTTGACCAAGGAAGGCCTGATTGCCGTTACCCAGGCCGAACCTTACCAGCCCATCTACGTGCGGCTGGCGGGCAGTGAGGCCTTGGAGCACGCGCATGTCTGAAACACGGGAATCGGCCCTGCATGATAGGCAGCACTTGCAACTGGTGATGGAAACCGCCTTGCTGGTCGCACAGGAGCCGCTCAGCCTGCACGATATCAAGAAGTTGTTCGCCGAAGAGCTGCGTGCCGAATTGCTGAACGAGGTGCTGGAAGCGATACAGTCCGCCTGGGTGGGACGTGGCGTGGAACTGGTCAAGCTGGCCAGCGGCTGGCGTTTTCGGGCCAGGCTGGAGTTCCAGCCCTATCTGGATAGGCTGAGCCCGGAGAAGCCGCCACGGTATTCCCGTGCGGTGATGGAGACACTGGCTATCATTGCCTACAAGGGCCCGCTGACACGCGGTGAGATTGAAGAAATACGTGGTGTCGCCGTCTCCAGCAATATCGTCAAGACCCTGGAGGAGCGGGGGTGGATAGAGGTGGTGGGGCACCGCGAGACACCTGGCCGGCCCGGCCTGTACTCGACCACGCGTGCCTTCCTGGACGATATGGGGTTGAAGAGCCGCACTGAACTGCCGCCGTTGGCTGAGTTGGGACGGCTGGTGTTGCCTGAGACGGTGGAAACGCCCGAATAATTGACCGTTGGTGGCTTTCTTGGCTGCCTCTGCTACGCTCGGAATATAATCTAATTCGAATACCCATGACCGATCCTGAGATTGGCATGGTCACCACTGGGCGTGGCATGGACGAGACCGTTTATACCCTGATTGCTGACGAGGGCGGTGTTTGGCATGCGCATGGCGAGGACGGACGTCCTGCCTTGCTGGTGCCGGATCCTGGCCTGGATGCCGAATTATCGCCGCAGGATGCAGGCCATGCGGTCATGCTGCCATTGGATGGCGCCGCCGAGATTGATGGCGAGCCCTGGCTGGCATACCGCTGGGGCGAAGGCCAAAGTCTGGCGGCCCGCTTGCAATCGATGCCGCTGGAGCGAGGGGAGGCGGTGCAGCTGGCACTACGCCTGCTTGATGGGGCGGCGCATGCCCGCCTGATGGGTTATTCACTTGGCTGGATCACCGCCGAGCGTGTGCTGCTGGATAGGGATGGCCGCCCCAAGCTGGCGGCACTGCTGCCCAAGGGCGAGGTCAGCGAGGATGCGCTGCGGGGCATGGGCGAGTTGCTGTTCCATATGCTGACCGGACAGTTAGCGGTACCGAATGAGCGAGGTGAGCTGCCTGCCCTGGCTGATCTGATTGCCGATATGGATCCTCGGTTGGAGTTGATTGTCCAGCGTGCGCTGGGTGAGCCGGGTGTGCCACCCTTCGAGCACCTGCTGGCGCTGCGGGCAGCCCTGACCGACTATCAAGCCGAACTGGCTGCGCTGGACGGTGTGCCGGAGGAGGATGAGAGCCCGGCCGGCCTGCTATTGCGCCGTATCGAGCGGACGGAAGATTTTCCGGCGCTGTCGCGGGCGATAGGCGCGATAGGGCGGATTGCAGATGGCGATACCGAGCGGCTGCAGTCTTTGGCCACGGTGATACTGCGTGACTTTTCGCTGACCAACAAAGTGCTGCGCCTGGCCAATTCGGCCAGCTATGGCCAATTTGGCGGCGCCATTAGCACTATCTCCCGGGCCGTGATGGTGCTGGGATTTGGTACGGTGAAGTCACTGGCCATGTCGCTGGTGCTGATAGAGCAGTTGAGCAACCATACCCATGCCATTGAGCTCAAGGATGAAGTGGCCAAGGCCTTCTTCGCCAGCTTGCTGGCGCGCAAGCTGGCCGAGAAAAGTGGCTACCGTGATGTGGAAGAGGCTCGTGTATCGGGCATGTTTCATCTGCTGGGCCGTTTGCTGACCCTGTTTTACTTCCACGCCGAAGCGCTGGAGATACAGCAGTTGGTGCGCGAAGGTGAGCGTGATGACATTGCCGCCCGGCGTATTCTGGGTATCAGCTATGAGGAGCTGGGCATGGGGGTGGCCAAGGGCTGGAACCTGCCCGGTAAGCTGATCAGCAGCATGGCGACCGAAGACCCCAAGCCCAAGCCGCCCCGCCATGATGCCGATTGGCTGCGTCTGTTTGCCAATGCCGGCAGCAGCCTGATGCGGGCAACCTTGGCCGAGAGCGAGCCTGAGCGCTTCAAGGGTTTCTTGCAGGCGCGTGATCAGTATGGCGAGCCCATGCGCCTCAGCGAGCGTGAACTACGTGTTGCTGTGGATGATGCAGCGCGCGAGGCATTGCGCGAGGCGTCGATTTTTGGCCTGGAGGCACAGGGTTCGGGCGCGCTGGCCCGTTTGCGTCAGTTGGCGGGGTTGCCGGTCGCGGGTGCGGCTGTCGCTGCGGCCGGGGCGGGCCAGCCATCGGCGGCGGCCACGGCCGCAGAGCCGGCAGTGTCACCCCCCCCTGTGCCCGACCGCCCCGAAGTGCTGGAAGCGCTGGCCAGTTGTGTGCAGGACGTGACGGAAACGCTGGTGGCTGATTTTCGCCTGAACGATCTGCTGCGCATGATATTGGAGACACTGTTCCGCAGCCTGGAAGTGGACAGGGTGTTGATCGCAACACGCAGCGTGCAGCGCAATGCCATTGTCGGGCGTTTCGGTTTTGGTGAGCACATAGAGGAATTCCTGGCCCGTTTTGCCTTGCCCTTGGATGAAACGGCCGATGTGTTCAGGGTGACGCTGTCAAAAAACGCCGATGTGCTGATTGAGGATGTGGATAGCAACAGCATACGGGAGCGTATCCCCGCCTGGTTTCGCCAAGCGGGGGCGGGCAAGACCTTTTTGCTGATGCCGGTGGTGATAGACAAGAAGATAGTCGGGCTGTTTTACGCTGATAGGGCCAAGCCCGGCAGCCTGAGGCTGGGTCAGAAGGAACTGGCCTTGTGCAAGACCCTGCGCAACCAGGCGATACTGGCCATCAGGCAGAAGACACCCAGCTAGGACGGTTGTACCACTGGCTGGCTTTGGGCGGACGTGCAGTACCCGGCTTGGCCGGTTTGGGCACTGTTGTTTGCATGATGCAGTGCGCCGCCGCATTAGTTTTTTTGCTCTATTTTTTAAGATGTTGTTTCAATTGAATAAAACATTGTTGTTAAACATTTGTGCAACGCACAAAAGTGCTTGACTTGGCGTTTGCGGCTCACCATAATGGGTTCATGCTGCAGCGCAAAATTCCGTTGACTGCGGCGCATACACCGAATGAATAGTTAGCCAGGAGAAGACCTTATGTTCGCTACTTCGGATTTCGCCGCACTGGGCCAGGCCCAGCTCGAAAAGTCGATTCGTCTGTCGTCCATTGCGCTGTCTGGCGTGGAGCGCTTTGTTAACCTGCAGCTGGATCTGACACGTGACCTGCTGTCCGACAACACGGCTACCGCCAAGGCGTTTGCCGATGTGAAGGATGTGCAAGGCTTTATCGCCCTGCAGCAGCAACTGTCGCAGCCGGTGATCGACAAGGCTTTGTCGGTTGCCAAGAATGTGTACGAAGTCACCAGCTCCACTCAGGCTGAACTGGGTGCCTTCGTTGAAGAGCAGGTTGTTGAGTTCAACAAGGGCTTGGTTTCCACCCTGGACAAGGCTGTGAAGCAAGCGCCTGCTGGTTCGGAAATCGTGGTGTCGGCTGTCAAGACGGCAGTAGCGACCGCTGCTTCGGCCTACGACACCGTGGCCAAGACAGCCAAGAAGGTCACCAGCGATTTCGCTGAAGCTGGCGTGGCTGCTGCCGAGACCTCGGCCAAGGCTGCCGCAGGTGTGGCCAAAAGCACCGCCCGCAAGACTGCCGCTGCTGCTGCTTGATCTGCTGCTGGAGCCGTAGCAAGAAAAAACCACGCCTAGGCGTGGTTTTTTGCTTTTGGCGGCAGTGATGAACTTGCAAGCAGGACTTGGGGGACGCTTCCTTGTGTGCAAACAGCGCGGGCCGGTACTGCCGCCAGTGTCGATAGGCCCCGGTTACCTTGGTTTACTGGCGCTCTCCTGCAGCCATACCAGCAAGCAGGCAAGCTTGCGGGCAGGGGAGTCGGTCTCTGCTGCATTGGGTGGCGTCAGCCCAAACAGGGGAGGGAGGGGGAGGTGGGGTTGATAGTGTTCGCCCTCGCTGGCTGCCAGATAGTGAGCTGCTTGCTCGGCAAGCTGCGCCAGCAATGCCTGCTGGCCTAGCCAGATGGGATTGAAGCCGGCGGTGGCCGTGGTGGCCATCAGGCTGGCAAGGCCGGCCATGCCATTACCCAGTTGCTGCATCAGGCTGGCCAGATAGGCTGGCGCGCCGTGACCGCCGGCATGCAGCCAGCCACCAGGCGCGGGGGATAGGGCGTCCAGCACGGCTTGCGCGCGCTGCAAGCCGGTAGGCGAGCCCCCAGCCGCCAGCAGGAAACCGTGTTCACCGGCATAGGGGCTGTCCTGCCAGTGGATGCCTACCCAGCTATCCGCCGCACAGGCGGGGGCTGCCTGGGTAGTGAGCAGGAGATCGTGCTCGCCCAGCTGCACCGGAGTGACGCCATTGCTAAGCCAGCAGCGCGGGCCTGGCAGGCTGCCTGCGGCTTGGGGATCGGCCAGGCCGGTCCAGCCCGCAGGGGGCGGCGTCGCTACGGTGTGACCAGACCAGCCTTGGCGTTGCAGCCGCTGTGCCAGGCTGGGCGGGGTGCCCAGCAATATCAGCTGCACAGGCTGCCCTGACATAGACGCTGCCTGACTCCTTCGCTTGCCAGGTGATCAAGAAACCAGCGCAAGGCATTGCCACGCGATTTGGAGGGCCAGGCGACGTAAAGCCTGGCCATGGGCTTGTCTTCCTCTACCTGCAGTTGCACCAGTGCCCCGCTGTTGAGGTGGGGCTGTGCCAGGCGGCGGGGCATGAAACCGACGCCCAGGCCTGCCAACTGGGCGGCCAGCTTGTCGCGCTGGGTGGAGACGGTCAGGGTGGGCTGGCCGGTGAGCAGGCCAGAGGTGCGTGGCGCCAGGCTGCGTGAGCTGTCTGCCACGCTGACTGCGCGGTGTGCCCTGATGGTCTGCATGGGTATGGGCTGTGGCTCCTGGGCCAGCGGGTGATTCGGGGCGACCACCAGCATGAACTCCACATCGCCCAGCAACTGGCTTTTGTATCCGCCGCCGGGTGGTGCGTCGTCCGGCGCGCCGATGGCAAGATCCGCGCGGCCGGTATAGAGCGCATCCCAGGCGCCGCCATAGGCCTCGTGCGAGAAGCGTAGCCGGGTGGCGCCGCCTACCCGGTCAAAGGCGCAGACGGATTCCAGCAGCACATCAAAATCGACCAGATCACCCACGGCAATGCGCAGCTCAGGTTCCCAGCCGGTGGCAACCCGTTTGACCCGCGCTTCCAGTGCTGCTGCCGCGTCCAGCAGGGGGCGGCCCTCGCGTAGCAGCTCCTGGCCAGCTGGCGTGAGGCGGGCGCGATGGCCACTGCGGTCGAAAATCAGCACATCCAGATCTTGTTCCAGCTTCTGTATGGTGTAGGTGATGGCTGAGGGAACGCGATGCAATTCGGCTGCAGCGGCGGCAAAGCTGCCTTTGCGCTCAATGGCATCGAGCACGATCAGGGCATCCAGCGAAAGGCGCATGTCAAGGAATCCGAAGGTGGGTGAGCGGCCCTATGGTGGGCTTGATTAGCGAATTATGGTGCAAGCGAGGGGGGATGCCGACTTATTCGCTCTATTTCTCTGAAGTAGTGGACGAAAGTATGCTGCGTTGCAACAAGCCGGACCCACCTAGGGTATTGATCAATAGGGGTTTTCGCTGCTCCAGGGCTGGAGTAGGATGTGCTGTATGTCCGGCGTTAGACCGGCAAATGGAGACATAACGCATGAAATTGAAGTCCATCCTGGTGCTTTGGCCGTCCTTTCTGGTGGCCGGTATCGTCAATAGCTTGTTTTTTACCTTGTTTGATCCCCTTGAGATGACCATGGCCGGGGAGCCCCTGTTTGAAAGCCGTGTGCTGGCTTACTCGGTTGGGTTCTTTGTGTGCTGGCTGTTCGCTGGTCTTTCCAGCGGCCTGACTTTGTTCTTTGAGCGTGATCGTGAGCAGGTGAACCGGTATTGCCCCGTGGATTTCAGCAAGCCGGAAGGTGAGCGGGATGGCGGTACGCTGGCACATTGAGTTGTGGCCTAGCCTTGATGGACACGGGCGACCCCTTGGGGTCGCCTTTGCTTTGGGGGTGCCGCCTATGAGCGCCCCGTGTCAATCGGCGGCAAAGGCGGCGGTGCTAAACTGCAGGCATGTTTGAACAGACTTTCTATCTGACGCTGGCGGCCTGGTGGCTGGCAGGCTTTGTGGGCGGCATACATTGCCTGGGCATGTGTGGCGGATTGACAACTGCATTGGGCTTGAACCTTGCCGGTAAGCAACAGGCGCTAATGCTGCTGGCAGCCAACCTGGGGCGCCTGCTCAGCTATACCTTGATAGGTGGTCTGCTGGGTGGTGTGTCAGGGGTGGTGGCGTGGCTGCCACGCGCGGCCCTGCTGCAGACGGGGCTTTACCTGGCCTCCTTGCTATTGATTGTGCTGCTGGGCTGCTATCTGGCTGGCTGGTCTGGCTGGCTGTTACGGCTGGAGCGTCTGGGCGGCCCTTTGTGGCAACGCTTGCAGCCCCGATTTGCAGCATTGCTGCCTTTGCGCTCTACAGGGGCTGCCCTGCTGGCTGGCGGCCTATGGGGCTGGCTGCCGTGCGGTTTGGTCTATACCGCAGCTACTGGCGCCCTGGCCAGCGGTAGCAGTGTGCGGGGTGGGGCCATCTTACTGGCGTTTGGCCTGGGTACCTTGCCTAACCTGCTATTGATGGGTGCGGCTGCAGGCCGGCTGCAGCGCCTGCGGGACAAGGTGTGGGTACGCCGGCTGGCCGGCGGCGGCCTGGTGGCCTATGGCCTGGTGGCGCTGGGGATGTGGCTGATGGCTCGCTGAGCCATGAAGAGGAGGGTGGGGCAATGAGCGATATACGATTCGAGACACTGGGTGACTATCAGCAGCAGCTAGGCCTTGCCTTGGCAGGCGCGACACGCCGGGTGGACTGGTTTGATATGACCATGGCCGAGGTGGGGCTGGAGCTGGCCGATAGGGCAGAAGGCTTGCGCCAGATGCTGGCTGGCTCTGCCCTGGCCAGGGTGCGTTTGCTGGTGTTCGAGGATGACTGGTTCTGGCGACATGGTGCCGGTGTGGCCGCCTTGATGACGACCTACGGCCACGTCATGGAGCTGCGGGTGGCGGACGAGTGCGACCGTTTGCCGGGCGAGCAATTCCTGCTGACCGATCAGATGGTGGTGCGGCGCTTTCACCCTGATGCGCTCAGGGGGGTAGCCAGCGATGATGCTCGTAGCCGTATCTTATGCCAGCAGCAGTTCGACAGCATGTGGCCAAGAGCGCAGCCGGCTGCCAGCGGACGTAGGCTGTATATCTGAGTGGTGGGCAGGTACAGGGGTTGGTGGATAGGTGGGTCTGTGCAAGGGGTTCTAGGCAGGCGGCCTCGAAGCGGTCACCCCGCCTTGGCAGGCTTGCAAGCCGTGCCTGAAACCCCCGGTAGATTACTGATTTACCGCGATTGTGCTTGCGGCGGTGGCGTGTGCCGCAGCCTGTATTGTGGCGGCCGATAGGGTGGCATTATTAACGTGTTGGCGCGAGAGGGGGAACTTGTGCTGCCGGGCTCGATAAGCGCATGCAAATACTGCATGTTGCAATGCAAATTACCCCTAGTTTTTTCCTTAAAAGCTGCTAGAATTTTCCGGTCGGTCGCTTTTGATACGTCAAAGGTTTTTCAAAGCCCTCGATCAACGATCGATTGTGCTTAAACTCGTGTTGAACTCACACTACTAAAGGTAAAAAACCATGATCAAGAATCTGCTCGTTGCTGCTCTGTTCGCCCTGGGTCTGGCTGCTTGCGGCGAAAAGCCTGCTGAAGCTCCTGCTGCTGAAGCCGCTCCTGCTGCTGAAGCCGCTCCTGCTGCTGCTCCTGCTGAAGCCGCTCCTGCTGCTGACGCTGCTGCCGCTCCTGCTGCTGACGCTGCCGCCGCTCCTGCTGCTGACGCTGCTGCCGCTCCTGCTGCTGACGCTGCTGCTGCTCCCGCTGCCGCTCCTGCCGAAGCTCCGAAGCAGTAATTGCTCGGTTAGCTTTTGCTAGCGAAGAAAGCCGACCTCCGGGTCGGCTTTTTCATTGCCCGTCGCGTTCCCCTGTCGTCTTTCCGATCGGGGGCGGGGCAATAAGAAAGGACGCCTGGGCGTCCTTTTTGCAGTTTTTACTGCCACAGCATCGCCATGGCAGCTGCAATACGGCCTTCCTGCCGCAGATTACCCGATATGTCCCGGTATGCGCGGCGTACTGACGTGTACATCGGCATTCTGTGCGCGGTGGCGCAGGGCGTGATCCATCAGTACCAGGGCCAGCATGGCCTCGGCAATGGGGGTGGCACGTATGCCCACGCAGGGATCATGCCGCCCGGTGGTCTGCATCATGACGGGCTCGCCCTGCTTGTCGATGGAGGCACGCTCCTGCGGGATGCTGGAAGTAGGCTTGATGGCCATGCTGACGCGGATGTCCTGCCCGGTGGAGATGCCACCCAGCACACCGCCGGCATGGTTGCTGGCAAAGCCCTTGGGGGTCAGTTCGTCGCCATGCACGCTGCCACGCTGGGCAACCACACCGAAGCCATCGCCAATTTCCACGCCTTTGACGGCGTTGATGCTCATCATGGCGTGGGCAATATCGGCATCCAGCCTGTCGTAAACCGGCTCGCCCCAGCCTACGGGGACATTCTCGGCCACGACGTCGATACGGGCGCCGATGGAGTCGCGCTCCGCCCTGATCTGATCCATATAGTTTTCGAGCTGCGGCACGACCTCATCATTGGGGGCGAAGAAGGCGTTCTCGCTGATGTGCTGCCAGCCCTTGAAGGGGATGGCGATTTCACCCAGCTGGCTCATATAGCCGCGGATGACGATGCCGAAATGCTGCTGCAGCCATTTCTTGGCGATGGCGCCTGCCGCAACCCGTACGGCAGTTTCGCGGGCCGAACTGCGGCCACCGCCCCGGTGATCGCGGATGCCGTACTTGTGCCAATAGGTGTAGTCGGCATGACCAGGGCGGAAGGTCTCAACGATCTTGCCGTAATCCTGGCTGCGCTGATCGGTGTTGCGTATCAGCAGGGCGATGGGGTGGCCGGTGGTCAGGCCCTCGAAGGTGCCAGACAGTATCTCTACCGTATCGGGCTCCTTGCGCTGGGTAACGTGGCGGCTGGTGCCGGGCTTGCGCCGGTCCAGTTCCAGCTGGATATCCGCTTCGGTAATGGCGAGGCCCGGTGGGCAGCCATCAACAATGCAACCTATGGCTGGCCCATGGCTCTCGCCAAAGGAGGTAACAGTAAACAGCAGGCCGAGCGTACTACCAGACATGGATGCATCCTCTTGCGTCGTGCGGGGGCCAGCAAACGGCCTCGCTGGGAGGCCGGGTTGAACCAGATAGCTGGCAGTCTATCACAGCGGGGCTGATGCCCAGCGCAGTGGCCGCGCCTCGTGCTAGAATCAGCAGTTGACGTTAACGTCAATTGCGCCGGCCCTGTATTGCATCCACTGGAGCCTGCTGCAGTCGGCTGATTGCTGCAACGCCTTACAATGGCGGGCCTGACTCGCCTTCCTAATACCAGGAGACAACACCCATGTCCGGGTTCAACAAAGTCGTACACAGCTATGAAAATGCGCTGGCCGGCTTCCAGGACGGTATGACCGTCATGGTGGGCGGCTTTGGCCTTTGCGGCATACCTGAAGGCCTGATACGCACGGTCTATGAGTCTGGTCACAAGGGCCTGACGGTGATTTCCAATAATGCCGGGGTAGACGGCTTTGGCCTGGGCCTATGGCTGGAGAAGCGCCAGATCAAGACCATGATTGCTTCTTATGTGGGTGAGAAT
Organism: Chitinimonas sp. JJ19; assembly: GCF_036961565.1. NCBI lineage: Bacteria > Pseudomonadati > Pseudomonadota > Betaproteobacteria > Neisseriales > Chitinibacteraceae > Chitinimonas > Chitinimonas sp. JJ19. Next base: position 461,981 of record NZ_JBAMDD010000001.1, read on the forward strand.
GCCCTGTTCGAGCAATTGCTGCTGTCGGGCGAGATGGAGGTGATCCTGACCCCGCAAGGCACGCTGGCTGAAAAAATACGGGCGGGTGGCGCCGGGATACCGGCTTTCTATACGGCTACCGGTTATGGCACCAAGGTGGCTGAAGGCAAGCCCACGGCGGAGTTTGATGGCCGCCAGTATGTGCAGGAGCGTTCGCTGACTGCTGACTTTGCCCTGGTACGTGCCTGGAAGGCTGATGAGTACGGCAACCTAGTGTTCCGCAAGACTGCCATGAACTTCAACCCCATGATGGCAACGGCGGGGCGGATCACCGTGGCCGAAGTGGAAGAGATCGTACCGGCCGGCAGCCTGGACCCAGAGCAGATACACACGCCGGGCATCTATGTGCACCGGGTGATCAAGGGCGCTTTTGAGAAGCGCATAGAACAACGCACCGTGCGCAAGGGCTGAGGAGAGACAGATGGCACTATCCCGCGAACAGATCGCCATGCGCGTGGCGCAGGAGCTACGTGATGGCTATTACGTCAACCTGGGCATAGGCATACCCACACTGGTGGCCAACTACATCCCCGAGGGCATGCAGGTCATGCTGCAGTCGGAAAACGGCCTGCTGGGCATGGGGCCGTTTCCTACCGAGGATGAGGTGGATGCCGACCTGATCAATGCCGGTAAGCAAACGGTGACCACCATCGCTGGCGCAGCCTTTTTCAGCTCGGCCGAGAGCTTTGCCATGATACGTGGCGGCCATGTGGACCTGACCGTGCTGGGTGCCTTTGAAGTGGATGTCAATGGCAGCATCGCCAGCTGGATGGTGCCAGGCAAGCTGGTGAAGGGCATGGGCGGCGCCATGGATCTGGTGGCAGGCGCACAGAATATCGTGGTGACCATGCAGCACACCGACAAGGCCGGCAACTCCAAGCTGTTGCCTGCCTGTACCCTGCCGTTGACGGGTGTGAGTTGCATACGCAAGGTGGTGACCGACCTTGCCGTGGTTGAGATACGTGATGGCAGCTTCCATCTACTGGAGCGCGCGCCGGGTGTCAGCGTCGAGGAAATCCAGGCCAAGACGGCCGGCACCATGATAGTGCCTGCGCATGTGCCGGAGATGCGGGTGTAAGCCCACCCCCCGCAGCCAACAACAAAGCCACCGTGAGGTGGCTTTGTTGTTGGGGTGACATGCAGTGCTGCCGGTGTTTGAACGATGCTCAGCGTATCAGCTCGCCGGTGGGGCCAATGACGGTGACTTCGACAAATTTGGAGGCTACGCGCTGGTTAGGCCCGAAGGTGAGGCGGAAGCCCCCCATGTTGAGCGTGCCCAGTGAGTCTATGGCTGTCATCAGGCCCTCGCCAGTGATATTGCCCTTGTCTATCTTCTTCAGGCCTTCGGTCAGCACCCGTGCGGCGATGTAATACTCGAACTCGATATAGCCGAGCTTGAGCTTGTTGCGTTTGACGAAGGCCCGGTAGTCCTTCACCAACTGGGATGAATCGGTATAGATGAAGGGCATGACCTGGCTGATGCCGGTGCCACGGGCGGCATCCACCCCGGCCGAGGCGATCAGTTCTTTGGCGCCTACCACCGAGACGGTGTACATCTGCGCTGTGCCACCGGCCTTGCGGTAGGCTTTGAGAAAGGCGCCGCAGGCGTCATCGGTGCCCAGCATCAATACGGCGGTAGGGTTCTGCTCGAGGATGGTCTTGACCGCTGCCTCGACATTCATGCTGTTCTTCTCGTAGCTGCCCGTGGCAACGACTTCCAGATTGCTCTTCTTGGCTTCCTGGCGGGAGGCGAACAGGCCGAACTTGCCGTCCGGATCATTCTGGTAGAACACTCCTATGCGCTGGTGGCCCAGCGAGGCCATCTGCTGTCCCAGCTTGTTCATTTCTTCTACCCAGCTGGCGCGCAGATGATACATCCAGGGGTTGTTGCGCAGGGCAGGGGCGCCCGATATCGGTGCAATCAAGGGTATCTTGGCGTCGGACAGGATATTTTGCCTGAGCAACTCCAGCGGGCCGGCAGAACCGCCAGCGCCCAACATGGCGATCGGGCTGGTTTCCTTGATGATGCGGCGGGTTTCGTCGGCATGCTTCTGCGGATTGAAGGCATCGTCGCCATAGGCCATCTTGACCTTGATGCCATTGACGCCACCCTTGGCGTTGACCTCCTGGAAATAGGCATTGAGGGTGTCTTCCGCGCTGACCGCCAGCTCCCTGAGCAGGCTGGAAACAGGGCCGACGTGGCCGACCGTGACGGTCTCGGCCTTGCCGGGCACCAGTAGCAGGGCCGCGATAAGAGGGAGTAAATGACGTAGGGTGGTGCGCATGCGGGGAAGTCTCCAGGTTAGCCTTGTCTCGGAATCGATTTCATGAATTCGATCAAGCGCTTGAGTTAGTAATTTTATTGAAATGCACTGAAATGGTCACGGCTTTTCGAGCGAATGCTCCATATCTGTCACTTTAGGCGACAAAGGCGGCCCACCAAAGCCTTTCCTGGTAGCTGGACGGCCAAAACCCCTGTCTGGCGACAGGGGTTGGTGGGGTGACCGATAGGAGGGTTGTTAGGCGGCAATGGCCTCGAACTGCCCTGCAATCTGGCTGCGGGCGTGCTTGAACGCGGCCTCGCGGGCGTCCGGGCCCATGCTCAGGCCATGGGCGTGGATGACGGTGACGTTGCGGATGCCGACAAATCCCAGTACGAATTTGAGGTAGTCCTCATGCGCGGCAGCTGTGGCCTGGCCGGCATGCATGCCGCCTGCAGTCGAGATGATGATGACCCGCTTGTCGCCTGCCAGTCCTTCCGGGCCATTTGCGCCATAGCGGAAGGTCTTGCCTGCCACTACCACCCGGTCTATCCAGGCCTTGAGCTGGCTGGGTATGGCGAAGTTATACATGGGGGCGCCTATGACCAATGCGTCGGCCGCCAGGAATTCGTTGAGTATGTTCTCGGACAAGGCGGCCTCGAACTGCTGCGCTGCATCGCGCAGCTCGGCCGGTGTGCCGCTGGCCGCCAGGGTGCCGCCGCTGAGTTGCTGCATATTATCGGCCGCCAGATCGCGGTAGCTGATCTCGATGCCCGCTTGGCTGGCCTGCCAAGCGTTAACGACTTCGCGGCTCAGTTGGCGGGAGGCGGATACATCGCCGAGGACGCTGGAATCCAGATGCAACAGTTTCATGGCTATCTCCAATCAATGTGGCCGTCACGGTGGCGGCTGTCTTGGATTACATATTATGGATGACGCTAATTTCGGACTAGATAGCTAGAATATGACACATCGTCTCACTGATAGGACAGTGCTATGCAAGACCTGAATGACCTGCATTACTTTGCCAAGGTGGTGGAGGCCGGCGGCTTTGCGGCGGCGGGCAGGTTGCTGGGGATACCCAAGTCGCGCCTGTCCCGTCGGATTGCCGAGTTGGAAACGCGGCTGGCAGTCCGGTTGCTGCAGCGAACCACCCGCAAGCTGGCCTTGACCGAGGTGGGGGAGCGTTACTACCGGCACTGCCAGGCCATGCTGGTGGAGGCTGAGGCAGCCGATGAAGTGGTGGCTGCTGTGAGCGCCATCCCCCGTGGTCGGTTGCGGGTGTCTTGCCCGGTCGCGCTGGCACAGTCGGATCTTTCTGCCATCGTGGTGGATTTTTTGGCTGCCTATCCCGAGGTCATGCTGGAGCTGGTATTGACCAATAGGCGGGTAGACCTGGTGGAGGAGGGGCTGGATGTGGCGCTGCGGGTACGCTCGCCGGACGATGAAGACCCGTCGCTGATATCGCGGCGGCTGCGGCCGGCCGCCGCCATCCTGGTGGCATCGCCCAGCTTGTTGCAGCAGCATGCGATCACGGTGCCGGAAGACCTGTATGGTGTACCTATCCTGGGGGCGGTGGAGGCAGACAGACGGGTACGCTTGCGGCTGGAGGGCGCCGCTGGCTTGGTCAAGGAACTGGCATTTGAGCCCAGGCTGAGCGTAGAGGATTTCGAGCTGCGCAAAGCCGCAACCCTGCGCGGGCTGGGGGTGGGTACGCTACCCCACCCTTATTGCACGGCAGAGCTTGCCAGCGGCGAACTGGTGCAGGTGCTGCCTGACTGGGAAATACCAGGCGGCTTCCTGCAGGCGGTCTACCCTCACCGCCGAGGGCTGCTGCCTGCTGTCAGGGTGTTTATCGACTTTCTCGTAGAGGTATTCGGCCGTGATGCGGAGCGCCTGGTGTAGGAGTCCGCTATGAGCTTGGGCCATTGATGTCTGGTGACGGACGTCGATATGCAATCCCCTGCATTGGGCAGTATGTTCCCACCGCCCCGCCAGCAGGGTATTGTTAGCGGCGCCAGACCCCGCCTTGCACTGCCACTTACCGGAAAAAAATGCCCATGCTAGTCGTGCATCACTTGAATAATTCACGTTCGCAACGCCTGCTCTGGCTGCTGGAGGAGTTGGGCTTACCGTATGAGATCAAGCGCTATGAGCGCGACCCCAAGACCATGCTGGCGCCCCCTGCGTTACGCGAGGTCCATCCGCTGGGCAAATCGCCCGTAATCAGCGATGGCGAACTGGTGCTGGCCGAGTCTGGCGCCATCATCGAGTATCTGGTAGACAAATACGGCGGTGGCCGCCTGGTGCCGCCAGCGGGTACGCCTGCACGCCTGCGTTATACCTATTGGCTGCACTATGCCGAGGGATCGGCCATGACGCCTTTGTTGCTGAAGCTGGTGTTTGATCGGGTAGAGAGCGGTCCCATGCCTTTCTTCGTCAAGCCCATCGCGCGTGCCATCGCCAGCAAGGTCAAGCAAAGCTATGTGCTGCCGCAGATCGCCCAGCACCTGGATTACCTGGAGGCTGAGCTGGCCCAGGCGGATTGGTTTGCTGGCGAGGTATTCAGTGCGGCTGACATACAGATGAGTTTTCCGCTGGAAGCGGCAGCAGCGCGTGCTGGCCTCGATCAAAGCCGGCCCAGGCTGATGGATTTTCTGCAGCGTATCCATGCACGTCCGGCCTACCAGCGGGCACTGGAGCGGGGCGGCGAATATGCCTTATTGGGCTGAGGCGGCGGGGGTGGCTGCCCCTGCCGGTATCGCTTATTCCTGATAGATCAGGCGGGCGCGCTTGACGTTGCAGAACAGTTCATAGTCTATGGTACCGGCCGCTGCGGCTATCTCGCTGGCTGGCAGGCCTTCGCCCCAAAGGCGGACAGCGGTGCCAACAGCCGCGTCGGGATGCTCGCTCAGATCCACTACCAGCATATCCATCGAGACCCTGCCCAGGATGCGGCTGCGGCGGCCGTTGATCAGCACGGGGGTGCCTGTGGGAACGATGCGGGGGTAGCCATCGGCATAGCCGCAGGCCACCACACCCATGCGCGTGGCTTGCTCGGTTACAAAACGGGCACCGTAGCCGATGGCTTCACCGCGGCTCAACTCGCGTATGGCAATCAGCTGGCTATCCAGCGCCATGACGGGCTGTGGCCAGTCGGGCAGCACGCGATCGGTGCCGGCACCGCCATACAGCATGATGCCCGCACGGCCCCAGTCGCCATGGGTGGTGGGCCAGCCGAGGATGGCGCCGGAGTTGCAGAGGCTGGTCTCCAGCCCCAGTCCATCGATGGCCGCCTGAAAGAGCTTGGCGGCTTGCGAGGTGGCTTCTACATCCAGCTCGTCGGCGCGGGCAAAATGGGTCATGGCGATGACCTTGCCGACCTTGCCGCTGGCCTGCAGACGCTCATAGGCTGCCTTGAAGGAGGCAGGCTGTAAGCCCAGGCGGTGCATGCCGGTATCGATCTTGGCCCAGATGGTGAGCGGCCGGCTCAGCTTGGCGGCTTCGATATCGGCGATCTGTGCCTCGCTATGCAGGGCAGTCCAGAGATCATACTGGTCTATCAGTGCCAACTCGCTGGCCTCGAACCAGCCTTCCAGCAGCAGTATGGGCTTCTTGATGCCGGCCTCACGCAGTTGCAGCGCCTCTTCAATCGCCGCCACGCCAAAGCCATCGGCCATGTCTTCCAGCGCCTGTGCGCAACGCACGGCGCCATGGCCGTAGGCATTGGCCTTGACGATGGCGAGTACTCGACCGCCATGCAGGCGTTTGGCCAACTGGTAGTTGTGGCGCAGGGCGGAAAGCGTGATGGTGGCGGTTAGCGGGCGGCTCATGGTGGGGGGGCGTGTGGACAGCGTAGGGAATTATGGCGCAAAGACTGCCTGCCGGCCCGGTACAGCGACAGGGGCGGCAGGCAGTGCTGTGCGTTGGGGGACGGCGCGACTAGGCGGTGGCGGGTTGTAGGCCATGCAGGTGGCTGGCTACCGCGCGGCGACCGTAGCGGTCTAGGGCCAGGCCATCGGTGCTGATTTCGGGGCGTTGACCGATAACGATATCGGCCAGCAATTTGCCTGAGCCGCAGGCCATGGTCCAACCCAGGGTGCCGTGACCGGTGTTGAGCGACAGGTTGGCGTAGGGAGTACGACCCACGATGGGGGTGCCATCTGGCGTCATGGGGCGCAGGCCGGTCCAGAAGCTGGCGGCCTTGACGTCACCACCTTCGGGGAAGAGGTCGGTGACGACCATCTCCAGCGTTTCGCGACGGCGTGGGTTCAGGCTCAGATCGTAACCACCCAGCTCTGCCATGCCGCCGACGCGGATGCGGTCATCAAAGCGGGTGATGGCAATCTTGTAGGTTTCGTCCAGCACGGTGGAGACGGGTGCGCCATCAGGATGGGTGATGGGCACCGTGAGCGAATAGCCCTTGGTGGGGTAGACCGGCAGATTCAAGCCCAGATGCTTGACCAACTGGCGGCTGAAGCTGCCCATGGCCACCACATAGTGGTCAGCCACCAGGCGCTCACCATCAGCCAGGCTTACGGCCGCGATGCGGCCACGTTCGACTTCCAGTGTGTCGATCTCAGTATTGAAGCGGAACTTCACGCCCAACTGCTGTGCGTGGCGAGCCAGTTCGGTGGTGAAGCGCTGACAGTCGCCGGTTTCGTCGTTGGGCAGGCGCAGACCGCCGACAACACGGCCGGGCACCTTGGCCAGGGCGGGTTCGGCGCGCGCGCAGCCAGCTTCGTCCAGCAGTTCGAACGGCACGTTGCAGGCTTCCAGCACCGGGATATCGCGGGCGGCGCCATCAAGCTGTTTCTGGCTACGGAACAGCTGCAGGGTGCCGCCGGTACGTGCTTCGTACTGCAGGCCTATCTCCTGACGCAGGCTACGCAGGCAGTCGCGGCTGTACTCGGACAGGCGCATCATGCGTTCCTTGTTCACGGCATAGGCGGCGTCGTTGCAGTTGGCCAGCATCTGGGCCATCCACTGCAGCTGGAACAGGCTGCCGTCTGGCCGCACAGCCAGGGGGGCATGCCGTTGGAACAGCCATTTGATGGCCTTGGTGGGAATACCAGGGGCGGCCCAGGGTGTGGAGTAACCGGGTGAAATCTGGCCGGCATTGGCAAAGCTGGTTTCCAGGGCAACATCAGACTGGCGCTCCAGCACCGTGACATCAGCGCCAGCACGGGCCAGATAGTAGGCCGTGGACACGCCAATCACACCACCACCGAGTACGATCACCTTCATGGTTTACCTGTCTGAATATGCAAGAAGAGAATTCGCGCAGTGTATTGATCAAATACCAAAAAGTGCCGCCAAGTTATGGGTATGTAACAGGAAAAAATCGGGTTTGATATGATGTAGACAGGAATAAATCTGGATTTGCCCTTATGCGTGAGCTGGACCGTGTGGACCGCAAGATATTGACCCTGCTGCAGCAGGATGGGCGTATGGCGCTGACGGAGCTGGCTGAGAAGGTGGGATTGTCCACCACGCCTACGTCGGAGCGCGTGAAGCGGCTGGAGCGCGACGGCGTGATCGAAGGCTATTACGCCCGGGTCAACCCACGCGCGGTGGCCTGCGCCCAGCTGGTATTCGTGGAGTTGCGGCTGGCGGCCAAATCCGCCGAGATCTTCGACCAGTTTCGGCGCGAGGTGATGAAGCTGCCCAATATCGTGGAGTGCCACCTGGTATCGGGCGACTTCGATTATCTGGTCAAGGCACGTATTTCGGATATGTCGCAATACCGTACCCTGCTGGGCGATATTTTGCTCAATCTGCCCGGCGCGGTGGAATCACGCAGCTATGTGGTGATGGAAGAGGTCAAGGAGACCTTGGTGCTGCCTGTGTTGCCCAGCTAGGGCGTCGCTCAGCCTGGGTGGGAAGGCTGCGCTGGGCGTTGTTGTGCGAGCTTGCCGTACCCACACTGTCTGCTGCGCGCACCTAGCCAGAGCCGCTACGCTGGGTTTTGTTGGCGGCGCTAATGCTATTCCTTCAAGTATTTGTCATAGATGGCCTGGAAGCGGCCGCTTTCCTTCAACTGTTTGAGCCCGGCGTTGAAATCGTCACGTACCCCGGCATCGCGGAATACAGGACGGTAGTCCTGTGGGTTGACCGTGGTGAAACGGTGCTCCTGTACGGGCTTGGGCAGAAAGCCTTCGGTCTTCTTCATCTGCAAAGTGAAGTAGCGGAAGATGCTACGGTCACTCAGCACAACATCGTAGCGCCCTTTGTCCAGGGTCAGTACCTGGACTTTCTGGTCGTTCTGTTCGTAGTAATTGCCGTCCTGCTTGACTGGATTGAGCCAGTCGGGATAGCGATTGATGGCGCCCTGGAAGGAAATGACCGACAGCCCCTTGAGGTCGCTGGGCTGGCGTAGATATAGATTGCGTGACTTGAGCGTAATCAACACGTTGTCGTAGATGACTGCCGGATCACCATACTTTGCGCCGTAGGGACTCAGGTCTTCGCCCAGATCGGTCATGGCGGCGTTGACTTCACGGTTCTTGAAGGCCACCGGAATGCGGGCAAAAGGGAAGTAGACCGGCTTGAGTACATGGCCGCGATAGGCCAGTGCTTCGCCGATGACCTCCAGCTCTATGCCTGAGTTGGTCTGGGGAAAGCAGAAGGGTGGGATCTTCTCGCCGAAGGCCATGGTGACTTCCTTGGCATGGGCGGACGAGAGCAGGATCAGCAGGAGGGCAAGTTGTCGTAGCTTCATGGTTATTTAATATATTTAAACGAGTTCAAAAATCCACCGGCGAAGCCTCAGCCCTTGCAATGGGGGTTGGCGATGCTGTCCCTGCTTGGCTGCTGCGGCAACTTAGCGGCGCGGCGGCTTGGCGGGCTCGGTGTACCACTGCTCGGGCGGTGTCAGCACAGGCTGGCGTGCCCGGTCAAAGTAATGAGGCGACATGATCTGTACCCCATGGCGATTGAAACTATCCTGCACGTTGGCATTCAGGGCTGACAGTACAAACGGCAGACGCTCTGGTTTATTGGTATAGACGTTCAATTCATAGCGCACATAAAAATCCTGCAGCTCGGTCTGCAGCACAAAGGGGGCGGGGTTCTGCAGAACCTCGGGTGTTTGCGCTGCGGCCTCCAGCAAGATGGCATGCACCTGTCGCCAGGGTGTGTCATAGCCGACCGTCACGGTTGTGCTCACCAGTGCACCGCGATCTGCGCCACCGGATGAGAGATTGGTGACATGGCCTTGCAGTATCACGGAATTGGGCAGGGTGATTTCCTGGTTCCGTATGGTGTAGAGCTTGGTGACCAGGAGGGAGTGGCTGACGACCACGCCTTGCACCTCGCCTATGCGTACCAGATCGCCAGCGCGGTAGGCACGCATATAGGTGAGGATGACGCCGGCCACGATATTGGAGATGGCACCGGTGGAGCCCAAGGAAAACAGGACACCCAGAAACAGCGATACCCCCTTGAAGGCGTCAGAGCTGGAGCCCGGTATATAGGGGTAGGCCACCATCAGGGCAAAGACGATCAGCAGGAAGCTGGCGATCTTGCGGCTGGGATCGGCCCAGTCTGGATAGAACCCCTCAATGCGCAGGCGTCCACGTTCTATCTCCAGGAACACATAGCGGATGACGCGCAACAGGTAGCGTGTGACGATGATCAGCACCAGCAGGAACAGCAGCTTGGGCAGCTGCTCGGCCAGTGCCTGGCCCGCTGCCTTGAGCGGATCGAGCATCCAGCCCAGCAACTTGCCCGCCAAGGGGCGGGTGGCTTCGAAATAGCTGAGTGTCAGTTCCAGCGTCAGGTAGAACAGGCTCAGCCACAGCAGGAGCTTGCAGAAACGCAGCAGGAAGACTTCCAGCCGCAGCAGTGGCTTGGCCTTGAGTACCCGGTGGGTACGCTGTTCCAGTTGCCTGGCGCGGAGCCGGCTGCGTTTCACTATCCAGGCTTGCAGCCTGCGCCATAGCCGGTTGAGGATGACACCCAGGATGACGGCACCAAACAAGGTCAGCGCGGTGTAGACGGTGCTGAGCCAGACTGGGTGGAGGCCGGTATCAAACGCCAGGGCGAGGGGGCTGAGGACAAGCAGGAGTAGGGCGCGCATGGGCTTCGATGTTGGGAGGGCTGGCGCTATTATGGGAAGCCTTTCCGTTACCGACAAATCGGGAGATCCAATGAGTGAGCAGTTTGACCGTGGCCTGAAGGTGAGGCGCGAGGTAATGGGTGATGCTTTTGTCGATAAGGCCTTTGCCGATGCGGATGCCTTTACCCTGCCATTGCAGGAGTTTGTGACCGAGCATGCCTGGGGTACGGTATGGAATCGCGGGGGACTGGATCGCAAGACACGCAGCTTTATCACCTTGGCCATGCTGGCTGCACTTGGGCGTAGCCAGGAGCTGAAAGGCCATGTACGGGGGGCGCTCAATAATGGCGCCACGGTCGAGGAAATACGTGAAGTGCTGTTGCATTCGGCCATCTATGCGGGCGTGCCGCTATGTGTGGATGCCATGCGTGCGGCGAGTGAGGTGGTGCGGGAGGTAGCAGGTGACTGATGCCGACGAACTCAGCAGCATGCTGGCACAGCGACGCCAGGAGGGCGCCGATAAGGCGGCGATAGAGCAGGCCATTTTTCAGCGCTTTGGTTGCCAGCGGGCAGTGATGTTCACCGATCTGGTGGGGTTCTCGCGCATGGTGGAGGCGTTCGGCATCGTCCACTTCCTGCAGGTGATACAGGAGTCTGAGGCCTTGTTCCTGCCTTTGCTGCAGCAGCATCAGGGGGTGTGCCTGAAGCGCGAGGGGGATTCGCTGCTGGTGCTGTTTGAGCAGGCAGCAGATGCACTGCATTGTGCCCTTGCTCTGCAGGCCGCCTGCACGGCTGCCAATGCCGGACGGGTGGCCGAGGAGCGGATAGAGGTTTGCATAGGCCTGGGCTACGGCTCGGTGTTGCTGATTGATGACAGGGAAGTCTGGGGGGCGGAGGTCAATGCGGCTTCCAAGCTGGGCGAGGAAATGGCCAAAGGGGGCGAGATACTGGCGACGGACAGCTTCCGGCTGGCTCAGCCCGAGGCGGCCTACGCCGACCATGGGCATTTGTTCGGTAGCCGGCCGGTGTATCGCCTGCTGGGCTAACAGCAGGAATCGGGTGGGCGGGTGAGGGTTCCCCCGCCTAAGATGCCGCCATGGATACCGCTACCTACTCCCACGATGATCTGCCTGCCCGCGCCGAGGCCTATGTGACGGTGGCTGCCGCCTTGGACTGGCTGCGCACCCATGCCGACGAGCAACCCGAGCTGGCAGAGCTGGCCCGCCATGTGGGCTTGTCCGAATCGCATCTGCAGCGCCTGTTTGCACGCTGGGCGGGTCTTAGCCCCAAGCGTTTCCTGCAGCATCTGACCGGCGAAAAGGCCAGGGCGGCGTTGCTGGCGGGTGAGGATGTGATGGGTGCCAGCCTGTCGGCGGGGCTCTCCGGCCCCGGGCGTTTGCATGATCTGATGCTGAGTTTTCAGGCCGCGACACCCGGTGAGATCAAACTGGGTGGCGCGGGCTGGGTGTTGACCTGGGGGTTGGCAGTGACGCCATTTGGTATGGCCCTGCTGGCGCAGGGGCCGCATGGGGTGGTCAAGCTGGCCTTTGTAGATGATGGCCATGCGCAGGCATGGGCTGAGCTGCAACGCGATTGGCCGGCGGCACGCCTGCAGCGCGATGACCAGATGATGCAGTTGCTGGCTGAGCGGGTGTTTGGCGGTTTTCAGCGCCTGGAGCCTGTGCATCTTTTTGTCAAAGGTACGCAGTTTCAGCTCAAGGTCTGGCAGGCGCTGCTTCAGGTACCCGAGGGGAGGTTGACCACCTATGGCGAGCTGGCGCGGCGTATAGACCAGCCTGGGGCGGCCAGGGCCGTGGGCAGCGCGGTGGGGGCCAATCCCATTGCCTTGCTGATACCCTGCCACAGGGTCATACGGGGCGACGGTGGCCTGGGTGGCTATCACTGGGGTGAAACCCGCAAGCGTGCCCTCATCGGCCTGGAGCTGCAACATCGGCAGGACCTGGCCGGCGTCGAGGTGGTGCATGGGTAGGCGGGAACTGGTTGAACTGATATTGCTGGCCGCACTCTGGGGTGCGTCCTTCCTGTTCATGCGGGTGGCGGCACCTGAGTTTGGGCCCTTGGTGCTGGTGCTGGTTCGTGTGGGGCTGGCCACGCTATGCCTGCTGCCCCTGGTATGCTGGCGCGGCGAGGTGCGCGCTCTGTTAACGCACTGGCGCCCCTTGGCCGTAGTGGGATTGCTCAATTCCGCCTTGCCCTTCAGCCTGTTTGCCTGGGCGGCGCTCTCGCTTTCGGCAGGGTTTACTGCGGTGCTCAATGCGACTACCCCTTTGTGGGGTGCGGTGGTGGCGTGGCTGTGGCTGGCGACCCAACTGCCACGTGGCAAGGTGCTGGGCCTGGCATTGGGTTTTTTGGGTGTAGTGGTGCTGGTCTGGGGCAAGATCAGCTTCAAGCCTGGCGGTGATGGTTGGGCGGTGCTGGCGGCTATGCTGGCGCCCGTCGCCTATGGGATAGCCGCCAACTACACCAAGCAAAAGCTGGCCATGGCCTCACCCCTGGTGGTGGCCACCGGTAGCCAGCTTGCTGCGACCTTGATGCTCTTGCCCCTGGCTGTACCGCTATGGCCTGCCCACCCCATCAGCCTGAATGCCTGGCTTGCTGCCATCGCCTTGGCGGTAGTCTGCACGGCATGGGCTTATCTGTTGTTCTTCCGCCTAATTGCCCAGGTGGGGCCGGGCAAGGCGATTGCAGTGACCTTTCTGATTCCGCTGTTTGCCATTGTCTGGGGCGGGGTATTCCTGGGCGAAACACTGACGCCAGCTATGGTGGCGGGCGGCGGCATCATCCTGCTGGGCATTGCGCTGGCACTGGGCCTGTGGTCGCCGCGCTGGCTGGCGTCGGCAAAGACGGACTAGTGCGCCTCGACGGGGCGCCGCAGTGGGGTAGTCCGCTGTTTTTGCCATACCCGCCGCAGATCACGGGCCGAGCCAAAGCCGCCGGCTTCGGCGATACGCTCCAGCGACCAGTCACGCAGCGTCAACAGGGGTTCGATCTGAGCAAGCTGTATCTGCTGGTAATAATCGAGCGGGCTGACGCCGGCATGTTGCCGGAACAGCCGTGCCAGGTGGCGCGGGCTGACGCAGGCGACGTTGGCCATGGCCTCCAGCGGCCAGGGCCTGGCGGGTTCGGCGCTGATGGCGTCTTGCACACGGTGGACGGCTGGATGCAGGTGGTTGCGGTATGCCAGGAACGGCGAGTGCTGCGGCGTGGCGCTGTCGCGTCGTAGCCAGACGACCATCTCGCGGGCCACTGCCAGCGCCAGTTGCGGGCCACATTGCCGTGCGATCAGCTCCAGTGCCAGATCTATGCCGGTAGTGATGCCGGCCGAGCTGGCGATTTCGCCATCCAACACAAACACCCGGTCATTCTCCACGCGGGCGTTTGGCGCGATCTGCTGTAATTTCTCCACCAGGGTATGGTGGGTGGTACAGCGACGGTGGTCCAGCAGGCCGGCGGCGCCTGCCAGCAGGGCCGCTGAACAGATGGTGATCAGTTGGCCGTGTGGCCAGGGGTGCCCGGCAGGACATAGCTGCTGCAGCCAGGCCACGGTGTGCCGGGCTGCAGCGGCCGATTGTGCTGCCATGGCACCTGCCAGGCCGGGGATGATGACCCAGCCCTGGGCAGGTAACTGGCCGGGCAGCGGTGCTATACCATCGAGCGCCATCCCCAGCGAGCTTTGCGGCATGGCCTCAGGCCCGCAATAGTGCAGCTCGAACCGACCACCATGTTGATTGGCAATGCGTAGCGCTTCCGCTGGTCCGGCGAAGTCCAACAGCAGAAAGCCGGGCAGCAGGATGAAATGAACCGGGATGGTGGGGAGCTGGGTCATCTGCTCATGCTAGTCACGTGGTTTATGGATGCGTTCCGTGCTGGCGGGATACTTGATCAGTTTGTCAGCTGGTCGGCGCGGACGTTGCGCCAATTCTCCGCCACAGTTGGGGCAGACACCAGCCAGCCTTGCCTGCACGCAGTCGCGGCAAAAAGTGCATTCAAAGGAACAGATAAACGCGTCAGGGCTGTCGGGTGGCAGATCCTTGTCGCAGCATTCACAGCCGGGGCGCAGGGCAAGCATGGGGTGATCCTTCGCTCACGCTGTCAGCGGCAACTGAGACAGCACATCGTCAACACTGCGCACGGTGGCAAAGCGGCCTGCCAATACCAGTTCGGTGCGCTCCTTGATCTCGGTCGGACTATAGATGCGGCCATGGGCATGGCGCATGGGGAAGGTCATTGTCGCTTCGGTCACGTAATCTACGGTGTAGCCCATGTCGGCGGCGTTGCGCGTGGTGGTTTCGCAGCATTGCTCGGTGCGTATGCCGGAGATGATCAGGTGGTGTATGCCCTGCGCCTTGAGCCAGGCGTCGAGGTTGGTACCAATCATGGCACTGTGTACATGCTTGATGACAGTGTGATCCGCCTGCGTATCACTGCCTGCCAGTGGCGTGATATGGCCGGAATCCCGAGCGAAGGCGGGATTGCCGTCGATATCGACATGAAACACCCGGACGATGGGCAGGCCGGCTTCGCGGCAGCCGGCGATCAGTTTGTTCTGTTGGCGTAGATACGCATCCAGGTCGTCAGCTTGCCAGTAGGTGGTATGGCGGAACGATTCTTGCACATCGATGACTAGCAGGGCGGCGGACATATCAGGACTCCAGCGGGTTGGGATGTCGCTACTTTATGCAACATCCCCACGAGCTACAGTGCCGAAACCTGACCAGAACAGGACAGATAGGGACAAGCACCACTGGACGCCCCTGCGGTGGCCTAGAACGTCTTGGCCCGATTGAGGCCTATCATGGGCAGATGGGTGTAGACCTCCTGCAGAATGGCATCGGCCTGGGCATTGTTGCTGGCTTTTGCCAATGCTTCACGCAGGGCCACCAGCGCCAGACGCAGTTCCTTCTCGTCATCGCAGTGGCTGATGCGGCGCTTGAGCAGCATGGCCTTGAGTCCCAGGTGCTTCTCCACCAGCTGGCGCATCAGCGCCGCCACCGGGCGCAGGTGTTCGGGCAGTTTGCTGGAAACCGGGATGTCTTCAAGCTGGGTGTCGTCGACAGCGGCTGTTGCGGGTGTCGCTACCGGCGCTGCGGTTTGTGCAACAACGGTTGCTGTAGATACGACAGGTGGCGCGGCAAGGGGAGGCGTTGGCGCCGCTGGCTTGATGGTGACGGCCACCGTGGCCATGGCAGCTGCGGCAATCTCGCGTTGGCTGGGGGCTGGGGGGGCGGGTGGCTCGACTACGCTGCCGGGCAAAGGCTCGATCAGACCCAACTCCAGCAGTTTGTCGACTGTTTCGGCCGGGCTGCCCAGCGACACGGCCAGTTGAACCAGTTGCTCGCTGTTCTTTTGACCGTCCACCTGCAGCAGCAGGGTGCGCAGGCGTACCGGCAACTTGGTACCACCTTCGCGTGCCTGCAGCGCCTGCTGGCCGGCTTCGGTCTTGCGCATAATCGCCATCATTACAGTGTTTCCCTCGTGTCATGTCTCGCCGCATCGTCTGCAGCGGGGCAAAGTTAGCACAAGAGTACAAGCTCTGTGTTTTAGATGAATTTCAGCATTTACTTACGTTCCATCAGCCGTGCAGGATATATCGATATCGGGTATGGGCCGTACCGCCAGGGTCGTGCGCTCCTATCGCGTCGCTGTCTTGCACTACCTGGGTTTGTCCCTGCAGGGCGGGCCCAAGTTCAGGGTTGGGCCAACTAATAATAGGTTGGCCAAACACCGGTGTGCCAGCAGATCAGGCCTGCATCTGCCGTCTGTCTTGCCGCTTGATTCGGTAAAGCAGGTGGGGTCGCAGGGGGTGGCCTGCTTCCAGCCTGGGGTGGTCGAAGTCATCGGCCGGATTGCGCTGCATGCCCAGGCGTTCCATGACGGCGTGCGAGGGCAGATTGGTCAGGGTGGCCAAGGCGACGATTTCATCGATGCCTTCCTGTTGAAAGCCCCAATCCAGACAAAGCCGGGCGGCTTCAGTGGCGTAGCCCTTACCCCAGTAGGCTCGCGCCATGCGCCAGCCTATTTCGACGCAGGGCGTGAAGTGGGTGGAGTAGGGGGTGCGCAGCAAGCCGGTAAAGCCGATCAGTTCGGCTACGCCGGGCACTTCCACCGCCCAGAAGGTAAAGCCCTCGCGCTGGCCGTGTTCGCGGATACGGCCGAGCTCCGCAAGGCTTTGTTCGCGGCTGAGTACGCTGGGGAAGAAGCGCCGTACTTCGGGGTCGGCGTTGAGGGCGACGAAGGCCTCTACATCACTGTCGCGCCATTCACGGACGATGACGCGGTCGCCATGCAGGGAGAAGGACATTGCTGTTTTCCTTTCTTGGGTATTGCCAGCCAGACCGCCCGCTGCGGAGGAGCCAGGTCGGCCTGCGCTTTGCATGCGTTTGGCGGGAGCTGGGTACTTGCGGGCGTAGGGGGCAGATCAAGCGACGACCGAGGGCTAGGTTGATCGCACCTGGCACAGATTGCTGCCGCGCAGGTAGGGTTTCAATTTTAACCTTGCGTTGTTGCAATAATGAAATAATTGCCGCCGGGGCTCTGCGCACAACGGTGCAGTCAGAACACAACAATCTGCAGGAATGGCAAACGATGGCAAGGCAATCGATACCCCGGTTGGCTGTGGTGGCAACACGTGCCCTGGCTGAACTGACACATGGTGTGCTGGCAGGGATAGGGCAGCGCTATGAGCTGCAACTGATAGAAATGCCTGCCGAGGCGGCCTTGCCCAATGTGCGTGAGCTGGTGCGGCAAGGCAGGTTGGATGCCGTGATCGCAGCAGGCCGTGGGGCGGAGCTGCTGCGGAGTGCCTTGGATATCCCCGTGGTGCAGATCAAGGTGACGGGCTACGACATATTGCACGCGCTGCTTGCCGCCCGCCGGCTTAACCCGCGTGCTGTTTTGCTGACGCGCCGACGGTTGGCGGATGAATTCGAGTCGCTGAAACCGATACTGAATCTGGAGTTGACGCCGCTGATCTATGACGGTGACGAGGAGGCTCGTCGGCACCTTGATTCTTTGGCGCACACAGCTCGCCCCGTTGTGGTGGGGTCTAGCCAGATTGTGCATTGGGCGGGCCTGCATGGTTTACCTGCGGTACTGATCTACTCGGTGGATTCCATATTGGCGGCGATTGAAGCCGCGCTGGAGCTGACCCGGGTGGCCAGGCTGGAGGAGGCCAAGCGGGAGCGGCTGGACCGGATACTGGAGAGCCTAGCCGAAGGCGTGGCAGCGGTTGATATGGACGAGCGGGTGCAGACCATCAACCCGGCGCTGGCTGCCTTGGTCGGTGTGGCCGGGGAGTGGGCCGAAGGCAGGCGGCTGTCCGAGCTGGCGCCTGAGCTATCGCTGGCCAGTGTGCTGAAAAGCGGTGAAGGGCGGCGCGACGAGGTGGTAACGGTGGCCGGCCGCAGGCTGGTAAGCCAGCGCCTGCCCTTGATGGAGGCTGGGTTGCAGGTAGGGGCGGTACTGACCTTGCAGGAATCGACCGCCATTGAGCGGGCAGACCGAAAGTTACGGGCTGAAGCGCGCCGCAGCCCATTTCGTGCGAAATACAGCCTGGCCGATGTGTTGGGTGATGCGCCGTTGATCAAGGAGGCGCGCGAGTTGGCCCTGCTGTATGCGGGCACGGATTCGTCGGTGCTGATCGGTGGTGCTTCGGGCACGGGCAAGGAGTTGTTTGCCCAGGGCATACACCAGGCCTCAAAACGGGTGGACGGTCCGTTTGTTGCGCTCAATTGCGCGGCCTTTCCCGAGACCTTGCTGGAATCGGAGTTATTTGGCCATGAGGAAGGGGCGTTTACCGGCTCGCGTCGCGGAGGCAAGTCTGGTCTGATCGAACTGGCGCATCGCGGAACCTTGTTCCTGGATGAGATAGGCGATATGCCACTGCCCTTGCAGACGCGTCTGCTGCGTGTGCTGCAGGAGCGAGAGGTCTTGCGGCTAGGGGCATCGGAGCCTGTACCGGTGGATGTGCGGGTGATAGCGGCCACCCATGCCGAGTTGAAGGAGGTGATGGCGGCAGGGCGATTCCGTGTGGACCTGTATTACCGGCTCAATATCCTCAGCCTGACCTTGCCTGCCTTGGCGCAGCGTGGTCAGGACGTGGTGTTGCTGGCGAGGCGGTTGGCTGCCGATGCACTGCAGCGGTTGGGCGCAAAGCAGCCTGCCGATGCCTTGGTCGTACCCCTGGTCAGGGCGAGTCTGGGCTATGGCTGGCCTGGCAATGTGCGCGAACTGCAAAACCTGGTGGAGCGGCTGGCGGTGTTTCTGTGTGCGCACGGCAGTTTGCGTGATAGCGATATACGTCGCTTGGCGCCGGAGCTGACGGCGGCTGATGCGGTAGACGCATCGCTGGCCAAGACTGCAGATACCGCGAGACGCCAGCGCCTGCAAGCTGTCCTGGCTGAGTGCGGTGGTGACAGGGCCTTGGCGGCGGCGCGCCTGGGTATTAGCCGCACCACACTGTGGCGGATACTGCGCGAGGCCGAGTAATGACTTCGGTGGGGTAGTGGGCTGATTTGTAGGCAAAGAAAAACGCCCACCTGGGAGGGGCGGGCGTTGCCAGGCAAGTGCTTGCTTACCCTTGGTGCGGTCAGATTCAGGCGCCGTTGCGATCCAGATGCGGCAGCTTGTTCTTCACTGTGGACCACTGGTCGTGATCGGGCAGCGGGTCTTTCTTCTCAACGATGGGTGTCCAGGCCGGGTTCCGGGACAGTTCTGCGTTGATTTGGATATAGGCTTGCTGGTCGGCGGGCACATCATCCTCGGCGTAGATGGCCTCGACCGGGCACTCAGCCACGCACAGGGTGCAATCTATGCACTCGTCCGGGTCGATCACCAGGAAATTGGGGCCTTCGCGGAAGCAGTCCACCGGACAGACATCCACGCAGTCGGTATATTTGCACTTCACGCAGGCATCGGTCACCACGTACGTCATATCGCTCAGTCCTTTAATTCTTGCGACGCTGAAATTTTTGACGATTGTAACAGAAGCGCTCAAGACTCCCCGCACAGCATGGTTATTTCCAAAGACGCCACCATCATAAGCCCACCCTACATCGGGCGCTTTGCGCCCAGCCCCACCGGCCCGCTGCATGCCGGCTCGCTGCTGTCGGCGGTGGGGAGCTACCTGGAGGCGCGCGCCCGTGGTGGACGTTGGTTGGTGAGGATGGAAGACCTGGACCCGCCGCGTGAGATGCCGGGGGCGGCTGATGACATATTGCGGACCTTGGCAGGCTTCGGCTTTGAGTGGGATGGCGAGGTGATGTATCAGAGTCGCCGGCTTGATCGCTACCGCGAGGTGCTGGCCGGCCTGCAGCGCGATGGGCAGGCCTATGCCTGCGCCTGCACCCGACGCGAGATTGCAGATTCCAGCGTGCGCGGCATAGACGGGCCGGTTTATCCAGGGACATGCCGCGCCGGACTGCCAGCCGGTAAAACCGGTAGAGCATGGCGTATAAAGCTGGCCGATAATGTCACCGTAACATTTACCGATGCGCTACAGGGTTTGCAGCGGCAGAATCTGGCCCGCGACTTGGGCGATTTTGTGCTTTTGCGTGCGGACGGCTATTTTGCCTATCAGCTGGCTGTGGTGGTGGATGATGCCGAGCAGGCAATTAGCCATATAGTCAGGGGGGCGGACTTGCTGGACTCAGCCCCGAGGCAAATCTATTTGCAGCAGGTGCTGGGATATCCGCAACCGCAATACGCGCACCTGCCGGTATTGATCAATTCTGCGGGTGAGAAACTCAGTAAACAGACCCGCGCTGCGCCCCTGGATATGTCGCGCAGGTCGCTATTGTTGTGCCAGACGCTGGATAAATTGGGACAGATGCCACCTGATGCTTTATTTTCGGCTAGTCTGACCGATATCTGGTCTTGGGCCTTCACGAATTGGCGACTTGACAAAGTGCCTACGTGCAGGGACTTGGTGGAACCGTTGTGCGGCAGCGACGAACCGGTTTAACGCCAATGTCATGTATCCCATTGAAATGTAAGCGGCAAACTTTTTTCTTTTTATTTGCCGCAATCGCTGTCTAAACTCAGGTGGCACGCGAGCTTGCGTGCATAACCCCATGATGTTAATTTATTTGTCGGAATTTTGACTCCGCAAAAAAGGTGGGAGCCGTGCGAATCAGATCAAAACTTAAGGCCACTGTCGCGGCTGTTGCCTTGGCGACGTTACCCGTTGCCGTTCATTCAGCAGGCCTCGGGCGCTTGAATGTGCTGTCGGGCCTGGGCCAGCCGCTACGTGCTGAAATAGACCTCGTTGCCGTACAGGCAGCCGAGATCGAGTCCTTGCGTGCCGGGTTGGCCGCCCCCGATTCCTATCGGGAAGCCCAAATCGAATACCCTTCATCCTCGTTGGGCTTGCGCTTCAGCCTGGATAAGCGCTCAAACGGGCAGTACTTTATCTCGGTCAATTCTTCGCAAAGCGTCAATGAGCCTGCGCTGAACTTCCTGATCGAACTGAAGTGGGAAGGTGGCCGCGTATTACGTGAATACACCGCGCTGCTGGATCCGGTGGGCTACAACGCGGCTACTACCACGGCCCCTGTGGCCGCCAGCCGGCCGGCGACGCAGCCAGTGGCACAGCCGGTGCAGGCAACCGCACCCAAGCCTGTCGCCCCAAAGCCTGAGCCCGCCAAGCAGCCTCAACCTCAGCCCGTAGCCGAAGAAGCACCCGGTGATGCTGGCGCCTATACGGTGCGGACGGGCGATACGCTGGTGGGCGTAGCGCGCATGAACATGGTTGAGGGTGTGAGCCTGGAGCAGATGCTGGTTGGTATCTATCGTGCCAATCAGGGGGCTTTTGATGGCAAGAATATGAACCGCCTGCGCAAGGGCAAGATACTCAACATCCCCGACAAGGATGCCCTGAGCAGTATCACGCCATCGGAAGCGGCCCAGGAAATACGGGTGCAGGCCCAGGATTGGCGTGCATACCGCGCCAAGCTGGCCGATAGCGCTGGGGCCTCGCAGGCGGAAGCCACACCCGGTGCCGGCAAGATTACGGCCAAGGTCGAAGACAAGGTCAAGGCACCAGAGTCTGCCGGCAAGGACACCTTGAAGCTCTCCAAGGGCGAGGATGGCAAGCTCAAGGAGCGCGTGCAGACCCTGGAAGAAGAGTCGACAGCACGGCAGAAGGCCTTGGCTGAGGCCAGCCAGCGGGTCAGCGAGCTGGAAAAGACCAACAAGAAGCTGGAAGAATTGTTGGCACTGAAGAGCAAGCAAGGTGCCGATCTGCAGAAGCAGGCTGAAGCTGCCAAGGCCGCTAAGCCCGTAGCAGTGGAACCGGCCAAGCCCGTCGTAACAGCCCCGCCTTTGCCTACACCTGTGCCAGCCGAGGCTACACCGGCCCCAGGCGCCGTGACTGCTGCACCTGCAGTGGAAGCCCCGCTGAATCCGGAGGCTGGCGCACCCGTAGTGGCTGAACCGGCACCGCCGGTGGTGGCACCTGTTGAGCCGCCCAAGCCCAAGAAGAAACGTCCGCCTATCGTGATACCGGAGCCGGAACCGGAACCTTCCTTGTTGGAAGACCCGATGGTGCTGGGTGCGGGTGGTCTGGCACTGGCCCTGCTGGCCGGTGGTGGCCTCTGGTTTGCCCGCCGTCGCAAGAAGGGCAGCTTTGAAGATAGCGTGATTACCGGCTCGGACCTGAAATCCAACACCATGGTGGGCAACACCGGTGGTGCGGTTATCAGCACGGGTGTGACGGAGAACTCCTTCCTCACAGACTTCAGCCGTGCTGGCCTTGGTACCATCGATACCGATGAAGTGGACCCGATTGCCGAAGCCGAGGTGTATATGGCCTATGGCCGTGATGCCCAGGCCGAGGAGATACTCAAGGATGCCTTGACACGTGACGGCAGCCGCCAGGAAGTACGCTTGAAGCTGTTGGAAATCTACAGCGCCCGCAAGAATGCTGCGGCGTTTGAGAGCACCGCACGGGAACTGTATTCCGGTACGCAGGGACAGGGTCCGCTGTGGGCGCAGGCGGCTGAAATGGGCCGTGCCCTTGATCCGCAGAACTCGCTTTATCAGCAGCAGGCGCCGGTTGATACCGGTGCGCTGGACAAGACCATGATTCTCTCGGCGGGTACGCTGGGTGAGATGGCGCAGGAAACTGCCCGGTTTGCCCAGCCTGCGGCCGAAGCATCGGCGGCTGGTCTGGACCTGGACTTCCAGCTGGATGCGGGCGAGGCGGCGGCACAGCCGGCGGCCGGTGATTCGCTGGATTTTGATCTGGGCTTGGGCGCTGAACCTGCGGCACCTGCTGAGGCGCCGCTGGATCTGTCGGCCGGCATGCCAGACATGACGCCTCCGCCGGTAGCGGCTGAGGCCGAGATGGACTTCGACATCGGTGAGTTTAACCTCGATGCGCCGGCTGCGGCCGCTGCACCCGAGGCAGCTGCCGATGATGGCATTCTCTCGCTGGATATCCCGCTCGACCTGCCTAATGAACCTGCAGCCAAGGCTGCCGCACCGCTGGATCTGGGCTCGGACATGCCGGACTTCGCCCTGCCTGTGTCGGATGAGCCGCTGGCTGAGCTGGATACGCCGGACTTGGCGGCTGGCCTCGATTTCAATTTCGACATGGGTGAGGCCCCGGTGGCATCGCCTGACGCTGCCTCGGCAGATACGCTGGATATGGACGGTATGGGTTTGGACTTGGACATTGCGCCCGAAGCGGCTAACGGCACGGACGTGATGGATTTTGGCGCGGAACTGGATGATCCGGTGACCACCAAGATTGATCTGGCCAGAGCCTATATCGATATGGGCGACAAGGAAGGTGCGCGTGAAATACTGCAGGAGGCCATGAGCGAGGGTAATTCCGAGCAAAAGTCCACTGCGGAGTCTTTGCTGGCACAGCTGTAATTGCTAGGGGCCTGGCCCCGCTTGAGGCAAAATGGAACGTGGGTCGCTAAGCGACCCACGTTTTGTTTTTGTACTGGGATTAGAGATGGGTTGGTGCCATGCGCATTGCACTGGGTATTGAATATGATGGCCGAGCCTTCTGTGGCTGGCAGGCGCAGCCCAGCGGTAGGAGCGTGCAGGATGCGTTGGAGGCGGCGATAGGGCGTATGGCCGGTGAGAAGGTGCGCCTGCACGCAGCAGGCCGTACCGATGCGGGGGTGCATGCCTGCCAGCAGGTCGCCCATTTCGATACTGGCGCCAGGCGGCCAGTGACTGCCTGGGTACGCGGCGTGAACAGCTTTCTGCCTGAAGGTGTGGCTGTATTGTGGGCGCGCGAAATGGATGATCGATTTCATGCCCGTTTCTCTGCCACGGCGCGGCACTATCGCTATCTGTTGCTGAATCATCCGGTCCGGTCGGCCATTCTGGCAGGGCGAGTGGGCTGGCACCATGCGCCGCTGGACGTGGAGGCCATGCGCGAGGCAGGTAGCTATGTGCTGGGCGAGCATGATTTTTCCAGTTTCCGCTCATCAGAGTGCCAGGCAGCCAGCCCGGTCAAGCGCATGACCCGTTTTGAAATTGTGCGCGAGGGCGACCTGCTGCGCCTGGATGTCTCGGCAGGGGGCTTTCTGCACCATATGGTGCGCAACCTGACAGGGGCCTTGATCCATATCGGCAAAGGCGCGGCACAACCGGCCTGGATGGCGGAGTTGCTGGCAGCACGTGATCGCACCATCGCGCCGCCGACCTTTATGCCAGATGGCTTGTATTTTGCCGGTGTCAGCTATCCGGCTGACTTCGGCATTGCCAGCGAGCCCGCCTTCCGCCACTATCTGGTTTAGTCTGATTTCGCCATTGCTCCCCCATGACAGCAAGAATCAAGATCTGCGGCCTGCGTGATGTCGCGACCGCCAGGGCCACTGCCGCCCTGGGTGCCGATGCCATAGGCCTGGTGTTCCATGAAGCCAGCCCACGCCATGTGTCCATCAATACGGCGCACGAGATTGTGGCGGCCTTGCCACCCTTCGTCAGTACCGTGGGTTTGTTCGTGGATGCCGACCCCAGCCTGGTGGAAGGGGTGCTGCGCACCCTGCCGCTGGACCTGCTGCAGTTCCATGGTGACGAGCCACCGGAATACTGCCGGGCATTTGGGCGGCCCTATATCAAGGCGGTGCGGGTAAAACCCGGCCTTGATTTGTTAGAATTGGCAGACCGCTATGCGGATGCCAGAGGATTGCTGTGCGATGCCTACTCGCCATTGGCGCATGGTGGCACGGGTGAGCGCTTTGACTGGAACTTGTTGCCAGCGTCGCTGCCCCTGCCATTGATACTGTCTGGCGGCCTGGATGCCACCAATGTGGCTGAGGCAATCGGGACGGTGCGCCCGTGGGCGGTGGATGTCTCCAGTGGCGTTGAGTCTCAGCGTGGCATCAAGGATCTCGACCGGGTGGCGCAGTTCATTGCAGCCGTCCGGCAACATCATTAAAGCCAGTTTCAACCGGAAAACCGATGCATATCAACGATCTACCTGTTCCTGATGTTTACGATCTGCCCGATGCCCGTGGCCGGTTTGGCGAGTATGGCGGTATCTATGTAGCCGAAACCCTGATGGCCGCGCTGGACGAGCTCAAGCAGGAGTACGCCCGTGCCAAGGCCGACAAGGCCTTCATGGACGAGTATCGCTATGAGCTCAAGCACTATGTGGGCCGTCCCAGCCCGATCTACCATGCCAAGCGCTGGTCCGAAGTGCTGGGTGGCGCACAGATCTATCTCAAGCGGGAAGACCTGAACCACACCGGTGCGCACAAGATCAACAACACCATAGGCCAGGCACTGCTGGCGCGCCGCATGGGCAAGAAGCGGGTGATTGCCGAGACCGGTGCGGGCCAGCACGGCGTGGCCTCCGCCACGGTGGCGGCCCGTTATGGTATGGAGTGCGTGGTCTATATGGGTGCCGAGGATGTGCAGCGGCAGGCGGCCAATGTCTATCGCATGAAGCTGATGGGCGCTACCGTCGTACCGGTGACATCGGGCTCGCGCACCCTCAAGGATGCGCTGAACGAGGCCATGCGCGACTGGGTGACCAATGTCGACCATACCTTCTACATTTTGGGCACGGCGGCAGGACCGCACCCCTATCCCATGCTGGTGCGCGACTTCCAGGCCGTGATCGGTGAGGAATCCAAGGTGCAGATGGTGGAAATGGCGGGGCGCCAGCCCGATGTGGTGGTGGCGTGTGTGGGTGGCGGCTCCAACGCCATCGGCATGTTCTATCCCTATATCCAGGTGCCTGGCGTGCGCATGATAGGCGTGGAAGCGGGTGGTGATGGCGTGGAGACCGGCCGCCACGCAGCGCCGCTGTCGGCAGGGCGTCCGGGCGTGCTGCACGGCAATCGTACCTACCTGATGCAGGATGCACATGGCCAGATTATCGAGACCCATTCCATCTCGGCCGGGCTGGACTATCCGGGTGTAGGCCCAGAACATAGCTACCTTAAGGACATGGGCAGGGTAGAATATACGGCTGCCAATGATGATGAGGCGCTGGCCGCCTTCCATGAGCTATGCCGTACCGAGGGGATCATCCCGGCGCTGGAGTCCAGCCATGCCTTGGCCTATGCCAAGCGCCTGGCGCCAACCCTGCCTCGCGATCAGATCATCCTGGTCAATTTGTCCGGCCGCGGCGACAAGGATATTCCGACTGTCGCCAAGCTGTCCGGTATCGAACTGTAAGCCTTTACCTAAGCCGGCCGCGATTGCGGTCGGTGCGAGTCTTCTGACCTTATGGCCCGTATACAGACTGTTTTCTCTCGCCTGAAATCGCAGCAGAAGCAGGCGTTGATACCTTATATCACCGCTGGTGACCCGCACCCTGCTGCCACCGTGGGCCTGATGCATGCCCTGGTGGCCGGCGGTGCTGATATTGTTGAACTGGGCGTACCTTTCTCTGACCCCATGGCCGATGGCCCGGTGATCCAGAAGGCGTCCGAACGGGCGTTGGCGCATGGTGTCAGCCTGACCAATGTACTGGAAATGGTGCGTGACTTCCGCCGCCGCGACGCCGAGACCCCTGTGGTGCTGATGGGCTATGCCAACCCGGTGGAGGCGATGGGCTATGAGGTGTTCGCCAAGGCCGCCAGCGAGGCGGGCGTTGATGGTGTGCTCACCGTTGATCTGCCGCCCGAAGAGGCTGCGGCGCTGTCCGACACCCTCAAGGCACATGGGCTGGACCCGATTTTCCTGTTGGCGCCCACGACCCCCGATTGGCGTGTGGCGGAAGTGGCCAAGCATGCTGCTGGTTATGTCTACTATGTCTCGCTCAAGGGCGTGACAGGTGCGGCTACGCTGGATATCGATAGCGTTGCCAGCAAGCTGGCGCATCTGCGTGGCCAGTTGAGCCTGCCCATAGGGGTGGGTTTTGGCATACGCGATGCGGCATCGGCACAGGCCGTGGCACGGATTGCCGATTCGGTGATCATAGGCAGCCGCCTGGTGCAGGAGGTCGAGGAGCACGGCGCCGATGCGGCAGTGAGGCTGACGGCCTTTCTGCGCGAGGTGCGTAGCGCCATGGATGCGGCCCGACAATAATCCCAAACAGGGCCGCCCATGCGGCCCTTTGATTTTTCAAGCGCTTGGTTGAGATAACCAAACAGCGTAGGAGATATGCATGAGCTGGTTGCAGAAACTGCTGCCCCCCAAGATCAAGGCCAAACCTACCGGCCCCAGCAAGTCGGTGCCGGAAGGTTTGTGGAGCAAGTGTTCGGCCTGTGAGGCTGTGCTGTACCGTACTGATCTTGAGAATAATCTGGAAGTGTGCCCGAAGTGCGGCCATCACAATGCCGTAACAGCACGCCGCCGGCTGGATTTGATGCTGGATGTGGAGGGCAGGGTGGAAATAGGCGCCGAGGTGCGCCCTACTGATTTTCTCAAGTTCAAGGATTCGAAACGCTATCCGGAACGGTTGGACGCGGCGCGTGAAAACAGTGGCGAAGAAGACGCCATGGTGGTGATGCAGGGTGCTATCCATACCTTGCCGGTAGTGATAGCCGCGTTCGAGTTCAAGTTCATCGGTGGCTCCATGGGCTCGGTGGTGGGCGAACGCTTTGTGCGTGGTGCGCAGGCAGCCATAGACAATGGCTGTCCCTTTATCTGCGTATCGGCTTCGGGCGGTGCACGCATGCAGGAGGGTCTGATGTCGTTGATGCAGATGGCCAAGACCAGCGCCATCCTGACTCGCCTGGCGGATAAGGGGCTGCCCTTTATTTCTTTGCTGACCGACCCCACCATGGGTGGTGTGTCTGCCTCGTTTGCCTTCCTCGGCGACGTGGTGATAGCTGAACCGGGCGCGCTGATCGGTTTTGCCGGCCCTCGCGTGATCGAGCAGACGGTGCGGGAGACCCTGCCAGAAGGCTTCCAGCGGGCGGAATTCCTGCTGGAAAAAGGCGCCATTGATATGATCGTGGACCGCCGAGAGCTGCGTCAGCGCTTGGCGGCCCTGATTACGCTATTGAGCAAACAGCCCGCTGTGGCGGTTTGATTGCGAGACTGAGGCTTAACCAGACACGGCCGCGCGATGCGGCCGTGTCTGTTATCGGAATGGATAAGCATGCGCTTTGATGCGAAAACCCTGCCGGAATGGCTGCAACATCTGGAGCAACTGCATCCAAGCGCCATCGACATGGGCTTGGCCCGCGTGGCCCAGGTACGCGATGCCATGGGGTTGCGACCGGCATTTCCCGTCATCATCGTCGGCGGCACCAATGGCAAGGGGTCGACCTGCGCCATGTTGTCGGCCGCCTACCGGGCGGCCGGCTTCAAGGTGGGCACCTATGCGAGCCCGCACCTGCTGGATTACAACGAACGTGTTGCCATCAACCTGGTGCCGGCCAGCGATGAGGATATTGTGGCCGGCCTGCGTGCGGTCGAGACGGCGCGGGGCGATACGTCGCTTACCTATTTTGAGTTCGGCACCTTGGCGGCCATGCACCACTTTATGGCGGCGAATGTGGACGTTGCCGTCCTGGAGGTAGGCCTGGGTGGGCGCCTGGATGCAGTAAATGTCTTCGAGCCCGATGTGGCGGCGGTGGTCAGTGTGGACCTGGATCACCAGGGATTCCTGGGTGATACCCGCGAGGCCATCGGTTTTGAGAAGGCGGGTATCTTCCGGGCTGGCAAGCCGGCGTTCTGTGCCGACCCCAGGCCGCCGCAAAGCCTGTTGGACCATGCGGCCGCCATCGGGGCCGACCTGCAGGTGATAGGGCGCGACTTCAGCTATGTCAACGAAACCACGCAGTGGCGCTGGCGAGGCCGCCATGGGCAGAAGCCAGGATTGCCTTTTCCTGCCCTGCGCGGCGCTTTCCAGTTGGGTAATGCCAGCCTGGTGATTGCCATACTGGATGCCTTGCATGACCGGGTACCGGTAGGCATAGGTGATATCAAGCGCGGCCTGCTGGAAGTGACACTGGCGGGTCGTTACCAGGTATTACCGGGGCGTCCTTCCATTGTGCTGGATGTGGCCCATAATCCCCATGCTGCCGGGTCGCTGGCGCAGAATCTGTTGAACCAGGGTTTCTTCGAGACCACTCATGCCATCTTCAGTGGGCTGGCGGACAAGGATATTGCAGGCGTGCTGGCGCTGTTGCACGACAGGATCGACGTCTGGCATGTACCTGCCCTGGACGTACCGAGGGCGGAGTCGCCCGAGGTCATCGCCGGGTTGATTGCAGCCTCTGGCGCACGTGGTCGCGTACATATTTATCCTGATGTTGCAGAGGCTTATGCTGCGGCGAGGCTGGCAGCCGGGGAAAATGATAGAATCGCGGCCTTTGGATGTTTCAAGGTCGTGGCCGATGTACTTGCACTGAAGCCGCGCTGAAGACAGATATGGCCGACGCCCCGATCAGCGAAGAACTCACTACCCTCAAGAAACGTGCGCGCCGCCGCCTGGTAGGGGCTGTTGCCCTGGTGCTCGTGGCGCTGGTGGTGTTGTGGACGGTGATGGATGACAAACCGCCGCAAAGCCTGGCTAGCGAGCCCGTGGCCATCGTCAGTACGACACCGGGGCTGGCCGGAACGGTGACACCGACGCCAGCGCCAGCACCGTTTCCGCCGCTGCCGGAAGTGGCGGCAGCCAAACAGGCGCAGCCGCCGTTGACGCCTCCGGTAGTCGAAACCACACCACCTGTCGCCAAGCCTGAGCCCCAGGCCAAGCCGGTGGCAAAGCCCGAGCCCAAACCAGAAGCCAAGCCGGTGGAGAAAAAGCCCGAGAGCAAGCCTGCCGAGGTGCACAAGGACCCTGCCAGGATACTGGCTGGCATGGAGGAAGAGGCTGATACTGCAGCCAAGCCCAAGCCGGCTGCCGATACACGGTTCTTTTTGCAACTGGGTGCTTTTGCCGATAAAGACAAGGCGCTGGGGCTGGTCGCCAAGGCCAAAGGTACCGGGGTGACAGTACAGACCGAGGCGATCAAGACCGACAAGGGGGCGCTGACGCGCTTGCGGGCAGGGCCTTATGACAACCGCGATGCTGCCGAGAAAGCCCATGCCAAGCTGGCGGGGGCCGGCATATCCAGCAGCATTGTTGGCAAATGACAGGGTTTGACTACGCGGTTCTGGTGATAGTCGGGATGTCAGTCCTGCTGGCGGTGCTGCGCGGTGGCGTATCCGAGATACTATCGCTGGCCGCCTGGATACTGGGTTTCTGGCTGGCGCAGCGGTATGCCGCTACGGTTGGCGCCATGCTGCCGGCAGATGTGCCCACGACCGAATTGCGCCTGATTGCGGGCTTTGTCGGCATATTGCTGGGTGTGTGGTTTGTCTCGGCTATCGTACGCATTACGGTGGCCCAGTTTCTGAAAGCCAGCGGCATGGCGCCGCTGGACCGGTTTATCGGGGCCTTGTTCGGCTTGGCCCGAGGGGTGTTGATCGTACTGGCCATGGTGATCGTGGCTGGCCTGACTAGCCTGCCGCGCGAGAACATCTGGCGCGATGCCATGTTCAGCCCGCCTTTCGAGGCCCTGGCGGTCACGATCAAACCCTGGTTGCCGCCGCAGTTGGCGGCCTATATTAAGTTTGAATAGAGGGACATCAGGGACCACTTTTTGTTGTGATGCGGTGTCACTGGGAGAGTGCCGGTTAGCCTAGCCTCAAGGGGCTGCGCCGATGTTGTACTCATAGTCGCCGTCTTCACCCGCAAACAGTGGTATCTGGCGATCCTCCGCAGGGTCTGTCTGGTCGGGAGTACCCGGGACAGGCCGTACTGGTTTGTAAAGCAAGGAAGCATCATGTGCGGCATTCTCGGTGTGGTGGCAAAGACGCCTGTTAACCAACTGCTCTATGACGGTCTGCTCGTCCTGCAGCATCGCGGCCAGGATGCCGCAGGTATCGTGACGGCGGAACAGAG
The DNA here is from genome assembly GCF_036961565.1 of Chitinimonas sp. JJ19. Lineage (NCBI taxonomy): Bacteria > Pseudomonadati > Pseudomonadota > Betaproteobacteria > Neisseriales > Chitinibacteraceae > Chitinimonas > Chitinimonas sp. JJ19. The sequence continues at coordinate 492,678 of NZ_JBAMDD010000001.1, forward strand.
CGGCGTGATGCATATGCATAAGGGACAGGGCCTGGTGGCGGACGTGTTCCGTACCCGCAATATGCGCTCCCTGATGGGCAATATCGGCATAGGCCATGTCCGTTATCCCACGGCGGGTTCGGCATCCAGCCTGGCGGAAGCACAGCCGTTTTACGTCAACAGCCCTTTCGGCATTGTCCTGGCGCACAACGGCAACCTGACCAACCACAAGGAACTGAAGGAGGCGATGTACCGCAATGATCTGCGCCACATCAACACCAATTCGGATTCCGAAGCCCTACTGAATGTCTTTGCCTACGAGCTGCAGAAGCGAGCCATTGGTTTCGCGCTCAAGCCCGACACCATATTCGACGCCATTGCCGCCGTGCATCGCCGGGTCAAGGGTGCCTATGCCGTGGTAGCCATCATCGCCGGTTACGGCCTGGTGGCGTTCCGTGATCCACACGGTATCCGGCCACTGGTGCTGGGTGAGCATGAGACGGCCGAAGGTACGGAATACCTGGTGGCCAGCGAGTCGGTGGCGCTCGATACCATAGGTTTCAAGATGGTGCGCGACGTGGCCCCTGGTGAAGCCCTGTTTATCACCATGGACGGCCAGTTCCACAGCCGGCAATGCGCTGACAAGGCGACCTTGATCCCGTGCATTTTCGAGCATGTCTACTTTGCCCGCCCCGATTCGGTCATGGACGGTATCTCGGTGTACCAGGCACGCCTCAATATGGGCGACAACCTGGCGGAGAAGATACGCCGCGAACTGCCTGAGATGGATATCGATGTGGTGATACCCATCCCCGATACCAGCCGCGCCAGTGCCCTACAGTTGGCCAACCACTTGGGCCTGCCTTATCGCGAGGGTTTTCAAAAGAATCGCTATATCGGCCGGACCTTCATCATGCCGGGCCAGGCTACCCGCAAGAAGTCGGTGCGCCAGAAGCTCAATGCCATAGGTGTGGAGTTCAAGGGGCGCAATGTACTGCTGGTGGACGACTCCATTGTGCGCGGCACGACCTCCAAGGAGATCGTGATGATGGCGCGTGAAGCGGGCGCCAATAAGGTCTACTTCGCCTCGGCGGCGCCACCGGTGCGCTTTCCGCATGTGTACGGCATTGATATGCCCACCCGTGCCGAGCTGATTGCGACCGGACGTAATGATGCTCAGATCGCCAAGGAGATCAGCGCCGACGCGGTGTTCTACCAGGATCTCGATGCGCTGGTACAGGCAGTCAGCGATGCCAGCCAGGGTAGTATCACGGTGTTCGAGACATCCTGCTTCTCTGGCGAGTACATTACCGGTGACGTGGATGCCGCCTACCTGGATGAGATGGAAAACCGTCGCGCCAGCCCCTTGTCCAAGGACAATGACGGTGGTAGCCGCGTGCTGGACATGAATGTCGGTGTGGCGGAGCAAAATCTGATCTAAGGCAGCTTGTAGCTTGCATGAGCCATTGCTTGCGTTTGGCGCAGGCCCGCAAAAGCCCACCGTTTGGTGGGTTTTTGCATTTTACGGCGGTTGCCGAGGGATATTGCACCGTATCGGCTTGAGCTGCATTTCACCTCGCGCCTTCCGCGTTCTGTCGGATGGGTCTGTCTATCTGCGAATGGCTATTCCACAGTGCTGGATATCCTAAGGCATTGGAGAGGCACCGATGACTACGCAAGCGTCTGTTATATCGCGTGAAACAGCAGTTACAGCGGCAGTGGGGTCGGCAGGGCTGGCAGGCAGTGCTGACTTTTCCCGGCGTATGCTGGCTTGGGCTGGGCGGCTCTGGTTTGGTGTAGTGGTGCTCGGGCAGCTTATGTTCGTGGCCTACTTGCTGGCATTCTACGGCCGGCATGGTGTGGCGGGCGACTTCGAAGCCTGGAACCGAGTGGTGCCGCACGCACACCGGGCGGGGGATACGCTCGGCAATACGGCCATGGCGCTGCATGTTGCCTTGGCTGCGCTGGTGATTGCAGGTGGGCTACTACAGCTGTTGCCCTGGCTCAGGCAGCGGTTAGCAGGCGTACATCGCTGGAACGGACGGATCTATATGTTGGGGGCGCTGGTGGCCAGTGGCGCAGGGCTTTACATGGTATGGATGCGTGGCGCGGTGGGTGATATGGGGCAGCATCTTGGGCTGACACTCAATGCCGTCCTGATCTGGGGTTTTGCGGCACTGGCCTGGCAGGCTGCCAGGCGACGGCAGTTTGTCGCGCATCGTCGCTGTGCCATGCGCTTGTTCATGGTTGTCAGCGGTGTATGGTTCTTCCGGGTAGGCTTGATGTTCTGGATTCTGGTGAACGGTGGTCCGGCAGGTTTTGACCCGGATAGCTTTACAGGGCCTTTTCTCACTATGCTGGCATTTGTAGATTACCTACTGCCCTTGGCGGTACTCGAGCTGTACTTTCTGGCCGAGTCACAGGCGGGCGCCAAGCTACGACTGGCTGTGGCCACCTTGCTGGTGGGATTAAGTGTCGCCATTGGGGTGGGGGCTACGATGGCGGCGATAGGTATGTGGTTTCCTCGAATGGTGGGTTGAGCGGTTTAGAGGCTGTTCCAAGTCTTGTAGCTGCGTGGCACCTGCTGGACTTGCAATCTTGCCGGCGAAACCGCATGGCAGCGCACAAGCAAAAGCCCACTGAGCGTGGGCTTTTGCTGTACTGGCTGACGCAGGGGCGGGATCAGGCGAGATCCAGGTCAGCCTCGTCCTCTTCCTGCTGTTCGACCGGCAGCGGTGCGCTGATACCCACTGCTGCGCGGATCTTGCCTTCGATTTCGCGGGCGATGGCCTGGTTTTCCTTCAGGTACTCACGGGCATTATCCTTGCCCTGGCCTATCTTGTTGCCCTGATAGGCATACCAGGCGCCGGACTTGTCCACGATCTTGTGCAGTACGCCCAGCTCGATGATTTCGCCTTCGCGGCTGATACCCTGGCCGTAAAGGATGTCGAAGTTGGCTTCGCGGAACGGGGGCGAGACCTTATTCTTGACGACTTTGACGCGGGTTTCGTTGCCGGCGACTTCTTCGCCTTTCTTGATGGCGCCAGTACGACGGATATCGAGTCGGACCGAGGCATAGAACTTGAGCGCATTACCGCCGGTAGTGGTTTCGGGGTTGCCGAACATCACGCCTATCTTCATGCGGATCTGGTTGATGAAGATGACCAGGGTATTGGTGCGCTTGATATTGCCGGTCAGCTTGCGCAGTGCCTGCGACATCAGGCGAGCCTGCAGGCCGACATGGCTGTCGCCCATTTCACCTTCGATTTCGGCCTTGGGTACCAGGGCGGCGACGGAGTCGACTACGATGATGTCCACGCCGCCGGAGCGTACCAGCATGTCGGCAATTTCAAGGGCCTGTTCACCGGTATCGGGCTGCGAAATCAGCATGTCGGCCACGTTGACACCCAGCTTGCCGGCGTAGACGGGATCGAGTGCGTTTTCAGCATCGATATAGGCAGCAACGCCACCCAGCTTTTGAATCTCGGCCACAACCTGCAGGCAGAGGGTGGTCTTGCCCGAGGATTCCGGGCCGTAGATTTCCACCACGCGGCCACGGGGCAGGCCGCCAACGCCAAGTGCCAGATCCAGGCCCAGCGAGCCGGTGGAAACCACCTGCAGATCGTTTTCGATCTGTGCTTCGCCCATCTTCATGATGGAGCCCTTGCCGAACTGCTTTTCGATCTGAGCCAGCGCGGCCGCGAGGGCCTTGCTCTTGTTGTCGTCCATGGTGTTTTCCCTTTGCGTGGAGAACGTTCGTTCACCGATAAGAATGGGCGGAATATAGCACATGTGCCGATGCTGTAAAGCACCTGCGTGCAGATATTCAGGCTGGGTGGCCTAGGCCTGTTGCAAATACAAAAGGGCAGCCCTGGGGCTGCCCTTTGCTAAGAGCCGTTCTCGATTTTTTCACCCCGGGGCGAAAAGACCATGAACAGGCCCTAACGGCTCTGAAGGCTTAGGCGCGCTTCTTGAACTCGTTGGTGCGGGTGTCGATTTCGATCTTGTCGCCGATTTCGATGAAGGCGGCAACTGGCAGCTCGAAGGCGGTGCCCTTGAGCTTGGCAGGCTTCATGACCTTGCCCGAGGTATCGCCACGCACGGCGGGTTCGGTGTATTCCACTTCGCGCACGATGGTGGTGGGCAGTTCGACCGAGATGGCGCGACCGTCGTAGAACACCACTTCGCAAACGTCATCCATGCCGTCGACCAGGAAGTTCATGGTGTCGCCGAGGTTTTCGGCTTCGACTTCATACTGGTTGAATTCGGTATCCATGAAGACATACATGGGATCGGCGAAGTAGGAGTAGGTGCATTCCTTCTTTTCCAGCACGACCACGTCGAACTTTTCATCTGCCTTGTATACGGATTCGGAGCCCGAACCGGTCAGCAGGTTCTTCATCTTCATCTTCACGACCGAGGCATTCCGGCCGGACTTGCTGTATTCAGCCTTCAACACGACCATGGGCTGACCATCGACCATGGCCACATTGCCGGCGCGGAGTTCTTGTGCGGTTTTCATGCTGGTAGATCCTGCGAAAAAGATAAGCGTTTGATAAAACGCGGCATTATAGCTGCCCGCAGGCTGTTAGCGCCACCTCGCCGGAAGGCTTATTGCGGCAGGGTACTTTTTTCTGTAGCAAATGCTGCAAGTTGTTGCATCAGGTCGGGCCGTTCGGCCTGTTGCGCGCACCAGCGTATCGCCTGCTGCTGCAAGGCCGGGCCGTGTGCAGCGAGGGCTGGCCAGGCGGCGCTGCAGGCGTTACCGTCACCACGGTTCCAGGCACGCCAGAATGCCCTCATGTTATCGGCTACCGGGGCGGCTAGTGTCTCGCTGTAACGGTGCAGAAAGGCTTCCAGCTTGACCATATGGGCGGCATCGTCCTGCGGGTAGATATGCCAGACCAGGGGCTGACCGGCCCACTGTGCCCGCACAAACGAGTCCTCCCCCCGCACGAAATTCCAGTCGCAGGCCCAGAGCAGCTTGTCGTAGTCCGGCTGTGGCAGAAATGGCAGGGCATGCAATAGCAATCGACCCAGGCGGATGCTGCTACCCACGGCAAACGGTTGTTCCAGCCAGGCTTCGACCTGCTGCCTGGGTTTGCCATCCGCCACCAGCAAGGTGAGGCACTGGTTCAGGTGCCAGTGCTGCAGCAGTGTGGGCAGGGCAGGGTTGTCGTAGCAAAACAGGGAAACCAGCGGCTGTGCCGGCTGGGGTGGGCTGATGCCCAGGTCTTGCAGGAACTCATCACGGTTGAACGCCGCCCGCTGGGTGAGCAGCCCGGCCTCGCGTAGTAAGCCACCGGTCGCCGGGGTAAAGCCAGGGAAGAAGAAGTAATGGGTCAGCGGCAACCTGGGGTGGCGGGAGCCCAGCTTGTGGCAGCCCTCGATCCAGTCTTCGGCCGAGAGGTAATCGAGATTGATCCAGACTGGCTTGGGCTGGCTTGCGGCCATGGCGGCCAGAAAGGCCTCTGGTGGATTGCAGGCAAATGCCTCGATCACCACCGCATGCGGTACGACTGCCACCCAAGGGCTGCACCAGTGCCGTACTTCTACGCCATCGCAGTGCTGCAGGGATGCTGCAGCATCTATTGCCGGATTGAGGCTGGCAAACGCAGTCAGGTCGTCTACCCACAAGCGCACCGGCTCCCTGCGTTCCTGCGCCAGTTGGCGAGCCAGGCGCCAGCAGACGCCTATGTCCCCATAGTTGTCTATGACGGTGCAGAAAATATCCCAGGAGAGTCGCATAGTTCGATTTTACCTTGCTCACCGTAGCCGCAAGATGGCTTTATAAACGTACTGTACAAAGCATTGACATAAACGAAGCGCCGGCCTAGAGTGCAGGCATGGAAACCACCCCCCACCCCTTGCCTGCAGGCGCCCGGATTGCTGTTGTCGGCGCGGGCATTGCCGGCCTTGCATCTGCCTGGTTGCTGGCCCGGCGCTATCGAGTCACGTTGCTGGAGGCTGGCGATTATTTTGGTGGCCATACCAATACGGTGGACGTGACCCTGGAAGGCCAGACCTATCCAGTGGATACCGGCTTTCTGGTACATAACGAGCTGACTTACCCCAATCTGATAGCCATGTTCCAGCATCTGGATGTGGCCGTGTTTCCCAGTGATATGTCTTTCGGCGTGTCCATCAGTGACCCTGATATCGAATGGGCCGGCACCAGCCTGGCTACGGTGTTTGCGCAGAAGCGCAACCTGTTGCGGCCTGCCTATCTGGGTATGCTGGCTGACATCATGCGTTTCAATCGCACCGCCCCGGCATACCTGGAAGAATCCCGCCAAAAAAGTTGGACACTGGGTCAGTTACTGGCTGCACATGGTTATGGCAAGCCCATGCGGGATTGGTATCTGCTTCCTATGGCGGCGGCCATCTGGTCGTCTTCCGTACAGGACATCCTGGGTTTTCCGGCGGAAACCTTCCTCCGCTTCTGCCTGAACCACCGTCTGCTGCAGGTGGCCGGTAGGCCGCAGTGGCGTACGGTACTGGGTGGGGCGCGGGAGTATGTAAAGAAGCTGCTGGAAGGGGTGCAGGACGCGCGCCTGGCCTGCCCGGTCAGCAAGATACAGCGCGATGAATTCGGCGTGTGCCTTACCTTGCCCGCTGGCGAGGAGCGGTTTGATGCGGTGGTGTTGGCATGCCATGCACCGACCAGCCTGGCCATGCTGGATGCAGACGACGCGGAGCGCCAGGTGCTGGCCGGTTTCAGCTATCAGCCCAACCGTGCCTTGCTGCATACCGATCGTCGCTTGCTTCCACGTCGGGAGAAGGTCTGGTCTGCCTGGAACTACCTGGCGGCAGCGGGTGATGCACAGGCGCGGCCGGTGGCGGTGAGCTATTTGCTCAACCAGTTGCAACCGCTGCCGTTCAAGACCCCTGTAGTGGTTACGCTGAACCCGCATACCGAACCTGCGCCAGACTCCTTGATTGCGTGTTTCGACTACGAGCACCCCGTCATGAATCAAGCAGCGATAGCGGCGCAGGCTCGATTGCCACAGATACAGGGGCGCCGCCATGCCTGGTTCTGCGGTGCCTGGGCAGGGTATGGCTTTCATGAAGATGGCTTGAAGTCCGCCCTGCGGGTTGCTCGCGATCTGGGCGTTACGCCTCCCTGGGAGGCGGTCTATGACTAAGCCGACAGAACAGGGAGCGATACAGTTTTGCCGGGGCAGGGTACTGCATGCCCGTAGCCGCCCGCGCCACAATCGTTTTGTCTACCCGGTTTTCTTCCTGCGCTTGCGGCTGACCGACACGGCAGGTTTGCGGGCGGCCAGTAGCCCCTGGTTTGGCTACCAGCGTGCGGGCCTGCTGAGTTTCCATGATCGCGACCACGGTGGGCGCGATGGCGGCAACCTGCTGGCCTGGCTGGATGGCCGTCTTGCGGCTGCGGGACTGCAGCGGCCCGATGGCGATGTCTGGCTACAGACCTTTCCCCGCCTGATGGGCTATGCCTTCAAACCGGTCAGTTTCTGGTTTTGCCATGACCGCAGCGGCGCGCTGACATTGCTGCTGGCCGAGGTAAACAACACTTTTGGCGAGCGACACCAGTACGTGCTTGTCCCGCCGGATGGTGGGGTGATCGATAACGATACCTTGCTGAGCTGCAGCAAGGTGTTTCATGTCTCGCCCTTCTGTGAGGTCAAGGGCAGTTATCGGTTTCGGATACGCCGGCACGGCGATCTGCATATGGCTGGCATCGACTATTACGACGACCAGCATCAAGCACGGCCCCTGCTCAAGACGGCGTTGTGGGGCAGGGCCGAGCCCTTGCGTGCTGGCCGCCTGCTGACCGCCGTACTGGCCATGCCCTTCATGACGCTGGGCGTGGTGGCAAGGATACATTGGCAGGCGCTACGCCTGTGGGGGAAGGGTGTGCCTTTCTTCCGCAAGCCCGCTGCGCCTGAGCGAGAAGTCACCCATAACATCGAGGTAATACGATGAACCGTAACGATCTGGCGCTGCCATACCGAACTGAAGGGCTACCGCTGAGTGCCCGACTTTTTGTTGGCATGCTGCAAAAACTATCATCGGGTTCGCTGACCCTGGTGGACCCCCAGGGTCAGGTTGCCCATTTTGGCATGCTCGGTGCCAGCCCCCATGCCGAGCTGCAGGTGCATGACTGGCGTGCCGCTGCTGCCATACTGCGGCAAGGCGATATCGGTTTTGCCGAGAGCTACAAGCAGGGTTGGGTGGACAGCAGCGATATGCTGGCCTTGTTCACACTGGCCCTGCGCAATGAGGCTGCCATGAGCCAGGCCGTCAACGGCCGCTGGTGGGCGCTGCTACTCAAGCGTCTGGCGCATCTGGTCTTGCGTGACAACAATCGTCGCGGTAGCCGTCGCAATATCTCGGCCCATTATGATCTGGGCAATCCTTTCTACCAGCTGTGGCTGGATCCCTCCATGTCTTATTCGGCAGCGCTGTTCCAGCCCGGCGCAGAGCAGACGCTGGAAGCGGCACAATGGGCCAAGTACGACCGCATTCTGGATCAACTGAATGCGGTACCGGGGCAAACAGTGCTGGAGATTGGGTGCGGCTGGGGGGGCTTTGCCGAACGTGCTGCCCAGCGTGGCCTGAAGGTGTATGGGGTGACCCTGTCAACCGAGCAACTGGCCTGGGCACAGGCACGTATGGCGCGCCTGGGGCTGAGCGAGCAGGTCAGCCTGACGCTGACCGACTATCGCGATATCGAGGGGCAATTCGACCATATCGTCTCCATCGAGATGGTGGAGGCGGTTGGGGAGCGCTGGTGGCCGACCTATTTTGGCAAGCTGGCCAGTTTGCGCAAGCCGGGCGGACGCGTGGTCATACAGTCCATCGATATCGTGGATGAGCGCTTTGAGAGCTACCGTAGCGGAACAGACTTCATCCAGCAGTACATCTTTCCTGGCGGCATGCTGCCCAGCCCGCAGCGCTTTGAGGCGCAAGCCCGTGCAGCGGGTCTTTCTGTCCTGAATCAGCTGGAGTTTGGCCTGGACTACGCGGCAACCTTGCGCCTTTGGCGCATGCGCTTTGAACAGGCGCTGGAGGCGGTACGTGCCCTGGGCTACGACGAGGCGTTCATCCGCCTGTGGCGCATGTACTTCATCTACTGCGAAGCGGGTTTCCGTGAGGGTAGAACCGGGGTAAGGCAATGGACACTGGCTTGATGCGACTGCTGCTGGTGCTTTTGTTGTCGGTTACCGCACAGGCAAGCTGGCGCGATGCCTTGCCTGGTGCGCGGATGGTAGGGCAGGGAGAGATGCGCTGGTTTGGTCTCAAGCTTTATCGTGCCGAACTGCTTAGCCACAGTGGTAAATACGATCCCCAGCAAGGCCACGCCCTGGTGCTGACCTATGCACGTAGCTTCAAGGCGGATCGCATCATTGATGCCAGCCTGGAGCAGATGGCGAGGTTGGGTGCGCCCAAGGCACGCTTTGACGATTGGGCTGCTCACATGCGACGCGGTTTTGTCGATGTCAGCGAGGGCGATGCCTTGGTGGGCGTGCTGCAGCCCGGCAAGGGCATACGCTTTTATGCGGGCGAACGGCTTACGGCTGATATTGATGACCCGGAGTTTGCCCGTTGGTTCTTTGCCATCTGGCTGGATGCGCGTACCAGCGAGCCTGGCCTGCGCAAGCAGTTACTGGGCGGCGCGCCATGAAAACCACCGGCCTGCTCGCCTACGCCGCACTAGGGTGGCCATTGGCGATGGCGGCCTTGCCGGTCTATGTGACTGCGCCTCAGTTCTATGGTGCGGAGCTGGGGCTCAACCTGGCCAGCCTGGGTCTGGTGCTGCTTCTGGCGCGACTGGTTGATACCGTTCAGGACCCCTGGCTGGGCCGACTGGTAGACGCCTGGCAGCATAAGCCTGCAGGCTGGCGGCGATTGATGCTGCTGGGAGGCGCTATGCTGGCGGCTAGTCTGTTTGCCTTGTTCACGCCGCCGCAACTAGCCAGTTGGGGCCTTCATGCCTGGCTGGCTGTCTGCTTGGTGGTGGTCTACACGGCCCACAGCCTGGTCAATATCTGCTACCTGGCCTGGGGCGCCAGGCTCACCGACGACGTGGATGCGCGCTCGCGGGTTACCGCATGGCGTGAGGCAGCGGGTCTGGCGGGGGTACTGCTGGCCTCGGTACTCCCGGTTTGGCTGGTGCAGCAGTATGGGGCGCGACAAGGCTACAGTTTTTACGCCTTGGTGTTTGCGGTCGTGCTGTTGCTGGCCCTGGCCTACACCCTGCGCTGCACCCCACAGCCCTTGCTGCCACCGAAACGGGCGGGCGCCGATTGGCGCTTGCTGCTGCAACCGCCGGCCATACGGCGGTTGATGCTGGTTTACCTGATCAACTCCCTGGCCGTGGCACTGCCCGCCACGCTGGTGCTGTTCTATATCGCCGATGTATTGCAGGCGCCTGCTGCTGCTGGCGGCCTGCTGCTGGTTTATTTTCTGGCGGGTGCCCTTACCTTGCCCTGCTGGGTACTGCTGGCCGACCGCATAGGCAAGGCCAGGGCCTGGTTGGTGGGCATGGTGCTCGGCAGCTGCGCGTTCTTCTGGGCGGCTAGCCTTGGGAGTGGCGATGTCTGGCAGTTTGGCGTCGTCTGCCTGCTGTCTGGCATGGCACTGGGCGCTGATCTGGCATTGCCGCCCGCCTTGCTGGCCGATCTGATTCCGTCTGGGCAGCGCCAGGATACCGGCCTTTACTTCGGCATCTGGGCCATGCTGGGCAAGCTGGCGCTAGCCTTGGCCGCCGGCTTGGCGTTACCCCTCTTGCATGGTCTTGGCTATGTGCCGGGCAGCCCTGCAGCTGCCGGTGCACTCGCCATGATCTACGCCGGTGTGCCTTGTGTGCTCAAGCTGTTCAACGGCTTGCTGCTCTTAGGCTGGAGCCCTGCATTCCGCCCTCAACCCCTGCCGGAGCCTACCCCATGAAACGCTTGCTGGTCCTGTTGCTTGCTGGTCTCCTGCTGGGCTGTGCCGGGGTGGATGTCAACCACTACGCACGCCAAAAGCCCACCCTTGATCTGCCCAGTTACTTCAACGGCACCATTGATGCCTGGGGCGTGTTTCAGAAGCGTAATGGTGAGGTGGCGCGGCGATTCAAGGTGGAAATGCGCTGTAGCTGGGTGGGCGACACGGGCACCCTGGATGAGCGTTTTGTCTACGATGATGGCGAGACGCAGCGGCGCGTCTGGACCCTTACCCGACAGGCGGACGGCAGTTGGCAGGGCCGTGCCGACGATGTGCAGGGTGTGGCGGTGGGCCGTGTGGCCGGTAACGCCCTGCACTGGACCTATACCCTCAAGCTGCCCGTAGATGGAACAGTTTATGAGGTGGCTTTTGACGACTGGATGTGGTTGCTGGATGAGCAGACCATGTTCAACCGTTCAACCCTGTCCAAGTTCGGCGTGAACCTCGGTGAGGTCTCGCTGTTCTTTCGCAAGCGGTCGTGAACATGGCCAGCATGAATCGACCGATACAGGACTGGCGCACGCAACGGGTGTGGCTGGTGGGCGCTTCCAGCGGGATAGGGGAGGCCTTTGCCCAAGCCTTGCTAGCGGCAGGGGCCAGGGTCGTCTTGTCTGCCAGGCGGGAGAGCGAACTGTGGCGGGTGGCGGGTTCGCATGAGCTGGCGGCGGTCGTGGCGTTTGACGCTGCCACCGAGGCAGAGTGGCCTGCGGCCCATGCCAAGGCGGAGGCCGCCTTTGGTGGCCTGGACCTGGTGGTGTTCCTGGCGGCGCGCTATGAGCCCCAGCGCGCCTGGGAGCTGGATGCTGCCGCCGCGGCACGTAGCTTTGAGCTGAATGTGCTGAGTGTGTACCGGGGTTTGACGCTGGTATTACCTGCCATGTTGGCCAAGGGCTGTGGCGGTGTCGCGCTGGTGGCCAGCGTGTCGGGCTATACCGGTCTGCCCAAGGCTTCGGTCTATGGCGCTACCAAGGCTGCGCTGATCAACCTGGCCGAGACGCTGTACTTTGACTTAGCACCCCGGGGCTTGGCCATCTACCTGGTCAATCCTGGCTTTGTCGCCACCCCCATGACCCGTGCCAACGATTTCAGCATGCCGGAGCTGATGACGCCGCAAGCCGCTGCCCAAGCCATGCTGGCGGGCATGGCGGCCGGACGATTCGAGATTCGTTTTCCCCGTCGTTTCACCAGCATGTTGTGGTGGCTGAGCAGGCTGCCCTATAGCTGGCGCTTTCCCTTGCTGCACAAGGTTACTGGATTATGAAACCCCGTTTTGAAGAGATCATCCGCTGGTTTGAATCGCTGACGCCGGCCAGCCTGACCGCCATCGCAAGCTGTTACGCCCCACAGGCGCGTTTCAAGGATCCGTTCAATGATGTGCGGGGCCTGCCTGCCATCGAACGTATCTACCAGCATATGTTCGAGACGCTAGAGCAACCCCGCTTTGTGGTGGAGAGCTGTATTGCCGAAGCAGAACGCGCTTTTGTTGTCTGGCGTTTTGAGTTTGGCTTGCGTGGGCGTGCCATGGTGATACGCGGTGGCTCGCAGCTGGAGCTGGATAGCCAGGGCTTGATCGTGCTGCACCACGACTATTGGGATGCCGCCGAGCAGCTCTATGAGCACGTGCCGGTGTTGGGTGCGGTGTTGCGCATGATCAAGCGAAGGCTGGCGATATGAGTGCATCTGACCAGCATGAGCACGGCTTGCAGATGCCGATTGGGGCGGTCGAGAAGGAAACCAGGGTATCCAAGGAGCTGCTGCGAATGTGGGAGCGGCGCTATGGCTTTCCTTTGCCCGACCGCGATGAGAGTGGTGATCGGGTCTACAGCCGGGAGACGGTGGAGAAGCTCAAGCTGATACGCCTGTTGATAGACCGGGGATATCGCCCCGGTCGGCTGATGAATATGCAGCTGGCGGCCTTGCGTGACTTGCAAGCAGGGGCGCCACGGCAGGGTGTGCCGGTGGCTGCGTCCCTGCCCGTGGGGCCTGGGGATGAGCTGGTTGCCCTGCTGCAGCAGAACGATGTGAACGGGATGCGGCGCTGGTTGAGCCAGCAACTGATAGACCATGGCTTGCGCAGGTTTGTGACGGTCAGCCTGCAGCATGCCAACCACGCTGTTGGCGCGGCATGGCAGCGAGGGGAGTTGGCCATCCATGCCGAACACCTTTACACCGAGCAAGTACAGATGATGCTGCGGCATGCGTTGCTGCAACTGCACCCGATGGGACAGGCACCACGCGTATTGGTGACCACGATGCCGGATGAGCCGCATCAGCTTGGGCTGCTGATGGCAGAGGTCATGCTCTGGCTGGAGGGGTGCTCCATCCTGGCTATGGGCACCGAACTGCCGCTGGCGGATATCGCCGCTGCAGCCATTGCCCACCAGGTGGACGTGGTGGCATTGTCCTTCAGCGCTGCCTATGGCGAGCAGGCGGCGCGCCAGATGCTGAATAGCCTGGCGGGCAGGCTACCTGATGGCATGCAGGTTTGGGCCGGGGGTAGCGGTGTGCGCCCAGACGACGGGCTGGCCAGCAGCATTCGTATCGTGCCCAGCCTGGACCAGATAGGTGCCTTGGCCAAGGCGTGGCGTATGGCACGATCGGTTTAGCGGTTTGGTGTGAGGCGGGGGCTTGAGCTTGGCATTCAGCCCCTTGCGCGCTATCCGCCAGCAGGTAAAGCCAGCGCCTTGGGCCACAGCAACCACACCTGTCCCTGCTGTTTCATGCGCCCGGCCAGTTGGCCGGCTTCATGGCCATAGCCCCAGAAGAAGTCTGCTCGTATGGGGCCGCGTATGGCGCCACCGGTATCCTGGGCCTGCATCAGCCGGGTAAGCGGCTTGCTGTCGTTGGGCCAGGTGGTGGCGAGATAGATGGGGCTGCCCAGCGGGACGAACTTGGGGTCTACCGCCACGCTGCCGCCATCCGTCAATGGTACGTTCAGCGCACCAATCGGGCCGCCGTCTGCGTTGGTCAGCAAGCGGAAGAAAACGAAGCTGGGATTGGTATCGAGCAATTCCTTCAAGCGCAGCGGGTTGGCCCGCGCCCAGGCTTGTATGCCCTGCATGGAGGCCTCGTGCGACTTCAGTTCTCCCTGGTCTATCAGCCAGCGGCCTATCGACTTGTAGGGATGTCCGTTCTGATCGGCATAGCCCACCCGTATGATGCTGCCATCCTCCAGTTTGATACGGCCGGAGCCCTGTATCTGCAGGAAGAAGGCTTCAATGGGATCATCTGCCCAGGCCAAGGCCAGGCCGGCTGTCGGTGCCTTGCCGGCATCGATATCACTACGGCTCCAGTAGGGTACGACCTTGCGGCCATCCAGACGGCCGCGTAGGCGCATACCTTTCAGCTCGGGGTAGAGCTCGCCCATGTCTATGGTCAGGAGATCATCGGGTACGCCATGGATGGGGGCACCGCCCGGCTTGGCTTCCCTGCTGCCCGTCAGCAGGGGTTCGTAGTAACCGGTGATCAGGCCGCTCTGGCTACCATCACTGCTTTCTACTCGCCACGGCTGGAAGTGCCGCTCATAGAAACCCCTTACCGTCGCATCATCGCGTGGATCGAGTGCCTGTGCTTCGCTGCAGATTTCCTTCCAGCCGGTACGGCTGGCCAGCCGCTTGCAGGAATTGAGCAAGGCTGGCCAGTTCTCCAGCAATCTGTCGCCAGGCCAGCCGGGCAGGGCGGTCCAATCTGCAGGCTGATAGCGGGCGGTGATGGGCACGGGCTTGCTGGGGGCTTCGGGGCACTGGCAATCGACAGGCTTGGTCGGTGTTGCGGTGACGGTTGGTGCGGGTGCTTGGGTGGCACAGCCAGCCAGCAAGGCCATCAGGCAGGAAGCAGTAAGGAGGCGGCGCATGGCGAATCGCGTTCTGGACAAGGGCTTGAGCTTACCGCAACTGGCTGGGTTATTGGGTACTTAAGCGCCACTAACCGGTACGCAGGATAGTTGCGGGCGTGCTGTGCACACCGTAATAAAAACAGGGTGCCTCGGCACCCTGTTTTTACTTTCAGTTCACCACAGGCTCTTTAGAAGTTGTGGTTGATGCCAACCTGGAAGCTGGTTGGATCGGAGCCGCGGGAGGTGTACTGCGCGCTCTGGATATCACCATTGGGGTGAGCCGCACCGCTGACATAGAAGTTGTAGGCCGCTTCGCTTTCGTTGGCGACCTTGGCTGCCGTGGCGAACAAGTTGGTGCGGGGGCTCAGTGTCACGACACCGGTCAGCTGAGCGTAGCGGGCGCCGGAGTTGGCCTGCTTGGCTCCGTGCATTTCGGCATCCAGGGCCTGGGCGTAGGTGGCGATCAGCTCGATCTTGGGGGTGACCTTATGGCTACCGGACAGTACCCAGGCGTCGCGTACATTGTCGCCATAGCCCAGCGCGCCGTTGTACTTGTTGACCTGGCGCTCAAACACCAGGCCTGCGCGCGTTTCGGGGCTGAAGTACATGCCGTAGGCGGCCTTGATGCCATAGGCGCTATCGAGGGCGCCACCCATGGAGTACGGGTCGTTGTCACGCATCATGGACAAGCTGGCGAAGACGCCCTTGTTCATGTAGTGGAAGGTCAGCTCGGCACCCCAGGAGTTGAGCTTGCGTTGGGCGGCCGAGTTGGTCAGGGTTTTGTCCAGTGCGTACTCGACACCCAGTTCGTCCTTGTTCTCACGCGTGTGGACGGCACCCAGCACGGTCAGGCCGTTCATGGCAGGGCTGCGGTACTGCACTACGTTGTTGTAGCGGTGGCCGACGAAGTAGAAGCCGTTCTGCACCGTGTAGGCACGGGCCTGATTCAACACCTGGGTGTTGAGTGCGCTACCTGGGGTAAACACCTGGGTCGCGGCGGTGCCCAGCGCGGCCTGCAGCGAAGCACCGGCCTGAACTGGATTGACACCGGAAGCAATCAGGGCGCTGGCGATCTGCGGGTTGCTCAGCAGTGCCTGAACGCCACCGCCAGCCTGAGCCAGGATTTGCGCTGGGGTCAGGCCCTGTGCATAGGCTGCGCCTATGCCATTGCCCAGCGTTGCGGCAATGGTGGCGTTAACGGGTGTGCTCTTGCCGATGGCAGCATCGACGATGGGGGCCAGGGTGGTGCTGAAGGTACGCTGGGCTACCACGGTATCGTTGGCGCCTACGGCCAGCGACAGCTGGTTGCTACCCAGCACGGCCAGGGCGGTGGTGTTGAGGCCGGTACGCAGCAGGTGCAGTTCGTTCGGCACATGCTTTTCGTAGTACATGTCCATCCGGCCCATCTGGATCTGGCCCCAGGAGCCGCGCAAACCGACAAAGGACGGGCGGTTGGCAAAGCGCGACGTACCGGTATGCGGCGAAGTGATCGCGGCATACCGGTTGTCCTGTGGTCCCAGGGCGGTGATCTTGCCCACGGTGGAGCAGCCACCGAAGCCGCAGCCGTCATCGGGCTTGATCTGGGTTTCAATCTGGAAGTAAGCGGTCAGATCGTCGTTGATCTCCTCACTGCCACGAAAACCCAGGGTGGAGGCACCGTCGGTCACGCGCATGCGGCGCTCGATATTCTGGTTGGCCAGGGTGGCGCCGGTTGCCGCAATGCTTTCGACGCCTAGCGTCATCTTGCCATAGACGGTAACGGGTTCTGCCGCCTGTGCCGAAGCGGCAAAAGCGCTGGCAAGGGCGAGTGCAAGCAGGCTGCGTTGCATGGTGTTCTCCACGTAATTCATCAGAGTAGACTGGGGGTAGTTTGAATATTTACTCTCGATTGTCTCAAGCCGAGCGCTTGCTCAGCAAGCTGCTTGTCATATTGTTGCTAAAGCGCTGCAATACTCTTTTGTAGTGCATTGAATCAAAAAGAAATAGCTGTTCTGTGATGTTGTCCAGCTGCTTCGGTGCCTCGCCTCAGCCTGCAGCCGGCATCTGCCCGATGCCTGCGGTTCTGCGTGACGGAGCGTGATGCCAGCCTGGCGCGGGCCTTTCGCATTTTTGCCCTGAGCGGGCTATAAAGAAGGCAGGCTTATGCATGGGGGTGGCAATGCACGATACCAATCTGCTCAAGAACCTGTACACGCTGCTGAATGAAGGCAAGCTGGATAGACCCAAGTTCTTCCAGATGCTGGCGCGCGTGGTGGTGCAGGAGGTGGGCTGCAGCCGGGGTAGTTTCTGGTTCTATGATGGCGCTTTGCAGGACAAGATCATCTGCGAGAGCCTGTATGACGCCAGCGACAACCAGTGGAGCAACGGCATGGTCCTGAGCGAGGACGACTATGCGCCGTATTTTGAAACCATGCGCGATATGCGCATGATAGTCGCTGGCGATGCGCGCCAGCATGCCGCAACCAGTTGCTTCAACGAGGGCTACTTTGAGCCATTGAATATCTACTCGCTGCTGGATGTGGGCATAGAGATGGATGGCAGCCAGATAGGCATAGTCTGCTGCGAGCAGACGGTGGAGATCAAAGAGTGGACGCAGACCGATGTGCAGTACCTCAAGCAGGTGGTGGCCATGGTGAGTCTGGCGCTTAAAAAGCTGGGCTGATAGGCTCTGTCCTTGTAGTTGGCTACGCCGCCTCCGGGCGGCGTTTGTTTTGCCGGTGCTGCCGGCCTTGCTTAACCTCGCTGTTTCCCTCGCAAATGCAAAAGAATCTCACTCGCCTTGGTGGTGGCCTGCTGGCTGCCTTGTTATTGTCCCCCGCACAGGCTGCTGGCATTGCCACCTGGAACCTGGCCTGGCTGCTGGATCAGGCTAGCCATAGCCGTTGGGTTGCCGCCTGCGATAGCGTGCAATGGCGTACCGCCAGGGAGCTTGAGCAGGAGGGCAAGGCCATGTCCGCATCCTTGCGGGGGCTGCCGTACTGTGACGTGCACAATGGCCTGGAGTATGGCAGGGAAGCCAAGTGCAAGGCGGAACTGGGCGAGGTGTACTACCAGCGTCCCAACCAGCAGGCCTCGTCCTGCCGGGTTGCGCCCGACCTGGCTGATTGGAAGCAGTATGAACGCAAGCTGCAAGGGCTGCGTGAGGGGTTTGCTGCCTTGGACAAGGCCGGCGTGACCTTGGTGGCACTGCAGGAAGTCAGCAACGATGCAGCCGTGCAAGCAGTCCTGCCTGAGGGCTGG
Organism: Chitinimonas sp. JJ19; assembly: GCF_036961565.1. Taxonomy (NCBI): domain Bacteria; kingdom Pseudomonadati; phylum Pseudomonadota; class Betaproteobacteria; order Neisseriales; family Chitinibacteraceae; genus Chitinimonas; species Chitinimonas sp. JJ19. The sequence goes on from NZ_JBAMDD010000001.1 coordinate 510,691, forward strand.
AAGGTGCGGACTACGGCGGACATGCCCGGCGTGCCTGCCATGCCGCAGCAGGTAGGGGTGGCATGGAAGCCGGCTGGCATCAAGCTGGATACCGCGTCGATCAAGCCGGTGCTGGAATTGACCCTGGAAGGTGAGCGGCCGCTGCGGCCAGGCCTGACTTTCAGCGCCAAGCTCAATGGCAAGGCGACGGATTTCCTGCTGGTGCACCTTAAGGCGGGTTGCCGGTCGCAGCCCATGGATCAGCCAAGCGGACAAAAACCAAACCAGGCGTGCAGCGCCCTGGCACAGCAGACCACCTTGCTGGAGCGATGGATAGACGAGCGCGCGGGCAAGCGCTTTGTGGTGATAGGTGACTTCAACCGCAGTCTGTTGAGGGAGCGGGATAGCTACGGCACCAAGCCGCTGGTGCAGTTTGGCACGCGTGAGAATGCGGTTGTCTCGGCCATGCTGCCGGAATGGAACGACAACCAGCCTGAGGGCAGCACCATAGTGGTGCTGGATCATCTGCGCAAAGACGGTGAGGGTGGCGACGGGCTAGTGGCGGGTAGTTGGCACTGCGGTTACACCAAGGGCATAGACCATGTGGTCATCAGTGGCGCGCTGGCGGCAGATCTGGGCGATGCCGAGCGGATTGTGCGCCCTATGGGCTTTACGCTGGATGGCAAGCCTCTGGCAGTGCGTGATCCTTCTGTGGTGGCGCCGTCCGATCACTGTGCCCGTTATGTAAGCCTGGACTGACAATCAACCCTGGGCCGGTGCCTGCGCTGACTTGAGCGGGCACCGGCCCGGTTTTCTTGGCACAAGCGCGCTTGATGAATGAACGAATGTTCGTTCATGATTTGATAAGGAGGATATCAAGCATGAGTACAAAACAAAAGCTGCCGCGCTCGGACAAGACTGAGCTACGGCGTTTGCACATATTGGACGCTGCACTGACTTGCTTTACCCAGCATGGCTTTCACCAGACCAGCATGCGCGACATCGCCACGGCGGCTGGGGTCAGCCTGGGCAATCTGTATAACCACTTCAGCGGCAAGGAGGCCTTGATCATTGAGATTGCGGCGCTGGAAGCCGCTGAGTTGCAACTGCTGATCGAAGGCTTGAGGACGGAGCCCGACGCTATTGCGGCGCTGGACGTATTTGTACGGCGCTACCTAGCCAATTGCATGCAGCAAGAGACCGTGGTGCTGACCATAGAGGTCATGGCCGAGGCTGTGCGCAATCCGCGGGTGGCGCAGCACTTTGCCGACAACCGCCGGTATCTCGCGGTTGCCCTGGCGCATGTGCTGCAACATGCCGCCGATACGGGCAGTGCGCCTGGTGTCTGGCAGGCGGCGGAGGCCGCCGAGGCGGTGCTGGATATCATAGAGGGCGCGGCATTCCGTACTGTGCTGCTGCCTGGTACCACCGCGCCAGCCACAGTGGAGACCGTGTTGCGTGCCGTGCAGGCCTTGCTGGGTGTAAGGAGGCAGCATGCGTAATGCAACTGAATCAGCGCGCCTGGATGGATTGGATCTGGCGCGCTTTTTGGCGTTTGCCGGCATGCTGTTGGTGAATTTCAGGCTGGCGATGATGGGCCCAGTAACAGAGCAGGGCTGGAGTAGCTGGTTTGACCTGCTGGAAGGGCGTGCATCGGCTACCTTTGTCACCTTGGCCGGTGTGGGCCTGAGTGTTGCGGCCGCACGTGGTGCATTTGACGCACTGCGCTTGGCCACCTGGCGTCGGGCTGCCTTCCTGCTGGTGCTGGGGCTACTTAACTACAGCGTGTTCGTGGCCGACATCCTGCATTACTACGCTTGCTACTTTGCCCTGGGCGTATGCTGCCTGGGCTGGCGCAACCGTAGCCTGCATATCCTGATCGGCCTGCTGGTAGCGGGGTTTGTGGTGCTGGCCTGTCTGTTGGATTATGGCAAGGGCTGGGACTGGGCTAGCTTGGGCTATGTCGACTTTTGGACTCTGCCAGGGTTTGCGCGCAACCTGCTGTTCAATGGCTGGCACCCTTTGCTGCCTTGGCTGGCCTTCTTTGTACTGGGTATACGGCTGGGACGCCTGCGACTGGACGACGCGGCCACACAGCGTCGATTGATGACCTGGGGGGCGCTGGCCATGGTGCTGGCCCACGGGCTTTCAGCTGGTTTGCGTAGCCTGCTGGCTGCACATCCAGGCTTGCATGGCTTGCTGGGTACGGCGCCAATACCACCTGTGCCGCTGTATATGCTGGCGGGTGGTGGGGCAGCTTGCCTGGCGCTGGGGGCGTGCCTGTGGCTAGGGCAGCAGTTGGCGCGGCGACCAGGTATGGCGCGCAACTGCCTGGCCTTGCTCACTTGTACTGGTAGGCAAACGCTGACCCTGTATATCGCGCATATTCTCCTGGGCATGGGCATTCTGGAGGCACTAGGCATGCTGGGCAGCCAGTCGCCGCAGTCGGTGCTGCTGGCGTCTTTGCTGTTCTGCACGGGTGCCGTACTCTATGCCAATCTATGGTCGCGCTGGTTTGAACGTGGCCCCATGGAGATGCTGATGCGCAAGGTGGCCGGCTAGCGGCGTATGATTGCGGTATCGACTACCCGCTGGCCAGAGCACGCTATGCCTCACGATTTCTCTGACGACGAACTGCTGCGCTACAGCCGCCATATCCTGCTGGATGAAGTTGGCATCGAGGGCCAGCGCAAGCTGGCCGATGCCACGGCCTTGATTATCGGGGTGGGTGGGTTGGGTTCGCCCGCCGCGCTCTATCTGGCGTCTGCTGGGGTGGGCCATTTGATGCTGGCCGATGCGGACACGGTGGAACTGACCAATCTGCAGCGGCAGATCGTGCATCGGCAGGATAGCTTGGGGCTGAGCAAGGTTGACTCTGCCCGCCAGACGCTGGCCGGCATCAATTCTCAGGTACGGGTAGAGCCCATGGCCCTGCGGCTGGCTGGCGAAGCCTTGATGGAAGCGGTGGCCAGGGCTGATGTGGTGCTGGATTGCTCTGACAACTTCCCCACACGCCATGCGGTCAACCGGGCCTGTGTGGCACAGGGCAAGCCCTTGGTGTCAGGGGCAGCGGTGCGTTTTGATGGGCAGTTTGCGGTGTTTGATACGCGTGTGGCGGATAGTCCCTGCTACCGCTGCCTGTTCCCCGAGGAAGGCGAGGCCAGCGATGGTCCGTGTGCCACATTCGGGGTGTTTGCACCTCTGGTCGGCATTATTGGTGCCATGCAGGCGGCCGAGGCACTGAAGCTGCTGGTGGGTATGCCCGATACCCCGCTAGGCAAGCTGGTGACGCTGGATTTGCGCAGCCACAACTGGCGCACCTTGCGCTTCAAGCGCGATACCGCGTGCCCGGTCTGCAATGCTGCGCGCGGCTAGCCATGCCGCGCTGCGATTTGACGTCAAGCACCTGCAGTAGTCGCACCACGGGGTGCCAGTACGAGGCAAGGCTGGGTTTGCACGGGATCGCTGGCGGGTTGTGCCGGTAGCCTAAGGTGGGGTGGCACGCCCTGAAGCGGTTTGACGCTCAGTCGGCCTCGTTATAATTCAGGCTGGCCTTGGCGGCCTGGTATTCGTTGGAGTCTCGCGCCTGCACAAAGGCCTGCCAGATGGCTTTGACGCGCTTGGGGTCGGCCTTGTAGCGCTGGTGCGATACCACCAGGTAAGTGGGGTATTCCTGGAACGAGATGGGCAGCCGCTCAATGGTGGCGCCGAAATCAGCCACCTCCTTGAGCAGGGGGTCGGCTACCGGTGCCTGCAGTATCGCGCCATCAACCATGCCGGCCGATACCTTACGCAGTATCTGGTAGGGCTCCTTGTCGGTCTCGTCTACCTGGGCACCCATCTGCTTGAGCATGCGTGCTGCGACAAAGCCCGGCTGCACGGCAATAGGTTTACGCTGGCCCATCACCTTCTGGCCATCCCAGCCCAGCGTGCTGGCGCGGTTGCGGTAGAGCGGAAAGCGGTCGATATACAGCCTTTGGGTCGTGTCGGGCTTGCAAGGCTCGCCTGGGTATACGCCAATCTCGCAACGTTCCTGCAGAAAGCCTGCACCTACCACGCCATCCATGATGCCGCTCTTGACATCAGCCAGGCAGCGCTTCCAGGGTAGCCATACCAGTTCGATACGGGCATCGGCACGCTTGGCTGCCAATTTGGCCATGGTGGCGTAGAGACCTTCGCGGTCTTTCATGATCCACGGGTAGGTTTCGTTATCCTCGTGGCAGAAACGCCAGGTCGCCTCGGCCGCCGAGGCGCCAGACAAGGTCAGGCAGCACACGATAGGCAGCAGCAGACGAGAGAGTGACATGGCGTTCTCTAAGATGTTTGAATTTATATATTAGCCTAATCTTTCATAGCTGGCAGGTCGAGTACCGCTCGTGCATTTTTGCTGGTGGCCTGGGCCAGGCTGGCGGGGTCCATGCCCCGCAGTTCGGCCAACAGGCTGGCTATGCGCGGCAGGTAGGCTGGCTCGTTGCGTTGCTGATAGGCCCACTCGGGTGAGATATCTGGGGCGTCGGTCTCTAGCACGATGCTGTCTAATGGCAGGGTGGCGGCCAGCCGGCGGATATTGAGGGCGCGCTCGAAGGTAAGGTTGCCGCCAAAGCCCAGTTTCATGCCCTGCGCTATATAGGCATCTGCCTGTTGCGGGCTGCCGTTGAAGGCATGCGCTATGCCGCGCCGTATGCCAAAGCGCCGCAACTGCTTCAGAACCTGATCCTGCGATTTACGTACATGCAGCAGCACCGGCAAGTCAAAGTCGCGGGCCAGCTTGAGCTGGGCGGCAAACAGCTCGGTCTGGCGGTTGGCATCCAGGCCCGGCACAAAAAAGTCCAGGCCTATCTCGCCCACGGCGACCGGGCGCTCGGCTTCGATCAAGGCTTGTAGCGCAGGCAGGTGGGCATCCCGGTGGCTGCGCTCGTAGATGGGATGGAAGCCCAGCGCAACCGGGCAGCCATAGCGCTGGCGCATGGCGAGCGTGGCGGGAATGGTATCCAGCGAGATGGCGGGCACGACCAGCGTATGCACGCCACCATCACACGCCCGCGCCACCACAGCATCGCGGTCAGCGTCGAACTCGGGGGCGTCAAGGTGGCAATGGGTATCGATAAGATCAAGCATGGCGCTACTGTAGCGCGGCTGGCTGCCCTTGGGCAGCGGGCGTTGACCGCAGTCGGGTATTGATGGCGGCACGGGCTTGGTCGGGCCTAGAATGAAGTTACCTGATAGCGCTTTGCCTAACGACCATGTCACAAGCCGATACCAGCCTGAAAGCCCTGAAACTGGATGCTTTCGACCTGCTCAATACCCCCAGCCTGCGCGCCAAGCTTGATGTGAGCGAGGCGCTGACTGAGCTGGATGGTGCCGAAATCGGCCATCTTGCCACCCAGCTCAAGGCATTTGCCCTGCCGGCGGGTACGGTGCTGTTCAAAGAGGGCGAGGCCGCCGGCTATATGGGTATGGTGCTCGATGGCCGCTTGATCGTGACCAAGCGTAACGATGAGGCCTCGGGCAAGCCCTTGTACAGCATGTCGGCAGGCAAGGTGTTTGGCGAGATGGCCATATTGGATGGCGAACCACGCTCGGCCACGGTGATGGCGCCGGTGGATACCCAGATTGCCCTGTTGTCACGCGAGGCGTTTGACCGCTTGTGTGTTGAGCGGCCCGTCATAGCGCTCAAGATACTACGCCGCCTGGGGCGCTTGCTGTCGCAACGCCTGCGGCGCACCAGCGGCCTGCTGGTCGATTATCTACCTTAGCGACCTTGGCGCCTGCCCGCTGTGCGGTACTGGTGCGTAAGCAGGCTGGCTATGCACCTTGGCAGCGCCAAATCGCCCTGGCATTCCCCTAAAACCGCCTTGTTCAGATGGCACGGCCATTGCTGGGTAGCTGCTGCCATCCACAATAAGGAGACAAGGCATGAGCTACACCCGGCTGCTGAAAGCCATGACAAGCAGCGACCCGCGCGATCTGAATCAGGACGAAGCACGCAGCCTGTTTGCGGCCATGCTGGATGGCGGCATACCCGATTTTGAGCTGGGTGCCTTGCTGATGGCACTGCGTCTCAAGGGCGAGCACGTTGATGAGCTTGATGGCGCAGCCGAAGCCCTGGCGGCGCGTACGGCCAAGCTGGCGGGGGGCGAGAAGCCGGCCGTGGTACTCCCCACCTATGGTGGTGCACGTGGCTTTCCCAACCTGACCCCGTTGCTGGCCTTGCTACTGCGGCGGTTTGAAATACCGGTGCTGCTACACGGCGAACTGGATGGCCACGGGCGGGTAGCGACTGCCTATGTGTTGCGCGAGCTGGGCATCATGCCAGTGGCGAATCTGGCGCGGGCTGATGAAGTATTGGCGCGCGAAGGGCTGGTGTTCGTGCCTGTTGGGGCGCTGGCGCCGGGGCTGGCGGGTCTGCTGGCTCTGCGCGCCCGCCTGGGCGTGCGGCACCTGGGGCATCAGGCGGCCAAGTTGTTGCAAGCGTTTGACGATGGCCGGGCGCTGACCGTGATAGGCGCCACCCATGCCGACCGGCTGGAGCGCTTTCGGCTGATCTGCCTGGGCCGCAGGCGTCGCGCCTTGGTACTGATGGGCACCGAGGGGGAGCCTTTTGCCGACCCGCGCCACCGACCCGAGATAGACCTGCTGCGCGATGGTGAGCAGGAAATATTGTTCCGCGCTGAAAATGGCTCGTTCAGCCCCACCGGCATACTGCCGGCCAGCCTGGATGCCGCCGCAACGGCGCGCTGGATACAGGCCGTGTTGGCGGGTGATGTGCCGGTACCCACACCCATTGTGAATCAACTGGCCTGCTGCCTTTATGGCATAGGCTATGTCGACGATATGAATCAGGCCAAGGCCATTGCAGCGGTGGAGGTTGGCGTGCTGGCGCAGCGGCGGCGAGTAGCCTAAGCGTCTGTTCACGATTTTTTCACACCGTCGTTCCGGGCATGCCCGGAACCCGGACGAGAACCTGTAGGGCTGGCCCGGAGAGAGTCATGTACTGCGTTGGACGCCCTGGTATTAACCCGTTCTTGCCTGCGTCGGTCGCCTTGTACTCGACCCTCTCTGGTCCGCCGCTGGGTGTCCGCGGCGTTTAATCGATGTATTCGAACAGGGTGACGACTTTCTCCACCCCGGCAGTCTGGCTGGCAATGTCGGCTGCGTCGCGGGCTTCCTGCTGCTTGACTGAACCCATCAGGAACACCTGCTTGCGCTCGCTGATGACCTTGACGTGCATGGGCGAGAAACGCTTGGCATCCATCATGCGGGCCTTGACCTTGGTGGTCAGAGCAGTGTCCGAGCCACGGGAGGTGATACTGGATGGCAGCATTACGGCGATCTCGTTGTAGACCTGTTTGACGTCCTGGGTCTCGCGGGCCATTTTTTCCACCTCGGCGCGGGTGGTGTCGTCAGGCACTTCGCCAGTCAACAATACGCTGCGGTTGTAGCTGGTGATGTTGACGTGGCTCAGTGTGCCGAACTTGGCCGCGATGCGATCAGCAATCCGGCCTTGTATCTGTTGGTCGTTCCAGATGACTGAGGTGGGGCGGCGATCCTGCGAGACAGCCACGCCAGTGGCGGCACCAGCTACCACCAGCGGGAAGCAGGCGGTCAGCTGGCTAGCGGCCAGCAGGGCTATCGTCAGGGCGGTCAGTCGCTTGGTCATGGGGCTTATTCTCCGTCTAGCAGTATGCAGTCTATGGCATCGCACAGGCTGTGGATCAGCAGGGCGTGGACTTCCTGCACGCGTGCAGTACGCATGCTGGGGACGTTGAGTTGGATATCGTCGCCGGTCATCAGTTCGGTCATCTTGCCACCATCCTTGCCGGTCAGCGCAATCACCGTCATTTGCCGCTCGTGCGCGGCGTGCACCGCTTCGATCACATTGACCGAATTACCTGAGGTGGTGATGGCCAGCAGCACATCGCCCGGTTGGCCCAGTGCGCGCACCTGCTTGGAGAACACCAGGTCGTAATCGTAATCATTGGCGATGGCGGTGATGGCCGAGGTATCGGTGGTGAGCGAGAAAGCCGCCAGACCGGGGCGCTCTTTTTCGAAGCGGCCCACCATTTCGGCCGCAAAGTGCTGGGCGTCGGCAGCCGAGCCACCGTTGCCGCAGGCCAGAATCTTGTGATCAGCCATCAGCGCCGCCACCATGCGCTCGGCGGCGACTGCCACCGGGGCAGAGAGCAGCTCGCGAGCGTCTTCCAGCGTGGCGATGCTGTCGAGGAAGTGCTGGTTGACGCGGTCTATCAAATCCATATCGGGGAATCTTTCGCTACGGTATTGCGGGGGTTAGAGCTCGATGATGTGCTTGAGCCATTGTGGCTCGGCATCGCCATCGATCAGTATGGCGTCGAAGCGGCAGGGCGGAACGCGCTTGAGGGTGGCGAGATAGTGCTGGGCAGCCGCCACCAGCCTGGCCTGCTTGCGGGCAGTGATGCTGTCGGCGGCAGAGCCGAAGCGGCCGCTGGCACGGCTGCGCACCTCTACAAACACCAAGGTGCCGCCGTCTTGGCAGATCAAATCGATCTCGCCCATGCGGCAGCGCCAGTTGCGCGCCACGATGCTGACTCGCCGGGCGGCCAGAAAGTTCGCCGCCAGTGCTTCGGCGGCGGCACCTTTGTGCTGGGCCAGCGTGGGCGCGGCCATTATTCTGCTGGCTGGGTCGTGGCAGTGATGCCTTCTTCAGCCGACGGGGCGGGTTCGGGTGGTACTTCCAGCTTGGGTGGGGCAGGGGTGCGCGGCTGGCCGCCCACTTCACCACTCATCAGCTCGCGGCTGAACTGGCGGTTGGCCGAGAGCTTGAGCACACCGCTGACACCCTGGACCTCGATGGCGGCACCGGGGGCAGAAACCAGCAGCAGCAGGCTGAGCCGGTAGGCGTCTATCCCCAGCGCATACAGGCGCTGCATATCGGGGCCTAGCGGCTTGTCGGCCTGCTTGTAGGCCAGTACATCGGGCTGGTAGGGTTCCAGCAGCCAGGGCATGTCCACAAATTTCACGCCCAGCAGATCGACATTGGCGCCGGCCTGCTTGCCAAACTTGCCGCTCCAGACCTGCGAGGTGGCATAGATGGGGCGCTCTGTGCCGATATAGGGGCGTATCAATCTAGCCTTCTTCTGGTCTGCTGCCATGAACAGGGCGTCGGCCCGCAGGGCGGCCACAGTTTCCTTGAGCTTCCAGACGGCGTCCTTGTCCGTACCCAGGGCAATCACATCGGGCGCCTTGCCGGTAAGCAGCTGCCACTCGGCGGTAAACGCCTCGCGCATGCGCTTGGCCAGCAGGCCTTCAGTCTCGATCAGCACCGGCATCTTGCGGCCATCGCGCTGCATATTGCGGGCGATCTGGCGGGTTTCCGCCTCGATGGATAAACCCAGCGCAAACAGATTGGTCGGCGGGGTAATCGTCTCGTCCAGGGTATTGAGCGCCAGTACTGGCACATCCAGCTTGCCAAAGGCTGCCAGCTTGGCAATGGCGCCACGGGTAAGCGGGCCGATGACACCCACGGCCCCGCGAACGGCTGCCTGGCGGTAGGCCAATATGCCTTCCTCGTCACCCGCGCCGGTGGGATAGAGCCTGACCTTGGGGGTGTTGTCATCGCCCAGGCGGGCTTCTGCCGCCATCACACCCTGCCGGACGATATCGGCAGGTGCCGCCAACTGCTTGGAATCCGTTGGCAATATCAGCGCAATATGGGGGCCGGGCGCATCGGCTTCGGCCACTGGCGGGGCAGGCGCAGGCTCCTCGGCGCTGGCAGGGGCCGGAGTGGCAAGGTAGAGTAGTGCCGCTGTTGCCAATATCAGCCTGTGCAGGCTGGGCAAACTGTGCCCCTGGCTGCCTGAGCCTAGCGGGCGTTTTTCATCCCGCCTGGTCTCTTGCAACACAGCAAGGGTGGCAGGCAGCGCCACTGGGGCGCTATTCACTTCAAGGTGAGCAATACCGTGCATGAGGAGCCGTATCCGATAGATCGTCCCGCATTATATGTGGTGGCTACGCCCATCGGGAACTTGCGTGATCTAACACCGCGCGCGCAGGCCGTTTTGGCTGGTGCCGATCTGATCGCCGCCGAGGACACCCGGGTGACCGGGCAACTGTTGAAACACTTTGGCATCGATACCCGCATGATGTCGCTGCGTGAACATAATGAACGCGAAGCTGCGGAGAAGCTGATCGCCCGGCTGGCAGAAGGCCAGGCAGTGGCCCAGGTATCGGATGCCGGCACCCCCGCCGTCAGCGACCCCGGCGCCCGTCTGGTGGCTGCTGTGCACGCCGCGGGCTACAAGGTTGTGCCCATACCGGGCGCATCGGCGTTGCTGGCCGCGTTGGCCGGTGCAGGCATGCAATCGCCCCGGTTCCAGTTCCATGGTTTCCCCGAGCCCAAATCCGGCGCGCGCCGCAAGGAATTCGAGACACTCAAGGACTTGCCGCACACTATCGCCTTCTTCGAAGCACCACACCGTATCGCCGAAAGCCTGGCCGATATGGCTGAGGTGTTTGGACCAGACCGGGTAGCGGTGGTGTGCCGTGAGCTCACCAAGACCTTCGAGACCCTGCGCCGCGCCCCATTGGCGGAACTGGCAAGCTGGGTGGCGGCAGACAGCAACCAGCAGCGCGGTGAGCTGGTGGTATTGGTGGAGTCTGCACCCGAGCAGGCTGCAGACGATGCTGCCAGCTTCGACAGTGTGCTGGCGCCCTTGGTGCGGGAGTTGCCCATGAAACAGGCGGTGAAGCTGGCAGCCGAAATCACTGGCGGCAACCGCAACGCGCTGTACGAGCGGGCCTTGCAGCTAAAGGGTGATTGACCGCAGCGCCCAGCTCGGCCATAATCCGCACCCTCACGACCTGCCCGGGTGGTGAAATGGTAGACGCAGGGGACTCAAAATCCCCCGCCGCGAGGCGTGTCGGTTCGAGTCCGACCCCGGGCACCAGATACTCTTCCTAGGAATTCCTAGGGGGTCCAAAAAACCCGCATCGCTCTCGGCGTTGCGGGTTTTTTTCCTATGCCGTCCGACGGATTCCTTCCCCACTTCCTCATGGCACCTTCTCCGGTTGCATGAGGCCAGTCTCTCAAGTTTTAGCTGGTCCGAAAATCCCCGGGCAGGTCAGAGGGGCCGGGGTGGTGTCCTGGGCGGCCGTACGCCAGCTTAGCCGGGCCAGGGGAATAAAGCTGTCTGGCTCGTAGATAGTCGTGTGGGTCTGGCTACATTGTGCCGGGTCGGCGGCCTGCGGGTTGACCAGGATTTCCTGCAGCAGCCGGTTGCCACTCTACAATGACTACAAAGATCGACGCGCTTCCCACTTGACTCCGTCCAGACTTACAGCGAGCTTACTGATTTTCCATTCTCCCTGAGAGGATTTCAAAGTAAATTTGAAATGCTCTTCGAAACCATCTAGCTGCTTAGTGTAAATAATAGCTTGCTTGTTTGTTTCTTCGCTATTGATAATGACTTGACTGAATTCGGAAGGTGAACTGACTGCAAGAATAGACAGTCTAGACTCACTAAGTCGATTGTTAGCGCCGTCTTCTACGAATTCCTGGAAGATGTCTAGGAGTTCTTTTTTTGACTCGGATTTTTGACTCTCTCGATAGGCATCATCGGACTTGTATTGCTCTGACCGAGTGCGGGCGCGATGCTTACTTTCCCATTCTTTCATGCGAGCCAAATAGCTTTCCACTGTAGTAACTGCGTTCATACTATTCCTTTCTAAGGGCAGGGGTTGTCAAATGTCCTGGTTATGGTTTTGCCGTCAATCCTAGCTTGATACAGAATAGAGTGCGGCCTCGTAGATCCATTGCTATATTGTGGAACAACACGGACAATCACATTCTTTCCCGCTGCGACTTGTTGCGCAATGGATGCTTCAAAATCTCTGAATACACCGCGATTTATATTTGGCGTCTGTGGGAATATGTTACTTTTCCCTCCGCTGCCTCCTAAACGGCACCCGATGGCGTGGCCTGCATCGTCGGTGGAGTTGCCCAAGGTACGGGCATGGTCTCTTGAGCTGGCATTTGTGCTGGTGCCTGTATTGAGATCTTCCTGTCGTATTTTTGCAGTTACGCTTTTAAGCGATCCATTTGATTGATAGCGATATTTTGTTATGGGGTTTTGTCCCCATAAACCCAGTGGATCTATCCAATCAATAGGATTCACGCTGTACTGGTAGGTATTCTCCCTACCCCCCAACCCAATCGGATCATTCGATACAAACCGCCCCACATCCGGATCGTAGTACCGGAATCGATTGTAATGCAGCCCCGTCTCCGCGTCGAAGTACTGGCCCTGGAAGCGCAGGGGCTGCACCTGAGCGTGCTCGAAGGCAGCCGGGTCGGCCAGCTGTCGTGTCTGTGTCGCGCCATCCGCCGCCACACACTCCACCGTGGCGGTATTGCCCCAGGTCTTGTAGCTGGCCTGCCAGACGATATCGCCGATGGCGGCCGTCAGTTCCTGCGGTGTGCCCAGGTGGTCGCACTGGTACCAAGTGATGGTTACCGGATTCAGTGGCTCTGCACCGGGGCTGCTTGCGCCTCCGTTTTTTGCTGCAGGAAGCCCGTATAGTCGAGCGCCAGGCTGTATTCGTAACCTACGGGCAGTTTTAGATCGGTAGCCCTTGGTTTATCCAATCTTCTAATGAATGGGCTACTACCTTAAATGTGCTAGGCTCAAGGTCACCAAGGCCGGAGCTGTAGACGGAGGTCTGAGGGTCGCTGATCTTAATTAAAAACCCCCTTCCTCCACTATCGTCACCTATTAAAAGAAAGCCATTGCAATATTCTTTTATCTCATAGGTCTCATTGCGCTCAATGATATCATCTGTGGAGTAAATTGAAAGGCCTGAGTCTAATAGGAGCCCGTTCGTTATCTTTAAAGCCTCTCGATAGTAAGTAGGCAGGGGGGAGTTTATCGATCTCTCGACCCCATTCAACTGTTCATCAGTTGCACCAATCAGCGTTCTAGGTAGGCTTGGTACGTTGGAAAACGTTATCATGAGAAGGCTCCGATACAGTCGAAATACTTGTAACTCTTCTTAATTGCACGCTGAGCAACTTGCTTTGGTACTCCAGCATCAATCATCTGCTTGTACCCAATATTAAATTCTTGAGCTAGTGTTGTTGATCCCCATCTTCCACCAGGCTGAGCATCTAAAGACCGGCGCATTGCGCGTTGAGCTGCAGATATTTTTGCATGGGAGTTACCGCTGGCAGATGGCAGGAGTACTCCTGGGGCGGAATTTCTGTCGTAGCCGACGATGTTTCTCTCAGCCCATTCATTCTGTACCGGGTGGTGGGATTGAATAAATCCATCATTTCTAATGTTCTGATGCCCTTGCGCTCGATTAGCATTTGGGCTGAGTTCACCGTGTGAACCCGAGTCATGCTTACAGGCGCCCCCGGGTCGAACCGTTAGCCCTAGCGGATCAATCCAAGTTAATGGATTGGGCGCATATTGATACAGATTGACGCCACCCGCCAACCCAATCGGATCATTCGATACAAACCGCCCCACATCCGGATCGTAGTACCGGAACCGATTGTAATGCAGCCCCGTCTCCGCGTCGAAGTACTGGCCCTGGAAACGCAAAGGCTGTATCTGCGCGTGCTCGAAGGCAGCCGGGTCGGCTAGCTGTCGTGTCTGTGTCGCGCCGTCCGCGGCAATCCACTCCACCGTGGCCGTATTGCCCCAAGTCTTGTAGCTGGCCTGCCAGACGATATCGCCGTTGGCGGCCGTCAGTTCCTGCGGCGTGCCCAGGTGATCGCACTGGTACCAGGTGATGGTTACCGGGTTGCGCGGGGCTGCGGGCTGGCCTGCTTGCGCCTGGGCGGTCTGCTGCAGGAAGTCCTCATCGTCCGGTGCCAAGCCGTGCTGCTGGCTATAGGTGGCCTGGGCCTGGTCGAAGAAGGCGATCCGTTGCGCCATCCAGTCGGCAGGCAGGGGAGGGGCCAGGGCGGTGTCCTGGGCGGCGGTACGCCAGCTTAGCCGGGCCAGGGGGATAAAGCTGTCGGGCTCATAGACGGTGGTGTGGGTTTGGCTACGCTGGGCCGGGTCGGCGGCCTGCGGGTTGACCAGGATTTCCTGCAGCAGCCGGTTGCCGTCCCACACAAACCAGGCGCTGGCGCCGGGGGGCGTATGCGCAGGAGCGTCAGTGGGGCTGCCAGCTGGCGCAATCCACTCGCGGCTCTGCCGGCTCATGCGGCGGCCCAGGGCATCGTAGCCGTAGTGGGTTTCGGTGATGCGGTTGGCTTGGCCTGGCCCCTTGCTGCGGGTGGTGGTGGCTTTTACCAGCTGGTGTTCGGCGTTCCATTCCAGTTGCAGCACAGTGCTGTTCTGGCTGCTGCCACTGCGCTTTTCTACTAGGCGGCCATGGCTGTCGTAGCGGTAGCGCTTGTCTTCAAAGACGGTGACGCGGTTGTCCTTGAGCGGGCTGTGGCTGTTGGCCGGCAGCAGGTTGTGGGCGGGGTCGAACTCGAACTGTTCGGCCAGCTTGGGGCCGGTGGTGAAGCGGATGCGGGAGAGGGCGTCGTAGTGGTACTCGGTACGGCCACGGCGGGCATCGTTGATCTCCAGCACCTGGCCGGCGCGGTCGTAGCGCCAGTGGCGGGCGATGCGGCTGCCGTGCTGGGCACCGACACCGACCCGGGGCTGCTGGCCCAGGTTACGGGCGCTGACGCGGTGGTCCAGCAGGCGGCCCATGGTGTCGAGCTGGAACTGGCTGTACAGGCTGCCTTGGCTGCGGCTCACCTCACGGTGCAGGGCATCGCGCTCGATATCGGCGATCAGTTCGCCGTCGAGTTTGATCTGGTGCAGGTGGCCACTGCCATACATCAGCCAGTTGAGGGTACGGCCATCGGGCAGGGTGGTGGCGATGCGGTTGCCCAGGGGATCGTACTGGTGGCTCAGCTGCTGTACACGGGGTTGCCGCTTGCCTTCCTCGTCACGCCAGTGGGTGGTGTGGGTTTCCTGCAGCAGGTTGCCCAGCGGGTCGTACGCGAAGTCGATGGCGGCGTCGGCGTTGCTGGTGCGGCGCAGTTGTCCGGCGGGGTCGTACTGGTAGCGGGTGCGTTGCAGTGCCTGGCCGCTGGCCTGGGTGTGGCGGGCCAGCAATTGGCCCAGGGCGTCGCGCTCGAACCGGGTGAGGATGCTGTCCGGGTGGTGGGCCGGCAGTTCGCGCTGGGCCATGAGCTGGCCGGCGGCGCTGTAGGCGTAGGCGCTGAACTTGCCTTCGAAGTTGGTTTCGGCCACCAGCCTGTCCAGGGCGTCGTACTGGAACTGCCAGGGGGTGCCGTTCTGGTTGATCAGGCCGACCAGGCGGCGGTGGGCGTCGTAGCGGTATTCCAGCCGGCCGCCCAGGGCGTCGATGCGGGCGGTGGGTTGGTTGTCGGCGTCCAGCTCGTAGCGGGTGGCGTGGCCAGCGGTAGCAATTGTGTACCCTCCGACCAGCCGCAGCTATCACAGTGTACCTATCCAGCGAACTCGACTACAAACGGATCGAAATCGGGCGGGGGGCGATCATTGGTCAGGCAAATCCGTGAACTGCCTTTCCAGTCTGGCATGCTGCAGAAACGCCATCATCACCCACAGCATTTCACTGTGCAGCTTCGCCGCCAGCTCATCCTGCTCTCGGCTCATTTCAGGCTCACCATATTCATCCGGCTCGATGACCCAATTCAGAATTCTCGCGATATCCGCCTCGTAATAGCTACTGCCATAAGGCCGCTTGCCATCTATGCATGGCAAGGACGGTTTCTCATCATAGGCATCCACCCACCCCAGCAAACGCAGATGCTCAGGCGTCACGGCAAATGGGAACACATCCGTATCGGGCATCCAGGGCACCGGTGCCATGTCCTCGTAGAAGGTCAGCTCAGCAGGCATCACGTTGCGCACCTGATAAGTACCGGCCGCCAGCGTACCATGCTGGAACAAGCGGTTCGCCAGCAGGCGCACCTCCGTACCAAACTTGATCGCCTGCGCGATCTGCGCTTCGCTCATGTCCTGCTCATGTTGCGCCTCGCCTATCAAGCCCAACTGCCTACCATACCAAGCCAGCGGTTCCGGATCCGGCTCTATGATCCCTGGTGCGCCCAGTTCAACCGGGATCCACAAGGCGCCCAGATTACGGAGCACAGTGCCATGCAAAATTGTTGCAAGTGCCATATTCGTCATTCCTCTTGTGCAAATTTATTGCACAGTCAGTCATCAAATCGTTGTAGATATTCAATCGCCGCTTGCCTTTCACTTGCGTCATTATTGATTGCACCTGGCGGGACATACAGAGAAGCAGGGCGAAATGGCACGCGTATCGGCTTCAGGAATTTTGCCACCGCCCGGTACTGTGGTAACAAATCACCAACCTCCCTATCACCCAGTGCCGGCGCGGACCCGGCCTGGATCAATACGCCCGAGCCGAAGTTGTATACCGGATATTCGGTTTCCGGCAGGCTGGCCCGTAGAGCCGCCATACCACCCAGCTTTTCAAGCAGTTGGTTATCAATCGCATTTAACCAGTTGACACTAGACATGCCACCCAGCAAATTGGAAGTACTTGGCACATAAGCATCCAGGCCAATATGCTGATGAAGCAAAGGATACAATTGTTCAGCACAATCATAGGCTCTTTCCTGCCAAGGGGGCGGAATCAATCCCATCCCTATGGTGCCATGAACAGGTTGAATGATTTCGCATAGCTTTAGCATCAACGGCACAAATTGATAAGGATGCGCGTTGACGCCCCATCCCGTGGGTAGGGTGGCATAGAAGTATCCTAACTCAGGTATATCTGGTCCACGATCGGCCGGCGCGAGTATCGCCAGATTGTGGTGCTCAGCCGTATGGTGATCCTTATGCGTCAACAGAAATGAGAAGCCCTGGCCACGCAATCGTGATAGGCCACGCTCATAGTCGATGCCCTTGCTCGGCACCCCGCGAGTCGGCCTGTCCTCCCAAGCGTATAGCGGTGGTGCTTTGTCACCGCAGGCTTGGCGATAAAGTTCTGCTGCCTGCATCAGCCGCTCCCGTCTTTCCTGCTCGTGGGGGTTTTCAACATACAGGCAGATAACGAAACCTAGCTTGCCGATCAGATAATCATCCTCGGTATAAGGCACTCTCCCCCAAATGGCGACGTTATCCAGATTTTCGGCATGCTGCTTAACCAGTTCAATGGCAATATCTTCCATGTTTCTCCCTTTACAATCCTGCTGCACCCAATACCCGCCCAAATGCTGCAGGTAATGACAATGAAGCCCCTCCAGTCACCACTGCCCCAGCAGCGCCTGCAGCTATTGGCACGACCTTGGCAGCATGCTGATAACCACGATCCTTAATATCTGCCAAACGCTGCGCTGCCGCAGGTACCAATTGCTTTTTGCGCTTGCCATCATCGCAATTGCAATCTTCCTCATCTATACGGACAACCTTTTTATCATTACCTGCAATCTTGACATAGTCTTCCAATTGATTTGGCTGCGCTCTGTCATTTGCAAATTTCATCTCATATATCCGGTCGATATTATCCTGGCTCACCGGCTTATTCGGATTTTTGACGGCAATGATATCAGGGCGCCGCACTAGCGGATTCCTTGCTCGCCCAGCAGCGGCAGCGGCCGCCCGCTCTTCCGCATACTTCTTTGCCAACCCTGTCGTTGCCGAGTGCTTCCAGTGTGCATTATCCCCCCAAACTGCCGGCCTACCGTCGCTATGCAGAATGGCTTTAGGCGGCGTCAGTGTCATATCATGATTGACTTCCGGCACATAGCGCCCGACTTTCACGGTGTCTCGCGCCGCTGCAACCGTATCGGCCACGCAGGATTGATAGGCGTTCTGCAGCACCCCCTCTTTTAATATGGTATTAGGAGAATCGGCACAGCAGCACATTAGCTCGCAAAGCACCTTGCGATCAATCAAATACCATGCTTGGTCAGGAATGACGGGCGCTGGGCAAGGCACCGTAATACCCAGCTCATTCAGCAAGGGGCATAGATTCCCGGTATTGGCCAATACATTCAGTGCTGCCACGCCTGGCGCCATTTGGGCAATACACGTTGATTTGGAAGGCAGTGGTGTTGTCATCAGTTGGTCACCATACTGCCGCGCTGTTGCACGACGCTCCAATAAACAAGGGGCAACTCGCGCATCATTTGGACAATACTGCCTACCGGCGGCAAATCGGTGCGCGCAAAGAAGCGCCGAACAGCTGGTGCCTTGTCAAAGTCGTCACCAAACAGGCATGCCAATGCAGCATAACCCACGATGTCATTCACGTGGCTCAGGCCCAGATCGATAGCACGCTCCGTTGCCAATAACAACTTGGCTTCATGTGCCTGCAATAGGCTGTTTTTTGGCAAGGCACCGGACTGGCACAGTATTCCATGTAAATCCGCCGTACGCTCGGCGTATTTAAGTTTCAGCATGGCCTTTTGTTGATTCCCGCCAATGACTATAAAATTATCCGCCAAACCTATTCCTTTCAAGGTGCCCAAGCTGTTGCGGTAAGACTGATTTCGCCCGTCAACCAATTCAAGGCCTTGGGTGAACTGCGGCGGTATTCTACCCACTGCTGGGGATTTACTGTTTTTGCATAGAATGCATAAATATCCTCCCCAAAAAACTGCGCCGCCTGTTCTTTGCTGGCCGTTGGCAAGAATAATCGCAATATTCTGGCATCGTAATATCTAAAGTAATGCCTGTCCTTGTTTTCATCCAAAACAAACAAGGATTTTTTCAGTTGCAATCTGACTTTTTGCCAATCGGCTGCACCGTCCACAAAAATTGCCCAGTTCAGCTGCCATGCCTGTTCAAGCAGCTCCATCAATGCTGCCGAGTTCTCCCGTAGCTCCAGCAAATAAGGCGCGTATCGCGCCAGTGTGGTGGCCTCCTGCCCAGAATACAGACAGTGCGCGTGTTCTCCCCAGCGGGTAATCAGCTCATATGCTTGTTCACCATGGCTGGCATCCACCACGGCGTAAGGCCGGCCTGAACATCGTGCAAGCAGCGGCAGCAGCTTGTCTGCAGCTTGCCTGGGTGTGGGTAACGTCGGTTCAGCCAGCATGGTTGCCTACCATCCCGCCGCCAGCGCCCGCCGCAGCGCCCAGGCATTTACCCTGTGCATGGTGGCCGATCAACACGGTCGGACAGCCGGCAACAATAACGCCGCCGTGTGCAGTCTTGTCACCCAGGCGTGCTGCCGGTTTTCCGCCTATCAACACGGTAGGCTCACCTTGCACGATGGTATCGACCGGCCCCACGCAGGCTGCTGAATCTCCTAGGCGGGCGGCGGGCAAGCCGCCAATCAGCACGGTGGGGCAGCCGGCTGGCAGGATGGGCCCGCCCACGTGCGGCTTGGGTCCAGGGTCGACCATAGGGCAGGCATGCATATCACCTACACGAGCAGCAGGTTGTCCCATTCCATGCTCCTTAGCTGTTGATCTTGACCAAGGGGGCTTTGATCTCAATGATTGCCGGCCCAATCTTGATAGTGCTGGCACCGCAGGTCAGCACGATTTCGGTATCCGCGTGGATGTGGACCTTCTGTCCGTCCACTTTCAGCGTTTTCTTGGCAAGCAGCGAATAATCACCTGATACGCGCGTCTGCGCATCTTGCTTCACCACCTCTATCCTGTCCTTCATGACCGTGGTGTTGCGGTTTCCTTCCACGTGGCGCTTTTCGTCCTGTTTGATGAGCACTTCATGGTCGGCACCGATTTCTATCTGTGAAGCCTCGCCTATTGTGATCTTTTGGTTCTTCCCAGCTTGAAGCTCGTAGGTCTCCCCCACGGTAATCGCCTTGCTCAGGCCAACCTGCTCCTTCTGCCAAGCAGCCACCAAGGTATTCATGAACGCCCCCACGTTCAGGCTGTAAGCCGCCCCCACGTTCGTCATCTTCGCCAGGCCCACGTTCTCCATCGACGCCAGCGCCACCGTCTCGGTCTTGGCCTTGCCTACCGTGATGCTCAGGTTGTCGCCGATATCGTCAGTCTTGTTGCTGCCTATGCTGATGGTCTCGTTGTCGCCCACCGTTACGGTGCGGTTCTCACCGATGCTGATGGTCTCGTTCTTGCCCACATCCTCCGTGCGGTTGTCCCCAATCGAGATCTTCTCGTTGTGGTCCACCCGCTCGGTGCGGTCGTTGTGCACCGTGATGGTCTCGTTGTTGTCTACCGTCTCGGTACGGTCATGCTTCACCAGCACCGTCTCGTCGTGGTCCACCGTCTTCTTGCGGTCGTGGCCCACCCAGTGGCTTTCA